>JADHNI010000016.1 GCA_016779585.1 Pseudomonadales bacterium
GCTCTTACAGAATTTTGACGTTGAACGCATCGAGGTTCTTCGCGGCCCACAGGGAACACTGTTCGGCAAGAACACAACCGGCGGACTCATCAATATCATTCGCGGCCCCATCACCATGGAATGGGGAGCCGATGTTGATGTCACACTCGGCCAGGACGGCCGTGAAGACTTCAAAGCTGTGGTTAACATGCCAATCATCGAAAACACACTGGGACTGAAACTTTTTGGTGCCAGCATCCAGAGCGATGGCTACATCAAGAACACGACACTGGACCGTGACGTTGGTGGCGATGACATCCAGAACTATGGTTTCGCGGCTCTCTGGAAACCGACCGATAACTTGGACGTTAAATTTCACTACGAGAAGTTCAAGGATGACAGCGAACAGGGCGCTTACCACAACCTCAATCAACCTGGCGACCTGAACTGTGTCCTTGAAACAATTGGACTGGAACCGGGCGGTTGTGGCTCTAGTTCGCTGGATGACGAGGATCACAACTTCGCAAACGGAACCAACTTCAGCAACAACGATTACGATACTTTCATCGTGACCGCAAACTACCAGTTTGAGAATTTCCTGCTGACGTACATCGGCAGCAGTCGGGACATGGATGAGAACAACATGCAGCATCTTGATGGTTCGCCTTCCAACTTCCTGACTATGGATTTCTTCAACGAATGGCACCAGAAGAGCCACGAACTCCGCGTCACATCACAGCTCGGTGAGAACGTCGACATCATTGCCGGCCTGTACCTCTGGGATGTGGAGTATGAGCAGCGTTGGGACGTTGGCGGTCTTCATTACCAGTTGTCCCGTATCGGAGTCTGGCCATTCCCCATGACGCCAACCTCATTGAACAGCAATGGCCAGAACCAGGATTCAGAGTCCAAGGCAGCCTTCGTTTCCGCCGACTGGCGCGTGACCGACAAGCTCACACTGACAGCCGGTGTCCGCTGGACGGAAGAAGAGAAAGACTTTGTCGGCGGCAGTCCAACTTCCTATCACCCGGACCAGGGTGACCCAATTCCACCAATGCGCGCGCCCGCGCCGTTTAAGGACAAGTGGGACGAAATCACGCCAAAGCTTGGCTTCAAGTATGAGTACAACGACGACATCATGATCTTCGGCTCCTACAGCGAAGGCTTCAAGAGTGGTGGTTTCTTCGGTCGCCAGGCGAACTTCAACATTGATCCGACTTACGATCCTGAGTTTGTTGAGAGCTTCGAACTGGGTATGAAGTCGACCTTGCTGGACGGCCGGATGACCTTCAATCCAACGGTTTTCTTCTCTTACTATAAAGACAAGCAGGAGACTATCTCTGTACCGGTGAACCTCGCCAACGTGGCAACCGTGGTAAGAAACGCCGCATCTCTTGAGATGTGGGGTATCGAACTTGAGATGCAGTACCAAATCACAGAAGCCTGGTATCTGCGAGCCACGTACGGCTACATTGACGCAGAATTCGATGACTACATGGCAGGCATTAACGGCGACGGGGTTATCACAGATAACTCAGGCCTGACGACTCGCAACACACCGGAAAACACATTTGGCCTGACAACCTCTTACACCATCCCGATTGGTGAAGGCGACCTGCAGGGTCTTCTGTCCTATCGATGGCGCGACGAGATCGAGATGTTTGCCGACAATGCCCCGTTCGGGCACCTGGATGACATTGACGACCTGAGTGCAACGCTGACCTACTCGTGGGCTGACGCAAAGTATCGGATTTCCGCTTATGGCAGAAACCTGACCGATGAGCGAGAGCGCAAGGTATACAACGTTGCAGGGCTTTCTACCGCGAGCTGGTGGAACGAAGGTCGTGTATTCGGAGTCGAGATGTCCGCTTCTTTCTAGGGAGTATAGTGTATGTGCAGATCATTCCTGCTTGTTGTAACACTCTGTCTGTCGCTGCTTCCTCCCCCAGTGTTGGCAGATGAATACTCCCCAGGTGTTGGGATGGCTTTCCCCAAGGATGTTTTCTTTGGGGATCTGCACTTACACACCAACAAATCAGCCGACGCATTTTCGATGGGTAACCGTGGCCTTGACGCTGTGGATGCCTATCGATTTGCACGCGGTGAAGAAGTGATTACCAGCAATGGTCTGAGAGCCCAACTGAAGCGGCCACTGGACTTTCTTGCAATTACGGATCACTCCGAATTCCTGGGCTTCTACCTTGAGTTCTACAACAAGAATCCCGTATTGATGAACTCATCATTGGGAAAAAGGTGGACGCAGATCTCGGAAGCGGGTGAATCCACCATGAGTGATTTCCCGAACAGCATACTTGAACCGGACCCGGTCAAGTACGCCGAGCCCCAGCGACTGCGCCGCAGCATCTGGACAGACGTAACAAAAGTCGCTGACGAGTTTAACGATCCAGGAACCTTCACCACGTTTTCTGCCTACGAATGGACTTCCATGACTGGCGGAAACAACCTGCATCGCTGCGTCATTTTCCTTGATGACAGCGCAACCGTGTCACGTGTGCTGCCCTATACCAGCCAGCTGAGCCTAGACCCCGAAGACTTGTGGCGGGCACTGGAGTTTTATGAGAAGACGACTGGCTGTCGCGTCATGGCCATTCCCCACAACAGCAATGTTAGCAACGGTATGATGTGGGACCTGAAGACACTTTCCGGTGAAGCAATTTCAGCGGACTATGCCTCAACCCGGATGCGCTGGGAGCCAGTCGCTGAGGTTACCCAGATAAAAGGTGACAGCGAAACCCATCCCCTGCTCGCACCGACCGATGAGTTCGCTGATTTCGAGCGATGGGATAAATACAACATCATGAACACGGTCGAAACGACCCCAGAGATGTTGCCGGGTTCCTACGCACGTTCAGCCCTCCAACGAGGACTGGCAATAAAACAGGATGTGGGCGTGAATCCTTACAAGTTCGGCATGATCGGCAGCACGGACGATCACACCGGATTGGCAACAGCGGCTGAAGATAATTTCTTTGGCAAGTTCGCAAATTCGGAGCCAGGTGTCAGGTCACCTGACAGCCACATGGCGGGCGCATTAATCGCAGACTGGGAACTCGGCGCTTCAGGGCTCGCGGCAGTCTGGGCGATAGAAAACACCCGTGAAGCTATTTTTACCGCGATGGAGCGCAAGGAAGTCTATGCAACGTCAGGCTCACGCATCCGGTTGCGATTCTTTGGCGGCTGGGATTACAAGCCAGGAACCATCTACTCACCTGATTTTGTCGCGCACAGCTATGCCAGGGGAGTACCCATGGGTGGCGACCTTGTAAGACATGAAGATGCGAATCGAGCCCCCACGTTCCTTGTATATGCACTGAAAGATCCCGAGGGAGCCAACCTTGATCGAGTACAGATCATGAAAGGATGGATTGATGACGAGGGTGAACAGCAGCAGGCAATCTAAAATGTCGCATTATCGGATGATCGCAAAATCGACCCCGAAACAGGTAGCGCAGAACCGATTGGCAGCACGGTGAATCTGCAGGAAGCCACCTATTCAAATTCGATCGGTGAGGCCCAGCTCGAAGCCGAGTGGACTGACCCGGACTTCGATCCTGACCAGGACGCGTTCTACTACGCCCGTGTTATCGAGATACCTACACCACGCTGGACCGTCAGAGACGAAAAATTCTTCGACTTTGAAGCACCCGACGAGGCACCTACCACCGTCCAGGATCGAGCCTACTCATCACCGATCTGGTATTCGCCCTGACCAAAATCTGTGTAGGATCGGGCACCTACCCAACACTCGGTTTTTTATATAGTCTTGTATAAAACTCGAGTGAGGCAACTGTGATTCATTGGCACCTCGAAGCCGACGTTGTCGTGCTAGGCAGCGGCGGCGCCGCCCTGACCGCCGCCATTGCAGCAAAAGACTTTGGCGCAGAGGAAGTCGTCATCCTGGAAAAAACCAACATGGTCGGCGGAACCACGGCCATGTCCGGCGGCATGATGTGGGTGCCGTGCAATCACCACCAGGCAGAAGCCGGTGTGGAAGATTCCTGGGAAGATGTGGTCACCTACCTGGATTCCCTGGCGCCTGACCAGCTGGACCCGGAGCAGTTGGAGGGATTTCTAACCGGCGGCCCTGAGATGGTGAAATTCCTCGACGAAAAAACACCGGTCAAACTCAGGACACTCACAGGCCTGCCTGACTACCAGCCCGACTTTCCCGGTGGTGCCATCGAAGGCGGCCGCTCCCTCGATAATGACGTCTTTCCTTTTGTTGAACTGGGCAACTGGGCGACCCGGGTCATCCCCCCAAAGCTCGGGCCGCCCCGCCCAACCAGTTACCACGAAGACATGAACCTTGGCGGCATTTCGGATGAAGAGCGTGAAGCAAGAAAACAGACCGACAGTCGCGGCCGCGGCCAGGCGCTGGTAGGTGCCCTGCTGCGAGGTGTGCTGGATCGGGACATCGCGATTCATTTCGAGCACCGCGCCATGAAGCTGCACAAGGAAGGTGAACGCATCATCGGGGTCACAGTTGAAACAGCATCAGGTGAACAACATGTGAAAGCTCGCAAGGGAGTTGTTATTGCCACCGGTGGATTCGAATGGAACAAGGAACTGGTGCAGACATTCCTGCGCGGCCCCATGACCGGCCCGGTCAGCGTACCGGAAAACGAAGGTGACGGCCTGCTCATGGCGATGGATATCGGCGCCAAGCTCGGCAATATGTCGAACGCCTTCTGGATGCCCTCAGCGCTTGAATGGCAGGTGCAGCATCGAGACGCCAAACCCAACTACATGCTCTGTCAGCATGAACGCACCCTGCCGGGTTCTATTATGGTGAACCGCGCCGGCAAAAGATTCGCGGATGAGGCGGCCAACTACAACGCCCTCGGCATGGCCCTGCATGTGTTTGACGCCAACACCCATAACTACGTGAACCTGCCCTACTTCCTCATTTTTGACCAGCGCTATCGCAGCAGGTACAACGCCTTTGGCTTCAAGCCAGAAGATGATCTTTCAGACATGTTCACGGTCGCCGACTCCCTGGAGTCACTGGCCGCTGATTTGGGCGTGGATCCTGACGGCCTGGTCCAGTCAGTAGATCGCTTCAACAAACATGTCGATGAAAGCCATGACCCCGACTTCAATCGGGGCAGCAACACCTATGACAACTACTGGGGTGACAAATCCTTCGAGCCCCCAATGTCCACGCTCGGCAGACTCGATCAACCGCCCTATTACGGCGTAAAAATGGAAGCCGGTGTACTGGGCACCAACGGCGGGCCAAAAACCAACGCCTATGCCCAGGTGCTCAATTGGCAGAACCAGCCAATCAAGGGACTGTACGCCGCGGGTAACGTTATGGCAGCACCACTGGCCATGATCTATGGCGGTGGTGGCGGCACACTCGGCCCGGCCCTGACATTCGGCTATCTCGCCGGGAAACATGCCGCGAGCGGAACCTGATAGAATTTCCCCAATCACGCAGCCTGCGACGATGATGGAAGACGAGAACCCCACCCCAAACTACATAGACGATCTGCCGGATCCTACCCGAATCGGCGAAAACGAATTCAAGAAATCCAAGGACACGCGGACACGAATTCTCGAGGCCGCCATCGAGTGCCTGTCGACCATCGGATATCACGCCACCAGCACCACCACCGTTGCCAAATACGCCGGGCTCACGCGTGCAGCCATGTTGTATCACTTCCCTAATCGACTGGTGTTAATCGAAGCCGTTGTTAACTATGTCACCCGGCGCCGTGTTGAGATACAGGAGGAGTTTCAGCGGGACATCCCAAGAGACAAAGATTTCCCCCAAAGGTCTGTGGAATCACACTGGGAGCAGTTGCAGACACGAGAGTTCTTCGCATTCTCTGAACTCGCCATGGCTTCACGAACTGACCCTGAACTCGAACCAATCTTTCGTACGGCCATGGAATCGTTCGATCGCGCCAGGCGCGCCATGGCTGAAAAACTGGCCAGGGACGAGAACCGGAAAGCACCTGGGTTTAACCTCAGGCGCGATATCACTCGATTCGCCCTGGAAGGTCTCGCCCACCAGGACGGCATCACATTCGACAAGGAACAGCGCACAGCAGAACTGATGAGTCTGATAAAACTTATCTGGGACGACTCGGTTAGCGGCGACCTCATCGCCCTGGCACAAAAAAAAGCCAGGGAAGAGCGGGACTGATCGCGATGGCATTTGAATCGAATCTGGAAGATCGACTGGCGATCCAGGACATCCTGACGCGATACGCAGCCGGCGTTGATGATCGTAACCTGCAGATGTATCGAGACTGCTTTGCCGATGATGCAGAAATCGTTGGTTTCAGTGGAGGCACGGTTATCGGCGCCGATAAATGGACGGAAGAGGTCAGGAGCAAACTCGAGGCATTTGAAGCAACCCAGCATATGCTGGGGCCACAGCTTGTCACCATCGATGGCGACCATGCATCGACGAGAACTGACGTCCAGGCCTTACACTACCTGAAGGGACAACCCGGAACGACCTTGACGCTCTGGGCAGTCTACCTGACCGACTACCGACGAATTGCAGGAGACTGGAAAATCACGCGTCACGAACTGGTCAGGAAAGGAACGCGGACTCAAGCAGACTAATAACAAGAACAGGACAAAGACATGAACAACATCGATCTCACCGGAAAAGTCGCGGCCATTACAGGCGGAACACGTGGTATCGGCAGGGGTATTGCCGAGGCCTTTCTCGCGGCAGGCGCTTCTGTTTCACTGAACGGCCGCAGTCCTGAAAAAGGTGCCGAGGCACTGAAAGAGATGGGTAATGACGAGAGAACCGCGTTCTTCCCGGGAGATGTAAAAAACCAGCAGGACGTCGAGGCATTTGTTGCCCAGACGATCGACAGGTTCGGCCAGGTCGACATCCTGGTGAACAATGCCGGCGGTTCTTCAGGCTTTGCCCTAGTTGAAGACCTGTCGGAAGAAGCCTGGCAGGAAGCCGCCGCCTGGATCTTGCATTCCTGCTTCTGGGCAACGCGTGCAGCGCTGAAGGACATGCGTAAGCGCAACTGGGGGCGCATCATCAACATATCCTCGGTAGAGGGAAGACAGGCGAACAAGGCGACTGCGTCGCACTACATTACTTACAAACATGCGATGAACGGATTTACCAAGGCCGTCGCTTTTGAATATGGCGAAATGGGAATCACTTCAAATGCCATCAGCCCAGGCGCTGTAGAAACCGACCTGATGAAAGAAACAGGACCTTTGGCGGCAGAGTCCATGGGGCTCACCTATGAGCAATTCAAGGACAATTACGCGCAGGACGCTGCTATCAAACGGCTCAACACGGTTAAAGAAGTATCTGGGCTGGCCCTGTATCTCGCATCCGACATGGGTGGCGGCGTGACCGGGGCCATCATGCCGGTGGACGGAGGCACAGCTCTTTGAGATTCAGCACCAACTTTGCCGCATCTTCTGCGCCTGGGACCGGGCTCCGGAATTCTGTGTCCAAAAGCTAAGGCACGGGCAGTAAGTAGTTGATCTCAACCTATATGACTATCAGACTCGTCGCCTTTAGTGTGTTCCTTTCTTTTCCCCAGCTCTTATTAGCCAGCCTGGAATTACCGGGATTTTTCAGCACTGGCATGGTACTGCAACAAAACCGGGACGCTGCAATTTGGGACACGGCCGCCGCCGGGGCAGAGGTACATGTATCGTTTAAGGGCAGATCCGTAGTCACGCAAGCAGACCAGAACGGTCATTGGCGGGTCGGCATCTGAACAGGTCCGGCTGATGAAAAAGGGGCGCAACTTTCTGTCTCATCAGAAGGCCAGCAGGTATCTCTTGTTGACGTCCTCGTGGGAGAAGTCTGGTTTGCTTCAGGACAGTCGAACATGGTGTTTGCCATGGACCGGGTTGCCAAGTATCGGAACCTCATCTCAGAAACCAGGTTCCCGAACATTAGATTGTTTACCGCACCCATGGTGACATCCGTTGTGCCAATACTGGATAGCGCCGGAATGTGGTCCGACTGTAATGCTGAAACTGCTGGACAGTGCTCCGCTGTCGCATTCTTTTTTGCTAAATCTCTTAATGAACAACTAGAAGTGCCAATCGGCATAATCGTTAGCGCCTGGGGAGGAAAACCCATTGAGGCCTTTACCAGTAGATCCGCATTAAAGACATTAGAAGACACCAGTATGCTGGTCGAGGCCAGCGAGATCGCAGATCGGCACTATGAGCCGGTCACTGCCAAAATGAAGTATGAGAAAGAACTGGCACGTTGGAGAAGCAGGTTCGAGGGGCAACCCAGCGCACCGCGACCACCGGACCCTCCCCAGCGCCCACTGGAACGAGCTAACGGTCCAGGCGTGCTGTTCAATTCGATGATTAATCCATTTGTAGGATATTCAATACAGGGGGTCATCTGGTACCAGGGTGAAGCGAACGCTAAAACTGGTGAAACTCCATATGACCTGACACTACCGCTATTGATCCAGGACTGGCGAGATCGATGGCAACACCAGCTATCTTTCTACTTTGTTCAGCTCGCCAATTTCCGCGAACCCGTGAGTCTTCCCGGAAGTGAAGACCCCTGGCCACTGCTCCAGGATCGAATGCGCCGGGTCCTGGACAAGGTTCCCGGGACGGAGGAAAACCTTCACATTTCGAACTCGCGGGATCCAACAAGGTCTGGCACTGGGCTAATGCCGAAATCATGGACAAGCATACGGTGGAAGTTCGCTCCAAAGCGGTTCCTGCACCGGTAGCAGTTCGCTACGCCTGGGCCGCAAACCCTGCCAGCGCAAACCTTGTAAACAGCAAGGGCCTTCCCACGTCAGTTTTCCGAACCGACGACTGGCTGGGTGAAGGTGACGAGGAGATATCAATAGCAGCTCGAAAGTTGAGCAGAGCCCTGTCAGATGAAATCAGTAAACTCGAGTCAGACAAAGTATCATTGAGGCGAGGCGGCCGTGAGTATCGAGAGATCGAACAGAAACAGATGAAACTCAGGTATCGTCTCAGGGCGCTTCGCAATAACTAATTTTCCTTTTGGCCCACTCAGCCTTTACGTTTCACCTTCACTGGCAGGTAGGTATAGCCTTTTACGAAAGATGAGAAGGTCCGTTCCGGTTCTGCCAGTACTTCTATCTTCTCAAATCGTGCAAGGATCTCTTCCCAAAGAATCCTGAGCTGTAGCTCCGCAAGACGATTGCCCATGCAGCGATGGATGCCGAAGCCAAATGCGAGATGGTTACGTGAATTCGGCCGGTCAATGATCAGCTCGTTGGCATTTTCGAAGACGTCTTCATCGCGGTTACCAGACACATACCACATGAGCACCTGGTCTTTTTCCTTGATCAGCTTGCCACCCAGCTCAACATCCTGTGTCGCGGTCCGGCGCATGTAGGAAAGCGGCGTCTGCCAACGAATCACCTCAGCCACCATCTTCGGGATCAGGGCCGGGTTGGCAATCAGCTTATCGTACTCTTTCGGAAACTTGTTCAGGGCATAAACACTGCCGGACATGGTATTTCGCGTGGTGTCGTTGCCGCCGACGATCAGGAGCAGCAGGTTGCCCAGGTGCTCCATGGGTTGCATGTCTTTTGTTGCCTCGCCATGCACCAGCATGGACACCAGGTCATCACCGGGTTTCTGCTTTCGCTCTTCCCAGAGCTTCGCAAAATAGGTCACACACTCAATAAACTCGTTGCGCTTCTCTTCCTGGGTTTCTACCACGCCACCCGGCTCCGGAATGGCAAAGACTACATCCGACCAGCGCGTCAGCTTGCGCCGATCTTCGAGTGGGAAATCGAAAAGCGTTGCCAGCATCAGGGTGGTGAGTTCAATAGAAACCGTATCCACCCAGTCGAACTCTTCGTCATCCGGCAGTGAGTCCAGGACCTTGATCGTTCGTTCACGAATCAGCGGTTCAAGCTTTGCCAGATTGCCGGGTGCAACAACACCGGTCACTGTCTTGCGCTGGTCATCATGGCTGGGAGGGTCCTGCGCAATAAAGGGTGGCTCGCTGCCGGCAAAGATACCCTCAGGGACTTCACGATCCAGGCGAAAGCCGAGTGTAATGCCGTCAGCTGACGAAAATCGTTCCCAGTCGGTATCAACGGCCTTGATGTCCTTGTACTTCGTGATGGACCAGTAACGACCGGCGGTCTCGATTTCATTGAAGTGAACCGGGTCTTCCGCACGCAGGCGCTCGAACACTTCCTGCCAGCGATTTTCACCAAACAGGTGTGCGTTCAGCGGGTTGATCTCTTCCAGGGGCATGTCATAAGGGTCAGGAGTTCCCGCACCCCTGGCTGCCTGTTCCTGTTCGGGCGTTCTGTAGTTGGCGTCGACTGCGCCGGTAGCTTCACTCATGGCAGTACCCCCTGTGTACGATTACTTAGATTCTGGTTTACGTGACCATCATAGCATCGCTCACAAACTGGCGGATTCACAACTTTTTGTGGAAGATGAAAGCAAACTGAGGGAGAACAATTGCCATGACTGATCTGTTAGGGGACCTGAACCCCATCCTGCTGCCAGTGTTTGTGCTGGTCATCTGGACCATCATCATGCTGTGCTGGATGGCTGCCACCCGCCTGCCTTACATAGCCAAACAAAACTGGGGACCTGAAACCGGGGAGCGAACGTCCGAGCTTGCCGCCAAAATGCCCAAGGAAATCCAGTGGAAGGCAGACAACTATAACCACCTGCTGGAGCAGCCCACGGCTTTCTATGCGACTGCCATTGCCAGCGCCATGATTGGGCTGGGCGACGGCCTGAATCTTTACCTGGCCTGGGCCTACGTGATTTCCCGAATTGTGCACAGCGTGGTGCACGCCACGGTTAACGTCGTGATGGTCCGGTTCATGATCTTCCTGGTCGGCACCATCTGCCTGCTCGTTATGGCCGGTAACGGCGCCATGCACATGATGACAGGCTGACAACAGACCGTTAGGATTACGGGTCTGTCTACCGCAACAGGAGCAGGCCCGATGGCCGAAGCATTTTTTGCATATCCAGAGCTTCGAAATCCTTTCGAAGACACACCTATACACCCTGAGGGAAGCACCACCGTGCTTTACCAGGGCAAAAAAATTACCCTCGATGAAACCGGAGAAGGTGATGACCTACTGATCCGGTCCGAGGACCTGCCTGCAGTTAACGGGTTCGAACTGAAACCCGAGGGCGCCTGCTTTGCGGACCTTTGTATTCCCATCAAAGACGACCTGCTGGTTGAGCAGAACGGGCGACAGTGGTTCAACCTGACGGCCTTCGCCAACCTGCTGGATCAGCAGTATGTTGCGGATATCGAGTCACGGGTTTGGAGCTTTGCTGAGATACCCGCCAAGCGCGAAAACATGATGGTTAACGCCATGGCACCGGACTTTGAGATCGAAGACCGCCAGGGCAACGTGATTCGCATGGCTGATTTCAAAGGCAAAAAGGCGCTGATCGTGACCTGGTCATCCTGGTGAGGATGCCAACTCGACGTGCCCGTGTGGCAACAAGTATATGAAGAAGTAAACGACCCGAATTTTGTCATCATCTGTGTCGCTGAAGACACCGGAGGCGAAGCTGTAGCCGGTCCGATTTTTGATGCAGCCAACCCCTCCTACATCCAGATCATCGACCAGGACCACATGATCAGCAGCATTTTCAACTTTGTAAATGTACCTTCCGCCGCCTGGATCGATGAAGACGGCAGGATCGTGCGCATTGATGAAGGCACCTACTCCAAGGTTCATGAAATGGGTGACGGCGATCAGTCCATTACCTTTGGTAATGATGTCTACTCCCCGGCCATTAAAGACTGGGTCGCAAAAGGTGCTGACAGTGAACATGTCCAGTCCGCTGAAACCGTGACGGGCAATATTCGCCAGCACACGGACGACCAGCTGAAAGCTGATGCCGCGTTCAGGCTTGGCAACCTGTTCAGGAATCATGGCAAGGCAGCCAAGGCTGACCACTACTGGAACATGGCCAAGGAACTGAACCCTGACAGCATCAACTTCATCCGGCAGAACCTAACCCTGTCTGAAGAGGGTTCTGCGGGCGAAACCTTCATGAACCTGATGGGCCAGTATATGGCCGAGGGCAAAGAGTTCTACCGGCCTCTCGATATCGAGTAACCCATGACCTACGAGACAATCTCCACCCACCTGGAGGATCGAATCCTCCAGGTCACCCTTGATCGCCCTGAGTCAATGAACGCATTCACGGTCGAAATGGCTAACGAGCTGGTTAAGGTATTCAATGATGCGAGCAAAGACGACGACGTCGGCTGCGTTATCGTGACCGGCGCCGGCAAAGCTTTCTGCGCAGGCATGGACCTTTCCGTCGGAGGCAATGTGTTTGGCCTGGATGAAACCATGCGCCCATCACTGGAAGATGTTCGCTCAGGCTACGACAACAACGATATCGTGAACGGCGTTCGTGATACCGGTGGCCGTGTCACCCTGGCCATCTACGAATGTAACAAACCCGTCATCGGCGCTATTAACGGCGCCGCCGTGGGCATTGGCGCCACCATGACGCTCGGCATGGACATCCGCCTGGCTTCAGAGAAAGCAAAGATCGGTTTTGTGTTCGGCAAGATCGGCGTCACTCCCGAAGCCTGCTCCACCTGGTTCCTGCCGCGGATCGTGGGCATGCAGCAGGCACTGGAATGGGTCTATACAGCAGACATCCTGACGGCGGAGGAAGCCCATGCCGGCGGCCTGGTCAGGTCCGTCCATGCGCCGGATGACCTGCTGCCTGCAGCGCGCGCACTGGCGGCGAAGATCGTCAACAACCGCTCGCCGGTTGCCATCGCACTCGCAAGGCAGATGATGTATCGCAACTCGGCCGCCCAGTCACCACGAACCGCACATGAAGTGGATTCCCTTGCGATGTTCTACACGAGCCTGGGAGACGGTAAAGAAGGTGTTGCGTCTTTTCTTGAGAAACGCGATCCCGCATTCACGGGAAGCACCAACAAAATGCCGCCCTTCTATCCCTGGTGGGATTCGGAGCAATAGCGAACTACCAGTCCGGTCCTGCTTCACCCCGGTGTTTGAAATCAGCGCCGGACAGTGCCTGGTTGGAGCCGTACCAGGAGACACCGCCGTCCACCATGAGGGTTTCACCTGTAATAAATCGACCGGCTGGCGAGACAATAAACACGACGCCATTGGCAATGTCTTCCACGGTTCCCGGATGCGGCATTGGCGTTTCACCGATGTCATCCAGCACGTTGTCGTCATAAGTATTCTCAAAGGCATCGGTCACAATGGAACCTGGACCGATATTGTTGATCCGAACCTTGGGCCCCCATTCGTACGAAAGGCTGCGTGACAGATCCTGGATACCCGCTCTTGCAGCGCTGGTATGTGCAATACCGGGCATGCCTCTACCCAGCGCAACGACGATGTTACAGATGCAGCCACCGCGGCCTTCCAGCATCTGTTTCCCCAGTGCCTGGGTCATATTCCAGCTACCGTTCAGGTTAAGATCGATCACGGTGCGCCAGCCATTGGGGCTGTAGTCTTCTGCCGGTTGAACGAACTGGCCACCGGCATTGTTTATCAGGATATCCACCTGGTCCCATCGGCTGCTGATTTCATCGGCCAGGGCTGCGACTGTTTCAACGTCTCGAATGTTCACCAGGAGGCAATCCACCTGCCTGCCTGTTTCTGAACGAATTTCTTCCGCGGCTTCTTCCAGTACTTCGATTCTCCTGGCCGCGAGCACCAGGTCAGCACCGGCCCGCGCCAGCTCCAGGGCTATGGCTTTACCGATACCTGTACCACCCCCGGTCACCAGTGCGCGTTTGCCGCTGAGTAACGTACCTGAGAAACAACCTGTTGGACCTTGCATACCGAACTCCAATGCATTTTCAACGCATGGTAGCATCACGGACACAAGAACAAGAGGAAAACCAGGCGCCCAAAACCCTGGTGCAGGACAGCTTTCTAGTCCGCTCCTTGCGAAACCAGACTCAGGAATTCTCTGCGAGTTTCTGCGTCTCAGAACGGCGTTTACCGTCGTAAAGGAACTCATCTCCATCAAGATCGGTTGCAGGGATTTCATCCCGCTCTCGCCAGTAGTCCTGGTTATGCCGCCACTCGGGCTTGGCTCCCCGCTGTGGTAAACGGTCAATATCCCGCATGAGGTAATTCGGGTTGAAATTGTCTTCCTCGATCCAGGGAAGAATCTCCATACCTTCATCCTCCTCGCGCAGCGCAACATCCACACGTTTCGCGCCGATATCATCCATGTGCTTAAGCAGATCACAGACAAAATCGCCAAGCATATCAACGCGAAGTGTCCAGCTGGCACGGAAGTAGCCGAATACCCAGACAAGGTTCGGGACACCGGTAAACATCATGCCGCGGTAGTTGATGGTGTCATGCCAGTCGACTGCCTTGCCGTCGACTTCAAACGGAATCTCACCCATCACGGACAAACGGAAACCCGTACAGGCGCAGATAATGTCTGCCTCAATTTCTTCGCCGGATGCAGTACGCACGCCTTTCTCGGTAAAAGTATCCAGCGTGTCGGTCACGACGGTGAGTTTGCCCGATGCCGCTGCTTTGAACACATCACCTTACGGACAGAAAGCCAGTCGCTGCTGCCAGACCCGGTACCTGGGCGTGAAGTGTGGCTCAAACTCGAAGTCATCACCGGCATAAAAACGAATCAGCGCCTTTAGATCTTCAAAGACGGCATCCGGTTCGTTCTTGCAGCGTTCTGTCATCACGTTCTGATCGTGCATGATCTGAGCACGAACCACCCGGTGAATTGTCGGCTCATCAATACCAATTTCCCGCAGTCGATCTGCAAGTTCATTACGGTTTTCCTGGCAGTAAAAGTAAGTTGGCGAACGTTGCAGCATGGTGACGTGCTCGGCCTTTTCCGCGAACTCGGGCACCACCGTCGCGGCTGTTGCGCCCGAACCGATTACCAGGACTTTTTTGCCAGTGTAATCAATGCTGGGGTCCCACTGCTGCGCGTGGATGAACAGCCCCTTGTAGTCATCCATACCTTGCCACTCGGGCAGGTAGGGATTTTCATGATCGTAATACCCCTGGCACATCCACAGGAAGTTGCAGGTGAACTCAAGATCCTGGTTGTCATCGAGTCGCAGCGCGCGCACAGTCCAGAGATTTTTGTCACTGGACCAGCTGCAGCCGATAATCCTGTGACCATAGCGAATGTGCTGGTCGATATGGTTCTCTTCGATAACTTCCTTCATGTAGGCAAGAATCTTGTCCGCCTTGGCAATGGGTTCACCTACCCAGGGTTTGAAGCGATAACCAAAGGTGTAAAGGTCCGAATCAGACCGAATTCCTGGATACTTGTGCGTCTCCCAGGTACCGCCGAAAGTATCTTTCATCTCCAGGATGACATAGCTCTTGTCAGGGCACTGCTCCTGAAGGTGGTAAGCGGAGCCAACACCTGAAATTCCCGCACCGACGATCAACACATCAACATGTTCCGTCATGATCTTAATCACCCTCTTTTATCTGGTTTGTCTTGTTCGATACAGGCAGGCTATCGCACACCGGGTTAAACGAAAACGTCAATCGCGGGGTTAGTTGACTCAGGTCAGCCACCGGAATTCACCTGGTTGCGCATATTGTCTGACAATCATACAATCAGCGGCCATCCAACCAGTACATCCTGCTGCGGAGGCCCAATGACTTCCGAATCTCTAATCCGAATTGGCGGTGGCAGCGGCTTCTGGGGCGAGTCAGACATGGCTGTACCGCAGCTGCTGTCATCCGGACAGGTCGACTACATCGCCTTCGATTACCTCGCAGAAATTACCATGTCGATCCTGGCTCGCGCGCGCGCAAAGTCAGCTGATGCCGGGTACGCCACTGATTTTGTGACCGACGTCATTGCTCCCAACCTGGAACAGATCGCGGAGCAACAAGTGAAGCTGTTGTCTAATGCCGGAGGCGTTAATCCACTTGAGTGCGCTGCGAAGATCGAAGCGCTTATTCAAGAAGCTGGTCTCAATCTTAAAGTCGCAACGATTACCGGTGACGACCTGGTGAGCAAGGCGACAACCTTCAGCAGCAAAAAAGAGATGTTCTCCGGTGCAGACTTCCCCGCGGTAGATGACATCGCGAGCATCAACGCTTACCTGGGCGGCTTTCCCATTGCTGAGGCGCTCGACAAAGGAGCAGATATCGTCATCACCGGACGTTGCGTCGACAGCGCACTGACCCTCGGCGCATGCATTCATGCGTTCGGTTGGCGGGCCAGTGACTGGGACCTGCTTGCGGCGGGCAGCCTTGCAGGTCACCTGATTGAATGCGGCCCACAGGCGACCGGCGGGAATCACACGGACTGGCACGAGGTTGCAGATAACCTGCACAACATCGGCTACCCCATTGCCGAGATCAGTAGCAATGGTGAATTGTGCATCACAAAACCCCAGAACACGGGCGGCCAGGTGACTCGCGGCACGGTTTCCGAACAGATGCTTTATGAAATCGGGGACCCGGGCGCGTACTTGCTGCCCGACGTGACCTGCGACTTCTCAGCGGTGACCATAGAACAGGAGGGTAAAGACAGGGTTTCCGTGAAAGGTGCCAGGGGCAAACCGGCAACCACCACTTACAAGACCAGCGCCACCTATACCGACGGTTTCAAGATCATCACGCTCTGGTACTTTGTCGGCAAAGACAGTGAGGCCAAGGCCCGGGTCTTTGCCGAGGCTGCCCTCAGGCGTACTCGAGCAAAACTGCAAGTGCTGGGCCTGAATGACTTCGGTGAGGTTGCGATCGAACCTTTTGGCAGTGAAGTTCACTTCGGGGGAAACGAAGCAGTCAGGGAAACCGCGCTCAGGTTATCTGCCAAACACAGGAACCCGAAAGCCCTGTCTGTGCTGCTGAAAGAGGCCACCGGCCTTGCCCTTGCGACCCCGCCAGGCATGGCGCTGCACACAGGGGGCAGGCCCTCCCCTTCACCCGTCGTAAGACTCTTTTCATTCCTCGTCGACAAAAACGATGTGGATATTCGAGTTCATTTGGATGGTCAGGTCACCGAACACCGGATCTATGGCTCCAACGCTGAATTGCCTCCGGAGAATTCCTTGCCGGGACCAGAAGCACCGGAACCATCTGACAATATGACAAAGGTGCCTCTCAGGCAGCTGGCCTTCGGTCGGTCCGGCGACAAAGGCAACAACGCCAATATTGGTGTCATTGCGCGCAACCCCGCGCTGCTACCCTATATCTGGGCCCAGCTGGACGAACAGGCCGTGGCTAACGCTTTCAGCCATTTCCTGAAAGGTGGCAGGGGCGGCAAGGTAGAACGCTTCTACCTGTCAGGGACCGCTTCTATCAATTTCCTGCTGCATGAAGTCCTGGGAGGAGGAGGCGTTGCCAGTCTGCGCAGTGACACCCAGGGCAAAAGTTACGCGGAAATTCTGCTCGATACACCAATCGAGATACCCCAACAACTCATACAAAAAAACCTAAGACACGCGGAGAACCTGAAATGACGGTCTTCAAATCCCGGGCAAACACAATCTCGCCCGCATATCAGCAGAACCGGGACGAGATGCTCGGTCTGGTCGATGAACTCAGGAACCTGGAACGACGCACCGTCGATCTTTCCAACAAACGTAAACCGGTATTCGAGGAACGGGGCCAGATTCCACCCCATGAACGACTGTCCCGGTTACTGGATCCCGGCATGCCGTTCCTGCAGTTGCACAGCCTTGCCAACTACCTGGTTGAAGATGACAACCCGGAAACCAGTGTGCCCGGTGCCAACGTCATAGCAGGCATCGGTTATGTCCGAGGGGTGCGTTGTCTCGCCTGGGTCGACGACAGCGGCATACGGGCGGGTTCATACACTGAAACTACCAATGCCATGATCATGAGTATCCAGGACATCGCAAAACGCCAGAAGCTGCCGGTGGTTCACCTGGTGGAAAGTGCCGGGGCTGACCTGATGCGCTTTACCGTTGAAAACTGGGTCAGGGCTGGTGAAATGTTCCGCAACCTGGCTGAACTCAGTGCTGCCGGTATTCCCATCGTAACGATCCTGCACGGTCCTTCAACGGCAGGCGGTGCCTACATGCCTGGCATGTCGGACTATGTGATCGGCGTGAAAAACAACGGTCTTGCTGCACTTGCAGGCGCAGCGCTGGTCAAAGCGGCTACCGGCGAAATTGTCGATGACAGGGAACTTGGCGGCAGTGAAATGCATGCCAGTGTCTCGGGCCTGGTCGATTACCTCGCAGAAAATGACGCTCATGCCATTGAAATTGCACGGGATGTCGTCGGCAGGCTGAACTGGAACTCACACATATCCATGAAAGAGCCAGCGTCATACAAAGCTCCGATGCACGACATTGAGGATGTCGTCGGTATTGTGCCGATTAACTACCAGACACCTTATGACGTGCGCGAACTGTTGACCCGGATTGTGGACGGCTCCGACTTCGAGGAAGTCGGGTCCCGTTATGGGCCAGGCACTGTCTGCGTTCAGGCCAGTATCATGGGGATGCCCTGCGGCATCATAGGCAACAACGGACCAATAGACCCCGAGGGTGCCAACAAGGCCACGCATTTCTTCCAGCTTTGCGACCAGTCACGCACACCCATCATCTTCCTGCACAACACCACGGGTTACATCGTCGGTACGGAGTCCGAACGTGCCGGCATGATCAAACACGGCGCCAAGATGATCCAGGCGGTAACCAACGTACGCGTTCCAAGAATTTCCCTGTATGTCGGTGCGAGCTTTGGCGCAGGCAACTATGGTATGTGCGGCATGGCGTACCAGCCGGACTTTCTGTTCTCCTGGCCCAATGCCCTGACAAATGTCATGGGGGGCGAATCAGCTGCACGCACGATGCGCCAGGTTAATGAAGCCGCTGCGAAAAGAAGGGGCAAACCCCTCTCCGAGGAAGAGCTCGACACTATGCAGGCACAGATCGAGGAACATTTTTCCAGGCAGGAAAGCGCCTTTTATTCCGGTGGCAGATTGTTGAACCACGGTGTCATTGACCCCCGGGATACGCGCAAGGTGTTGGGATTCTGCCTGGCAACCTGCCTCGAATCCCGTGAACGAACACTGCAGGCAAACACCTTTGGTGTGGCCCGTCCATAAAGAGCCATAAGTGAGTTGAACATGAAAATACAAAAACTCCTCATTGCAAACCGCGGCGAGATTGCATGCAGGGTGATGCGCACTGCCAGGGACATGGGCATCAGGACAGTCGCGGTTTATTCAGAGGCTGACGCGGATGCGGTGCATACAAAGCTGGCAGATGAAGCCGTCAACATCGGACCGGCACCGGTTTCCGAATCCTATCTGGCCGCGGAGCGGATTATAGAAGCCGCCAGGCAGACAGGCGCGGATGCCATCCACCCGGGTTACGGGTTTCTTTCCGAGAACGCTGCCTTTGCAGCAGCCTGCGAGCAAGCGGGCATAGTCTTTATCGGCCCGTCCTCCGAGGCAATAGACCTGATGGGAGACAAGGCCCGGGCCAAGCGCGCCATGATTGAGGCAGCGGTGCCCTGCATTCCTGGCTACCAGGACGAAGACCAGTCACTGGAAACCCTGGTTTCCGCCGCGGCAAACATCGGGTATCCGCTCATGATCAAGGCAGCCGCCGGTGGTGGTGGTCGTGGAATGCGTCTCGTTGACTCTGACAGTGAACTTGAGACGGCCATCGATGCGGCGCGCTCTGAAGCTATCAATGCGTTCGGCTCCGGCGAGCTTATCCTGGAAAAAGCCATTACCCGGCCTCGCCATGTTGAAGTTCAGGTGTTCGGTGATACCCAGGGCAATATCGTCTATCTGGGTGAACGTGACTGTTCGGTGCAACGTCGTCACCAGAAAGTCATCGAGGAAGCACCCTGCCCCGTGATGATCCCTGAACTCAGGAAAGTGATGGGGGAAGCAGCTGTGGCTGCTGCACGCACGGTCAACTATGTTGGTGCTGGGACAGTTGAATTCCTTCTGGGTGAAGACATGGGATTCTATTTCCTGGAGATGAATACCCGCCTGCAGGTCGAACATCCAGTCACCGAGGAAATTACCGGACTGGACCTGGTGGCGCTGCAACTGAAGGTGGCATCTGGCGAGGCCCTGGGATTTACACAGGACGACGTTGAACTGAATGGACACGCGATTGAAATCCGGCTGTACGCAGAAGACCCGGCAAACGATTTTCTGCCGAGTACCGGAAAAATTGAGGCCTGGGTAGAGCCATCCGGCCCCGGTATCAGGGTCGATGGCGGTATCGCTGCAGGTGGTGAAGTTTCTCCTTTCTATGACCCGATGCTGGCCAAGGTCATTGCTTACGGTCGGGATCGCGAGCAGGCACGCAATCGCCTGATTGATGCGTTATCCGGCAGTGCACTGGTGGGGCCGGCTACCAATCGCGATTTCCTGATCGACGCCCTGAAACGGGACGAGTTCGCCAGGGGCAACGCCACCACCTCCTTCATCGCGGATGAATATGGTGAAGCCGGCTACAACGCCGCGCCCGGACAAATGGACCTGGCCCTGGCCGCCGTGACGCAGTATCGCGTGCGTGCAGGAAGCGCCCTGGCTGAATCCATCGGCATCAACAGCGAGCTGCTCAACTGGTCCAGCGCTGCGCCACTGGAAAGCGTCTTCATCTACCGAATAGATGACAGTGAACATATCCTGAATGTTCATCCAATCAGCGCCGACACTTACCGGGTGACTGAACTGGATAAAACCCTGTGTGACATTACCGTTCTCGGCGAATCCGAACAGACGCTGCAGGTGAAGATTAACCATGAGAAGCAGCTGCTCATTTTCCACGCCATCGACGGAAAGACTCTGACCATTGCCACTCCGGACATCCAGTTCACGGTCCAGGATATTGCTGCAGGAGAAGCCCTGGATGATGCCGCCGGGGACGGGATGGTCACAGCACCCATGCATGGGCAATTGCTGGCGGTTCTTGTGAGCAAAGGTGACGAGGTAACAAAGGGGCAAAGACTCGCCGTACTGGAAGCCATGAAAATGCAGCATGAAATCCTGGCCGAAGCGGATGGGACTGTGAAAGATGTCCATGTTGAGGCTAACAACCAGGTTGCGCTGGATACCCTGATTATGGAGATTGAGTCTTGAACAATCCAAAGTCGGGTCTGACGCCACTCAAGAAACGTCCTGCCTACCTGATGGTGTTTGATGCACTGGAAGAGGAGATTCTTACAGGCCGTCTCGCAGAAGGAGATGCCGTACCCACGGAGATGGAACTCTGCCGCCAGTTCGATGTGCAACGCTCAACCGTGCGCGAGGGCATCAGGCTCCTGGAACAGTCAGGACTGGTAGTTCGATCCGGTAAACGGCTGACCGTCGTGCGACCCAAAACCGAGAAAGCCGCAGAGACTGCCAGCCGCGGCCTTGCCCGCCATGGTGTGCGCTTTATTGATGTATGGGAAGCGAACCTGGCAATCCTGCCCGGTACCGCCCGACTTGCAGCACAAAAAATCAAGGCAAAGGACCGCAAGAGACTTGCTGCAATTACCGAACAACTGGCAGCAACCGAGGCTTCCAGTGAAGTGGTTTCCCTGGGCATTGAGTACCTGATGGCGATTGCAGAAGTGACAGGTAACCGGGTCCTTGGTGTAATGGTGCACTCTTTGAAAATGCTGCTGGAATCCAGCCTGCAACAGGTCATTGAGGCTCTCCCCAACCCAAGAGGCAGGATTGTCAGGGCGCAGGAGGAAATCAATGCCGCCCTGGCCGACAGGAACGCTGATCAGGCCGAGGCATGGATGTTAAGGCACCTGAAGGATCTGCGACGCGGCTACCTGGTCGCTGGTGTGGATCTCAGCAGCGAAGTTGGCACATTCGCTTGAAGGAAAATTATGAATAACGGCCCCTTTTCAGACATCACCATCCTTGACCTGACCAGCGTCATTTCAGGACCTTTCGCCACCGCCATCCTGGCAGACCAGGGTGCACGCGTCATCAAGGTAGAAGGGATGGCCGGTGACACCATGAGATTCGGCGGCGCGATGCGCAATAGCGTTTCCAGCCTCTTCCTTGGCCTGAACAGAAACAAGGAATCCATTGCCATTGACCTGCGGACAGCAGAAGGCGTCGACCTGGTTCTTAAACTGGCAGAGAAAGCTGATGTCTGCCTGCAGAACTACCGACCGGGCGTGGTGGATCGACTGGGTATAGGCTTTGAAGCAATGAAGGCCGTAAACCCTTCAATTGTTTATGGCTCAATCAGCGGTGCAGGGGCAACAGGACCTTACGCCGAGCGCCGCTTCTACGATCCTGTTATCCAGGCCCACGCGGGATTCGCCAATGCACAAAGCTTTGACGGCGAACCGCAACTAATAAAGATGATGCTGTGCGACAAGGTGACCGCACTGACCATGGCACAAGCGCTATCGGCGGCGTTGTATCACCGGTCGAAAACCGGCGAAGGCAGGCATGTTGAAGTCTCAATGCTCGAGTCCTGCCTGTACTTCTTCTGGCCTGACCGGATGATGGCCCAGACCTTTACCGGCGAGCTGGACTATCCCGTACCTGACCCCTATGCCATCTACCGGGTACTACCCACCAGTGATGGCTTCATCACATTCATTGTCATCGCGGTCGAAGAATTCCGCGGCCTCGCGAAAGCGCTGGGCCGGGATGACTGGCTGGACGACGAGCGTTTTTCTGATACCCAGAGCTTTCGCATGAACTACAGGGACGTGTTCCCGGAAATCCAGCAGGCAGTTTCAGAAAAGACCACGGACGAGATCGTCAGCCTGTTTATCGAAGCGGATGTACCTTTCGGTGTTGTCCTGGATGAAGACGGTATCCTCAGCGACCCACAGGTCGTATCGGAAAACATTATCAGCACCTACCAGGATGATGTGGTCGGAGAATTGCGCGCCATCAACCGGAACATCCGGTTCTCCGGCCTGGATACCGGCTTTCGAACACCGGCACCCGGTCTGAGCGCCCAGCGGAATGAGATCCTCGAAGAGCTGGGCGTCAGCGCAACGCAGATCTTGAAGCTGGTTGACCAGGGCGTCGTGGGTTAGCTAACGGACGCTGGTCTGGCCGCCATCTACCGGGATCAACTGGCCGGTGATAAAACCGGACGCATCTGACGCAAAGAACACCATCACGGGTCCCAGGTCCTTGTCCGGGTCACCGTATTCCTCACCCAGGGCAATGGTTCTTCGATTCATCCAGTAGCTGGCCTCGAGGGCCGCCTCATCAGCAAGCGCCATGGCCTCCCGGTACATGGGTGTTGCCATCGCAGGAAGAATTGCATTCACCCGGATATTGTCTTTGCCCCAGGTACCCGCCGCTGTACGAGTCCAGGAGTGCACGGCACCTTTTGCTGCCGAGTAGGCCGCGGCCGAGGGTTCCGGCCGCTGGCCACTGATGGAACCGAAATTGATGATCGAACCTCCTCCGGATTCCTTCATGTACCTGGCTGCCACCTGGTTGGTCAGCATGGTGCCGCGAACATTGACGGCAAACATCAGATCCCAGTCCTCCACCGAGACATCACCGGCATCAGAAGACCTCTGGATCGCAGCAGGATGCGCCAGAACGTCAAGACCACCCATCAACTTTACGGCCTCGGCAAATGTCGATTCCACACTGTCTTTCTCGGCAATATCGACGTGCATGTATTCGGCTTTACCTGGCCCGGCTTTATTGGCTTCTTCGACGACGGCGCAACCGTCATCATCGCTGACATCCATCCCAATCACATGGGCACCCGCGCGCACATAGTTGAGCAGGGTAGCCTCACCCATACCTCTCGCTGATCCGGTGACAATGATTCTTTTTCCCTTGAGCTCCATCAGTTTTTCCCGATTTTTGTTTTATTGCAGACTAAAGAATGTGGGTCAGCCCTTCAACCATGGCAAAGCCGCGGAGTAAACTTCGCCACAGCTTAATCAACGGCACAGACACTTGAATTCAACAACAGGGGAACTGGTCAGCAGGATTCCCCGCCTCTCAGACAACGAATGGCAAACTATGAACTGGCTACAGAAATGGCTGGTCATGACTCGTGCACCCGTGTTGATCATGACAATCTGCGCAGCCCTGGTGGGCGTAGTACTGGCCCTCGGGCAGGACTCATTTTACCTGGATCGTTTGATTGCACTGCTTACCGGGCTGACTTTTGCCCATGCCACCAACAACCTGGTGAATGACTGGGTCGATCATCGACAAGGTGTTGACCACGATAATTACTTCAGGCGCCAGTATGGCGTTCATGTCCTGGAAGACCGCCTGGTCAGCGAAGGTTTGTTCCTGGCCGTGACCGTGATGACCGGCATGGTTGCTATCCTCTGTGCCTTCTACCTTTACCAGGTTGCTGGTGAGGCGGTGCTCTACCTCACCATAGCAGGCAGTTTCTTTGTCTTGTTCTACACCTGGCCGCTGAAGCACTACGGGCTCGGGGAACTGGCCGTGTTACTGGTCTGGGGACCCATGATTGTCTGCGGAGCCTGTTTTGTCATGGGTGCGGGCGTGACCGGTATCGTCGCCCTGATAGCACTGCTGTCAGGGATCAGCCCAACGCTGGTGATCTTCGGTAAACATATGGATAAGCGCAACCAGGATGCCGCGAAGGCTATTCATACCCTACCGGTCATTGCCGGCGCGCTTCGCTCCCGGCAGATCTGTCTTGGTTTGATGGCCTTACAGTGGGCCATGCTGTTGCTACTGGTCATCGACGGGAATCCCTGGCTTCTGGTCTGCCTGGCATCAACTCCAGCTTTGTTCACTCTCTGCAGGTCGCTTATGGATGAGGCACCGAAATCCAGGCCTGACAACTACCCGGCAGACATCTGGCCGATCTGGTACGCCGCCATGTCATTTCGCTACACACGCGACTTTTATCTTGCGCTGCTGGTTGGCCTGGCGGTGGCCCTGGCATCAGGCAGTTTTTAGCCACCGGTTAATATCGCGCAATCCGCGCATCAAAACTTCTACGTAGTAAATACTTCAATCATAGATTCAGGTTCAGGCTTTCAATCAGTGCATAGAATTCCAGCTCGTGGTCAAACACCCACGGTTCAGGCCAGGCGCTGGCAACAACCACCACCAGCTCTGTCGCCGGGTTCACGTAGATAAACTGGCCATGAATACCCTGCGCTTCAAATGAGTTGTCAGGAAAACTCCACCACTGGTACTGGTAACCCAGCTCCATACCCTCGTAGAGTTCACCGTTTTCAACCTGTGGGTTCGATGGACGGGTCGCTTCCTGAACCCAGCCCTCCGGCAGACCTCTCCCGGTCACGTACATCTGGCCAAAACGGGCATAGTCCCGAAGCATCGCATTGACGCCTATACCCGTAATCTCCATACCGTCTTCAGCATCCAGCAACCAGGTTGCATCCGCTTCCATGCCCTGGGGTTGCCAGATCTTACGGGCCAGGTAGTCCGAAACACTTTGTCCTGTCACCCGATGGATCAACCACCCCAGGAGTTGGGTTTCAGAGGTGTTGTAGTTGAACTTCTCCCCCGGCTGATGAGCCACGCTTGTCGACTCGAGATAAGCGTTGGCCCTGCCCTGCGCTGCATAGTCATTCATGAAAACCCAGAAGTCAGACTCCGGGTCCTCATAGGTTTCATCAAAGGCGACGCCTGAACTCATCTGCAGCGCCTGCCTGATGGTGACTTTTTTGTAGGCCGACGCAGACAGCTCTGGCAGGTATTGCGTGATCGAATCTTCGAAAGACGCAATCAGGCCATCCGCCCTGGCGAACGCCAGCAAAGTCGCCGTCATGGACTTGGCAACCGACCAGGAAGTAAAGAGAGTCTCTGGTCCCGCCCCCTGGTGATAGCTCTCGTGCAGGATTTCACCACGATGAAGCACGAGCAGGCCACTGACGTCGGTATCGGTAATAAAGTCCTCGATTGAACGCCGACGGCCGGCATATTCGTAACCCGGCAGCATCGACTTTTCGGATCGTGCCAGTGGCTGCGGATTTTCTCCTGCTTTCACAACACGTGTAGGGAAGTAGTGATCCATTTGCTGGAAGCTCAAAGGTATATCTGCCTGCCAGTCACTCCTGGCTGCGGTTGCGACAAACAAGAGGAACAGGAAACTGGTTCTCAACATGAGGTAAGCTTAAAACCTTTCTGACAGGTACGGTCAACATTGAACCACAAAAGAAGCCAGCTGGTTGCCACCTCGGGTACGCCGACCCAGTGTGTTTCCTGTGCAGTCAGGGAACGCGCTCTTTTTCAGGGCATTCCCCCTGAGCAGCTCAAGTGGACACAGACCTACCGTGAGAACCAGTACCGAATAGAAGCAAGAAGCCAGCTGTTCGAAGAAGGCGAGGATCATCCCTTTGCCTACACGCTTTACAGTGGCTGGATGATGCTGACCAAATCCAGCACCGGTGGACGCCGGCAGGTCTTAAGATTTGCACTGCCCGGAGATTTTATCGGCTTCCAGGCCAATCTCAGTGGCAACATGTCTTATGGCGCCTATGCACTGACCGATTGCAGGCTCTGTGCTTTTCCGCGCGCGCGGCTATCCAGCATGATGAAGGAAACCCCAGAGCTGGCTGCACGGATGGCCATGCTCAGCGCACGGGATATGTCCTTTATGGAACAGGTGTTACTTGCGACGGGACAGAAAAATGCCCGGGAAAGACTGACATCACTTCTACTGCAGCTTTATGTACGCGTTCAGTCGCTGGGCAACCTGGTTCCGGAGACTGACGAGAACAGCATCCGATTTCCGATATCCCAGGAAAAAATGGGTGAAGCACTGGGCATGACCGCGGAACATGTGAATCGCTCACTGCGGGAGCTGCGCGAAGAAGGTGTGCTTGAAGTGAAATCAAGAAGGCTGAAAATTCTGAACCTTAATCGAGCGCTCGAGATTGCAGAGATCGATATGCAAACCATTGAGCAGCAGGCGCTTCTGTAACGCTTGCAGGCACTACAGATCGTACCTGCTCTCCCACTGATCAACCAACCTGTCAGTTGTGCCATCTTCTTTCATCGCCAGCAGAGCTGCTGCCAATCTGGCAGCGGTAGTATCACCCACGGATGCGGTGCGCTGGTTATCGGGTCGAATCTCGATCGCCTCATCATAGTGTTCATTGGGAAACACCTGGATCATGGACGAGCGCTTTGAAAATCCCATGAATAGAGGCTGACTCTTGTCATTGCAACACTGAGGATGTTGTCTCACCCGGTTTTCATCAAGCAGGTAGCCGTCATTGGTCGTGCGAAAGTAGGCAATCTCCTGACTGGCAAACCTGAGAAAAACATTGCGTTTGCTGTGGATCATCTGAAGCCCGTTTTTCATGGCCAGATCTGTCACCTCACGAAACGGCACGTTAAGCGTTTCCGCCTGGGCCCGTTGCGTGCTGCCTGGCTCGATCATCCAGACAAGTCCAAGTTCGTTCAGTTGCCTAAGATCCCTGATCTCCGGGTAGTCCCTGGGTGTCAGACCAACATACTTCTGAAACCTTTCCAATCCAACCGGAAAGTACTGCAGCTACTCGGCTCTTTCTGCCGTAAAGCTACCGACTGGATATACATCAATAACCCCATGCTCCAGCCAGAGATAAATTCTTTTCTTCGGCGCCCTTACGATTTCGAGCGTACAGCCAATTCTTTTTGTTGCCTCAAGGTAAATATCTTTATATAGACCCGAGTCGTCGGGTGCAGGTCTCATGAGGTGAAAATTACCCGTTGCCTTGTAACCCACCTTAATCGTGCAGTTTTCGGCATATACAGTGCTGCTTAATGCCAGCACCAGAAGCAGTCCGAGATATCGCATTGATAGTGGCTCTTTATCCGCAAACCTGATTCTAGTGCTTTAACAGTCACGACAAAACCTGCTGGATGAAATTATACTTACCGGGTTGCCGGACAGATGTTCAACGAAGTGATTCATTCGCCCTCCTCGAAGCCTAAAATGGACAGTAAATACCGCTCCGGTCTTTCGAGGCGCCTGCTGGTACTGATCATTGCCTGCAGCACAACCTTCGCTATTGTTGCAACGGGCGTACAACTCTTTCTTGAATACCAGGATGATATCAAAGCGCTTGATGAGAACGTCTCTTTCATTGAAAGCAGTTACGTGCCGGCACTGTCCAGCAGTCTCTACGAACTAAATAGAGAGCAAGTTGATCTGCTGCTTCAAGGCGCATTGCAGCTGAGTGATATCGTGTACCTGGACATCGTTGAGGACGTCGGCCTTGAGACCGTAGTGACACAAACCGGCGACCGTGGTTACCAGAACATCAGGGAACACCGTTTTCCCCTGAGTGTCGATTCATATGGTGAAACTATCCTGGTAGGCACACTGATCGTAGGTGCAACGCACGATGAGATCACGCAAAGGCTGTTTGATCGAGCAATCCGCCTGCTGGCGATCAATTCTTTGAAAACCTTTGTCGTGTCACTACTGATCTTCTGGATTATCCAGGTGCTGGTAGCAAGACACGTCGTGAGAATGGCTGACTATGTCGAGGGCATGACGTTGGAAACCCTGCAGAAAGAACCATTGAAACTTGACCGGTCCACGCCAAAGGACGATGAGCTTCAACAGGTTGTTGTGGCTTTCAATGAGATGCGCGATCGAATCACGCAGGAGATGAACGAACGCAAAGACGTAGAAGATGAACGTCGGAAGCTTCTCATGGATCTACGGCATGCGGAAAAGCTTCAGTCTATTGGTCAACTGGCCGGCGGTATCGCTCATGATTTCAATAACCAGCTGCATGCCATTCAGGCAAACGCTGATCTGCTCAAAGCCGTCCATGCAGAGGATCAGGAAATCGACAAGCTGGTTGATGGCATCCTGAAATCCTGTCATCGATCCGAGGACTTGATTGCAGACTTACTGGCATTTTCGAGGAAACGAAATTCGAGATTGAACCTGACCAGTGTGAACACCATCGTCAAAGAAGTGGGATCAGTCCTGCAACTCGGCAAGAGTCGACTGGCCGTACGCATAGACGCCAATGCTTCAAACGATACGATTATGGCGGACTCATCACACATACAGAGCGCCTTACTGAACCTCGGTGTCAATGCGTGCGATGCCCTGCAGGATGAAGGAACTATCACTTTCAGAACGGAGAATATGGAAATCACTGAGCCAATCCGCACTTCTGAAATCGAGATAGCTCCTGGTGAATACATCCAGATTTCAATTACTGACAATGGTCCAGGCATTCCAGAGGAGAACCTCAACCGGATTTTCGAGCCCTACTTCACGACCAAGGACGTCGGCAAGGGTACCGGAATGGGACTCGCCGCCGTTTACGGAACCATCCTCGCTCACAGCGGGCTGTTTCGCGTCGAGAGTAAAGTCGGAGAAGGATCAACCTTTTACGTGATCCTGCCTGTTCATGTCACAGAACCCGCTTCGACGGATACCTGAGAAACCTCCTTAACATCATCTGCCGGAGGTATAGGACAGCATCAATGAAACCAGCATTCCCACACCGATAATGGTCAGGAGGAAATTGATCACACCACCCAGCCCAGGCAGGCAGACCGCAACAATCACACCAAACAGGCCGACAAAGAGTGTCAATGCCAGGTTTTCATCCTCTTCCCGCGAACTGAGCAACATCGATCCGAGCATGTAGGCAACCACAATTTTGGCGAAGTAGATCAGGGCTATCCAGAAGAAGATACCTAACATGGCGAGAGGCAAACCCACCAGTGTCATCGCAAACAAGACCGCTATGATCGGCATGCTGACGACAGCGACCAGGCCAATTCCTGCTGTCTTCAGTCCCTCAACGCCACCCTCAAGCTCAACATCACGGGCTGCCGGGACCAGCCACAGGAAAAGAAGACCGGCGATAAACGCAGCAGCCAACCGCACCAGTTGCCTGATGTAGTAGTCACCGGTGAGGTAACGGTTTCTCGGGGTCAGGTCTTCCGGCAACCCGGGGAATTCAATGGCACCGCCAACAAAGGCGCTGTCCGACTTCTGGAAATCCTCTTCATCACCCCTGAATCGAACATTACCTGCAATCTTCGACTGACCCAGCAGATTCAGGGATTGGGCAAACACCTCCGCGTCCTCTCCGACTTCACCGCTGACTTCGACCATTTCAGCAAACGTCACCAGGTCTTTTTTCACGGTCCCGGAAAACACTATAGTCTCAGCAAACCCCACAGAGTTACCCGTTACTTCAGTACCTGAACTGACAAACAGGCTGTTTGAGAAGGTCCACAGATCACCGCCAATACTGGTCTCATCGATTTCCAGTGACGAGCTGGCGCCGAGGAGTGATCCACCGACATCACCCCGGATCGTAATCGATTCCGCAAAGGTAATGAGGTTGCCTGAAACTTCGCCGTTGACCACAACCCTGCGGCTGAATGCAAACAGATCCCCTGTGACATCACCATCAACAACAATGGTTTCACCGGCAGCAATCACGGTGTCATTGATGACTTCATCTTCCGCAATGGTAATCAGCAAACCTTCTGTTCCTTCTGTTCGCATCTCCAACGCCATAGAATCAATGGGTACAAGCAGCCCGGCCAGCAATGTCGCAGACGCAATGGCGAGAAGATTCACGCGCGCTCGACGAACAGAGACTGCAATCCAGAGCGCCAGCACGGCCAGAACAGAAACTCCAATAAACGCGAAATAGTTAGTAATCATGTTGACTCCCTCCTCGGAGATAAACAGCAGACCGGTTTCAACCATCACTTCGAAACCATCCGGTACGGGTACCGAAAATCTTGAGAGCGCGGTAAACAGCAGTTCAACTGCGAGTTCACCGAACAATGTTTTCCAAACAAACTGAAGAACCCAGATGAGCCCCCGGTAGCCAGGTTGGCCATGACAAATTCACGCAGACCCATTCGTCGCTTAAAGCGCGGTTTCCGCCGGCAAATCGATTCCGTCCAGGGTAGTCACCGATGCATGGATGAGGTTACGTTCATTGCGCCAGGCGTCGACTTTTGTCCCGCAGGATTCACATTCAGCGAGATGGTCAGCAGCCTGGGCATGTTCCGCGGATTCCAGCGCACCATCCACATACATGGAACACTGAAGTTCGGTCAGGTGATTCATGGCTGATCTCCTTTTTCGAGGGCAACACGCAGTTGCTGCTTCGCCCGGAGCAGCAGCACACCTACATGATTTCGACTGATTTCAAGATCCCGTGCAATTTCGTCGTAAGACGCATCGTGAAAATAGGCAAGCACCAGCGGCACGCGGTACTTATCGGGTAAACCCCGGATCGCCTGGGTCAGTGCATCGGCATCCTGTTCACTCGCCAGCTGGAGCGGCGGTGACGGACTGCCTGATGACACCTGGTCAAACTCAAACTGCTCATCGTCAAACAGGGCCCCCGTTCGACTTCGTTTACGCAAGACATCAATACAGTAACGATTGGCAATCGTCGCAATCCACTGCCAGAAGGGCTGCGTTGAGTCATATCGATCGAAATGTCGGTAGGCCCGCATAAGCGTTTCCTGTGCGGCATCCTCGGCAAGTGGCGCGGAGCCCAGCAGCTGCCTGCAAAGCCCGAATACACGAACTTAGTACTCCCGGTAGAGAATATCGAAAGCGACGTTCGTTGCCATTTGCTGGATCCCGGTTTGTTATACGGTATTACGCGGTAGCTTGGAGTTTATTACAGAAATGTGTCGCACTATTTTGCGACAGGGGCACACCGGGGAAATGTACGGATCAGGTGATCAGCTGGGGAACTGACTGTGAAAGCACGAACAGCGCAACCACAACCAGAAAAGCACCAAATCCTGTTTTGAGCTTTTCCTGGGGAACGCGGCAGGCAAAGTGGCTACCGATCAGACTGCCGAAGATACCGGCAACCGTGAAGAATCCAATGACGCCCCAATCAATACTGAGGTTTGAAGCCTGGATCACTTCCAGGTACTTCACAAAGCCAGCTACTGATTTGAGCGTGATAATAACCAGGCTGGTTGCAATCGCCTGCTGCATGGTGAGCCCGCCCAGCAGCACCAGGGCGGGCACAATGAGGAACCCACCACCAACACCAACAAAGCCAGTCACAATACCAACAACAAAACCTTCTGCACCAACCTTGTAGATGTTGGTTTCCTTGATGCACGGCTCAGGACTGGACGGTTTCAGCATGAAAAACGATGCCACCAGCATGACGACGGCGAACGTCAGCATCTGCAGCGCACCAGATGCATAAGCGGACAGTGCCGCACCTGCATAGGTACCCACGATTCCTGGAACGCCAAACATGAGGACAGTGCGCCACTGAACCAGTTTCTGCTGGATAAACTGGGCCGCACCTACCATCGAAATCAGGGCTACGATCGCAAGAGAACTCGCTATGGCGACTTTCTCGTCCTGACCAACCAGGTAGACCAGGATAGGCACGGTCAATATGGACCCGCCGGAGCCAAGGAGCCCGAGACTTAGACCGACAAGTAATGCGCCTGGTAGAACAAGAACCATATAAGGGTTGGCTATATGTATATAGGCAATGATTATATGCTTATATCATTTTATTACAAGAGCGGACGGGTACCTCTGAGACCCGCGTCAGCAGCTATTCCTGGGCTTCTGCTCCCTTCAAACGCCTCTCTACAGCGCCTCCCAAGAATGCCTCAAAGGGTTGGCTGCCAAAATTTACCTGTTTCCCCATTTCAATTGCGGTTTCCAGGGGAACACCCTTTTCGCTGGCAAGGTAGGCTACCCACAGATCGGAGGCCCGGCGACCACTCGCACAGTGCAACAGTACACCGCCTGTTGAGTTCGCAACGGCCTCGGCGAAATGTTTCACCGTATCAGGTGAGTAGGGATAATCAGGACCACCGCTGGGCAGGTAGACGTAGTTCATGTCCATTGCTTCCACAATCTCTTTTTCAACGGCCATGGGGCCCTGGGACTTCATCTCCTCAGGAGTTCTCAGGTTGACGACCGTCACTACGCCTCGATGCTGCATCTCTTTCAGTGCATTTGGATCAAGCGGCTGACCCGCAATGTAAATGTCTCCCGCCTGGTAGACCACACCGGCAAAAGCATCCGTTTCGATCTTTTTGATTGAATCGGCAACTGCGCCGGACGCAATCCCTAAGAGGAAGAAAAAGACGGCAAGTCCGGGAAGCTTCATCCGCCGAACAGGTCCTTCTGTGCCTTGCGCCAGAACAGCAGGCCGATGAATGCGTTGAAAAGGATGAAGAAGTTGTGTTGTACAAATCCGAACGCGGCCATCTGTCCTTCGTTTTCAGGAAACAGGATTACCCAGAAAGTGATTGCCGCAGCGCGCATGGGTGTGGGCACGGCTGCTGCAAAGAAGATGACCGGAAGATAAGGCCAGATCATCAGGAGACTCGCTTCTACCCCAAACAGGTTGAGGGCAATGGTGTAAACACCAATGGCGGCCAGTAAAGCAGGCGAGCGCAGCACAAAAAACATGGCGTAGTGCCATGGTTTTGCCAGTCTGAAAGCATGCAGGATTCGCTTCTCCCGCAGGTCAAACGCGGAAAGTATCCAGCCCTGGAAGTAAGCTATCCAGACGACGAGGAAAATGGCTCCGGACAATGCCAGCCAGGGAATCAGCCCAAAGACCGGTGGCAGTGACGCACCACTGAAAAAATAACCCAACGTCGCCCAGACCATCAGGTAGAACACCTCGCAGAACATGATGAACAGCATCACTGAACCCACTTCCCAGCCCGGTACTTCATGACGGCGGTTCAGGTAATAAGCCATGGCGCCCTTGCCAATCTGTTCGTTGAAGATGGAGATGATGTAGGCACTGGCCCTGACCGGAAGAATGTCCGTGTACTTGATGTCAGTAATGAACCAGTTAAGTGTGCGGGTAACGACCAGGGTGTCGACCAGGAAAAAGAATATGGAGTAGCCAACCATGACCGCGAGCCAGGTCACCCAGTCCACGGCCGCGAATACCTGCACCATGTAGTCGACGATCGACATACCCTCCCGGGATGCGGCACCATGCAGTTTGTAGTAAAGGAAGCCGAAACACACGATCGTGATAACGAAAAAAATTACTCGACCAACCAGGTTACCGCGACGTGGCGGTTGCTCTTCTCCTGCCTGATTTTCCGTTTCGTTACCTGGGGGTGCAGCTTCAGTCAATGGGATTGCCCGGCTTCTTTATAAACCTGCAGTTTACACGACATTTTGAACAGGGGATCAGGCGTCTTTCGGCCGGGCACTGTCCACATCGAGCGCGCCCTCGATTGAGGTGAACAGCTCAATTTTGCCGAAAGAAAGCACCTTGGAAGGCAGATCACGAAGCAATATCACATCTGTTTCACCGGCCTGTTCTGTGGCGACAAAAGACGTCCACGCATTTCCGCCGTTGCGCTTGGAAACATAGGCGGCCCGGTCAGCAAGCGCTACTACACGCTCCCAGGTCAACATTCTCGGGTTTGCTGCATTAAACGGATAATGGGCAAATCCTATGGAGGCGGCGACATACCCGACATTGCCATCCTCAACCAGAGAGGCCACGCCAATGCTGACCGTCACGGGCCTTGAATCCAGCATATGTTGCACCTCGACCAGCGCCCTCAGGTCCTCTGCTGTCTGCGCGGCTTCTGCTCCGCCGGTGTCGTTGAGCAGCACCAAGAATTCTTCACCTCCAAGCCTGAAAATCTGGTCAACCTTACGGAACCGGCCGCGCAGGAGTTCCCCGAGGGCTGAGAGCACCTCGTCACCTACTGCATGGCCCAGCTGGTCATTGACTGCCTTGAAATGGTCGATATCAATAGCCAGCAGCGTCATCGGCGTTTTCGAACGCAGGAATTGCTGCAGGGCCCGGTTCAGTGCGTCGTGCAGCATGACCCGGTTGTTGAGGCCTGTCAGGGAATCCGTAATCGCCAGCTGCTGCAGTCTTTCCTGGGCTTCCATGATTGAAAACATGAAGATGGAGGTAAATACCGTGACGGCCGCCAGGGTGGCACCGGCCCGCAGGCCGATACCACTGCCGAGCTCATTCCACGCCTGGGGTACCACGACAAGAATCATCGCGAGCGCTGCCAGAGGCGCAACCCGCTCCTTCAGCATGATGAAGAAGGCAAGAATTCCCGGGTAACACCAGAGCACACCGATAATGCCCTGGTTCTGGATAGAGACATACAGAAAACCAATGACTGCAGGCACAATCACCAGCAGGGAAATCAGGCCCGGGTCACGACGGTTATAGATCAACCATCCAATGGCAATCATGGCTGTACAGATAAGCAGTGAACCCAGTCCAAGCAGGACCCTGCCCTGTACGAGATTGTTGATCGCGAACGAACCCAGGATCAGCAGGCACGCCACCGCAAGGCCCAGGTTCGCCCGACCCCGGAAATCGAGACTGCTGATGCCCTGCCTGCTGCTCATTACAACTTACTGATATCTGCCCAGCAGGAGTGTGTGCCGACACAGATACGTTTTGGCAGTTTCACCCTCGCGATCGGTCCGGTGGAAATGTCCCGGGCGTCAAAAACCCAGCAGCTGGATTCGTCAGAGTTAACATCCGTAATGAAACGTTACAACATATCCGTCATCTTCTGCCGTTGACCCCTGCCTGGGTGCCATCGGGCTTTCACTCAGGAATACGCCGTCAGGAAGCGGATACTCCTGGCGGTGACCTGTCTCGGCATCGAGACGAACCAGACCGTTCATGGCAAAGAACTTTGGTGGTGACGTTACCGCCCAGCTGAAGCGATAAGGTTTTCCTGCATGTGCAGGATTAATCATTCCGAACTCACTCAGGGCTTCTTCCAGCGGACCTTCCGTCACCTCGCCGGTCCTGAGATTCATTCGCCAGCGATATGCATGGCAGCCAGTCTCAACCAGTGAAAAATGTGTCGGGTCTTTCTGTGCATATCCATCCATGACAATGGTGTCACCATCTTCATAGGTGTTGATGACGTGCAGCGCATAGGTCGGTTTTGCTTCAAACCAGCGAACGTCTTCCGGTCGACCGCGCCTGGGCACCACACCGAATCGGGTAGGCATATCAGTACGGAAGCGAACCGCATGCGCGTTGTGTTTCAGGGCTTCTGGATCCCAGAAGAAAGGAAAGTCGTGCAGCACCGCATAGTTATCGGTGAAACCCATGTCATGAGGCAGGCGAGGGCCCGGAAGTTCAATCGGGATGTAGTGAACCAGTTTGCCCTGGCCATCCACGACACCATAGTGCATGTACGGTGCCTGCTTTGAATAGTTGAAGAAGAGCAGTTCGTCGGTCGCCTCATCAACCTTTGTATGTGCGGAAACACCCCAACCCGGAGTCACACCTGCCAGCCAGTCAGCTTTACCCAGCTGCTCCAGCGTTTTCGGGTCCAGTTCGTAGACATCACCGCACTGGTAAAAACTTGTGGCCACTCGACCGCGGTGAATCACAACATCGGTACTGGAAGAATCTTTAAGCGCTGTTCGAGCGCCCCAGCCCTCGCGCTCGGATTTTTCCGGTCGCTCCAGTAATCCACCCCACAGGGCGCGGCCAGCCTCTCTCTCCGCATTAAATCCGTCGGTACGAACAAATCGGTTCCTGTACTGCGCCGACTGGCCATCGAAGAAGATACTATGCAGCATGCCATCACCATCAAACGGGTGATACCGACCGAGGGAATCATGCAGCGGGTTTTCGGTGTTGCGAATATAAACACCCTGGAGATCGGAAGGTAACTCACCCTCTACTTCAAGGTCCCAGGCATTCAGTTCCTGGTGATTCGGTTTCCAGCAGCCGGACCGATAGGGATGGTCATCCTGACCACTGAGGTTCTGGCGTACTCCTCGACTATCTCGACCTGCATTTGCTCCCCTTTTTCCTGGTGTTGTGTTCTTGTAGTTATGAAGACAGGCTTTCTGCCTCCGCCAGTTCCCGGTTCATGCGTTCTTCTTCGTGAACTCGCGGTTTGGAGAAACGCGCAATCAACAGGTATAAAGCCGGCGTCAGGAACAGCGTAAAAATCGCCGCTATTCCCAGCCCGCCAAAGATCACCCAACCAATGGATTCGCGAGCCTCAATACCGGCACCTGAACCCAGGATCAGGGGCAACCCGCCAAGCACAGTGGACATGAGCGTCATGGCTACCGGTCGAAACCGGACTTTGGACCCCTCGGTTATCGCTTCAACAAGAGGATAACCACGGTCCCGAAGTTGATCCGCAAACTCCACCAGAAGAATACCATTCTTTGCCATCAGCCCAATCAACATGACCAGGCCAATCTGGGAGTAAATGTTTACAGAGGTACCGCTGAGGAAGAGCGCAAAAACTGCCGCCGCCACACCAAGGGGAATGATCATCGTGATCACGACGGCGCTCGTGAATCCTTCAAACTGGGCGCATAACACGAGGAACACCACCAGGATTGCGATGAGATAAGTCACCGCGACCTCCCTGGATGATTCATCAAGTTCAGCGGCTTCGCCCTCAAGGATCACGTCTATATGTTCCGGCAACGAGGCATCAGCTATCGCCAGCAGTTCATCTACCGCGGATTTTAGCGGGTATCCGGGCGTGACATCGATATCAACTTCTATCGCCCGACGCTGAGCCTGACGATCCAACTCTGTCGCAACACCTTCCTCTTTTAACGTTACCAGGCTCGACAGCGGCAGCATGCGTCCGTTCTTGGCAGTCACGTAAAGGTTAACCAGGTCCATAGGGTCGTTGATATCTCCTGAAGCAGACTCAAGGATGATTGGAATCGCCTCATCACCCACGTTGAGTTCAATGATTTCGTCACCATCAATCATCGCCCGGAGCGTACCCGCGAGATCGTCCAGGTCGATACCCAGGTCAGCTGCACGACGTCGATCTATTTCCACCGAGAGTTGTGGCTGGGTCGGTTCATAGGAAATACGCGGATTGGAAAGGTTGCCGCCACTTTCCTCGATAGCATCAACGAAGCCCCTGGCTGCCTCGTAGATGTCGTTGTAGTCGTTACCAACCAGCGCAACTTCAATACCGCCGCCGCCACCGCGGCGAAGATTCAAACTGTTGTCAGCATAAACGGCACCACGAATACCAGGAAGCTGGTCAAGATCTCGCTTGATCTCGCGAATGACTTCACCCTGACCAATGTCCCTGTCCTGCCAATCCACCAGTGGTACAGATACAAACACCCGATTGGGATCCCAGTTACCGACAAGCGCGTAAGTAGATTTTGCAATGCCACTGTCCACCCAGGGCTGCAGGATGTCTTCGATCAAAAGCGTCTGGCGTTCCATGTAATGTACACCTACGCCATCCGGTCCTGACGCAAACACCCGAATCATGCTGCGATCTTCCGACGGCAGCAGCTCCTTATCCAGCCCCGGATAAAGTGATGCTGCACCTGCCCCAAGAACCGCGGCCAGAACAACCACGGCAGCGGGATGGCGCAGCACGATGTTTAACCCTTTTTCGTAGAGTTCGCGCATCCGGTCACCAATGGCAATCGTGAGCAGCCGCAAACGACCGGGCTCACCTGTATCAGGCAGTCTTGCTGCCGCTGCGGGCACAAGCGACAAAGCGACAAAACTGGAGATTCCCACAGCCAGCGCCAACACGAATCCAAATTCACGGAACAGTCGGCCGGACGTACTTGGCAGAAACGCGATAGGCACAAAAACCGAGATGAGGACGATACTGGTGGTTACCACGGCAAAAAACACCTGGCGTGTGCCTAGCACCGCTGCCGCCCTGGAACCGATACCCTCACCCCGGCGTCTCTGGATATTCTCGAGCACAACGATTGCGTCATCGACAACTAGCCCGGTGGCCAGCACCAGCGCAAGCAGCGTCAGAATATTGATGGAGAAACCAAGCATCCAGATACCCGCCACGGTACCGATCAGAGCAACGGGTATCGCAATGCTCGGGATAATGGTTGCCCGAATCGAGCCGATGAAAAGATAGATGGTGCCGATCACAATACCGATAGTAATCAGCAGGGTCTTGAGCACTTCCCGGACACTGCTCCTGATAAAGGAAGCACTGTCGTCTGTGATAACCACCTCGAGATCGTCAAAACGCCGGTTTAGTTGTTTGACGGCTTTTTGCACGCCATCAGAGATCCTGATGGTATTGGACTGTGCCTGCCGCACGATACCCAGTCCAATCACATTGCGACCGTTCAGCCGGGTATAGGAAGTTGCATCTTCCGGCCCGAAGTAGACATTCGCCACATCTCCGATCCGACGCGTATCTGCAATGATGATGTTCTCAACCTGTTCTGCACTGACCACAGTTGCGTCCGCACGAACGAGCAACTCCTGCTCCTCTGACCGGAAACTGCCTGCCGGCACATCGAAAGCAGCCTGCCTGAGTACAGCCGCAACATCAGTGACCGATAAACCGTAACTTGTCAGTCGAAGCGGATCGACCACGACCCGAAGGAGTTTCTGGCGCGCCCCTGAAGTCTGGACATCTGCAACGCCGTCGATGGAAAGAAAGCTCGGGATAATGTCCGTCTCAACGATATGAGTCAGTTCGTCTTCCATGAGACGATCAGACACAACTGCCAGGTTAACAATGGCGCGGGAGTCATCGTCTGCTTTTACAACAATGACCTGTTCCACACGTTCCGGCAGGCGCCGCGATATACGACTCACAGCCTCACGAACGTCGGCAGCCGCACTGTTCAGGTCTGTCCCGGGTCTGAACTCGATTCGGATTCGACCGGTGGTTTCCTCCGAAGACGATTCGATACGCTTGATCCCGGACACCCGGGCAACTGCGCCTTCAATGCGGCTGATGACTTCAGCATCCATGGTCTCGGGTGAAGCGCCTGGGTACACGGTTCTGACAGTGACAATGGGCCTGTCCACATCCGGCAGTTCGCGGACTTCAATCGCCATAATTGCGGCAATACCTGCCAGGGCGATCAGAAGATTCACAACCAGCACAAGCACCGGCCGCCTGATCGACAGGCTGGGCAGGTCATCAACCCTCACCCTGGTATCACCGCTCACCAGGCTAACCCGGCGCTATCCCGACGGGCGCCGAAGCATCACCCGCAACGGCCGTGTTGGCGGAAACAGGCAAGCCAGGACGCAGGCGCTGCACGCCTTCAACAATAATGACGTCGTTTTCGGTTAGCGGGCCTTCAACCATCACCCTGCCCTGCTTGCGTTGCACAACAGACACCCTGACCCGTTCGGCTTTGCCATCAACGATCTTCCAGACAAAAGCACCGTCAGCACCCCACTGGACAGCGATCTCGGGCATGATGGGATAAGGTTCACCGGCCAGGTTCATTGTCACCCTGAAACTCTGGCCCGGGCGCAGCCGGTCATTGTCGTTCTCCACCCTGGCTCTTGCGACGAAGGTCCTGAGTTCAGGGTCGATGCGCGAGTCAATCTCGATGATGTTCCCTGTAAACACCCTGGCATTCAGTTCCCAGGTCTGGATCAATACTTCCTGCCCCTTACCGACCAGATCGATAAACAGCTCCAGGAGCTCAAAAGTCACCAGTACCGCATCTCTATTGTCGAGCGTGGTGATCGGCGTATTGGTTTGAACGCGATCACCAGGATCAAAATTGGTGATACCCACGTGTCCACCAAAGGGCGCAATGATATTCCTGTCTTCAAGCGCAATGTTTGCCTGGCCAAGTTCAATTCTTGCGGTTTCCAGTTCCGTGCGCGCGGTGTCAAGGGTTGTCGGCAGGGTGGCCCCTGTCTCAGCACTCTTTCGATAGCGCTCAAACAGGCGCTCTGCTTCTGACAGTCGATGTTGCGCCAGTTGAACGGCCAGTTTTTCCTTGCGCTGATCCAGTTCCACCAGCACATGACCTTTATCCACATGCTGCCCTGGCCTGAAATTGATCGCGACAATTTCTCCTGCGGAAGGTGGGTAAAGCGTGACGGATTGCAGCGCCCGTGACGTACCGACTGCCTCTACCCGGGTTTGCTGGTTATTGATCCTGATCGGTTCGGCAACCACACGCACGGGCTCCCGTTCTGACCGCACGGGGGCCTCGTCCGTACCGCAGGCGGTACAGAACAACAGGACCAACAGGTAGATTCCGTTTCGAAACAAGCGAGCAGGCATGGAAGGTTCGGTCGGTGGGCGAGTAGCTATTATACGGGATCAGCCTTGCCAAGGATCAGTTCGCTGGCACGCCAGCCAACTGCCATCGCTGGTGCATTGGTATTACCACTAACCAGGGAGGGCATTATGGAACAGTCCGCTACCCGAAGGCCCCTGACACCACGCACTTTCAGCTCATGGTCTACTACAGAGCCCTGATCCCTGCCCATGCGACAGGTCCCGGTGCCATGCAGGCCACTGGTTGCACCGTGAAGCACCGCATCGAGGATTTCCGCATCTGTCCTGACATGACCGCCAGGAATCAGTTCTTCGCCAAAGTAACGTGACGCGCCAGTCTCACGGACAAACCGGCGCATGGTTTTCACCATCTGGATCACCGCTTTCTGGTCATACTCCGTCCGAAGCCAGTTTGGCGTGATCACCGGTGGCACATCCGGGTCAGCACTCTCAATCATGACTTCACCTTCACTGGTCAGGTTGAGCAATTGGCCGTAAATCGTAATACCGGGTTCCTTATCAGGCGTGCTGAGTTGCACCGGTCTCGTTCCTTCCGTGCGCTCGTAGCTGAACGCGCCCATATAAAGCTGCGTATCCGGGCGGTTGGCCCCCGGCATGGATCGAACAAAAGCACCAACTTCAAAGGGTCCGGTTGCCATCGGTCCACCACGTGTCAGGTAATACCGCAATACGCTGGCAACAAGGCCAGCGCCGCGGAACCTGTGATTAATACCCCTGCCGTTTTTCAGACGGTGGGGCATTGAAAAACCAAGGTGTTCACGCATTCGTCGACCGACGTCCGGGCTGTCACTGACGACCGGAACACCCGCCTGCTGCAGGACCCCGGCCGGGCCTATTCCGGAAAGTTGCAGGATCTTGGGGGAAAGTATCGTTCCGGCGCTGAGAATCACCTCGCCTCGACAGCTGAAGGTTTCCTCGCGTCCGGCAACATCGCACTCCACGCCGACCGCAAATCCCTGGTCAATAATGACACGCCTGACGTGCGCATTAAGGACCACGGTAACATTGTCGCGTTTCATCGCAGGACGCAGGAATACCCTTGCAGCGCTCATGCGCTTGCCATTGTGGATATTGTGATTGTAGTAACCGATACCCTCGAGGGTTTCGTCGTTCAGGTCTTCCTTGCGGGTCAGCCCGAATTCTTCACCCGCCCGAATCAAACCTTCAGCAATGTCGTACCGGAACTGGCCAGTCTGCACAGGCAAGGGACCAGAACCACCCCGGTGGTCAGCGGGACCCAGTTCATGGCGCTCGATCTGGCGATAGACCCGCTTCATATCCTGCCATCCCCATCCGGGACCACCCAGCGTGTTCCACTCTTCGTAGTCTTCCGGGTGACCTCGCGAATAGATCATGCCGTTGATGGAACTGGAACCGCCAAGGGATTTTCCCCGGATCCAGACTTCATTGGCCGGCAGGTCAGGGCGACGGGGTTGGCGCACGGGGAAGGTCCAGGTGAAGTCAGGTCGCCTGACCAGTTTCGCCATACCCTTTGGCATCGTGACAAACGGGTGATAGTCGCTACCCCCTGCCTCAAGCACCAGCACGCGATGAGCAGGGTCCCGGGAAAGCCGTTCAGCGAGGACACAACCGGCAGAACCTGCACCGACAATAATGTAGTCGTAGCCTGAGATATTTCACCTCACCGCGTTTATACAGCCCTGTATACTACCTCACCTTAAGCATTCGCACCTGAGGGAAAACAGCAGATGCAGGTCAGCCAGAACGTCGTCATCGAGAAGTACGAAGAATTTACGCCAGACGTAGCCAACAGGACCATAGGCCACCTTTATGATGAGCCTGTTGTAGCAACCGACATCAGATCCCTCGGAGAAGGCGTTGGATTGATGTCTTCCATCGCCCGGGGCCACCTGACGTTTGCATCAGGGCGCGAGTGCACAGTCATCGTCAAATGCATCGCGAGAACCGACAACAGCGAGCTTTCCAAAGGACTGAACTTCTATCGAAACGAGGTCAATTTTTACCTGCACCTTGCTGATGAAACACCCATCCCTGTGCCGGAAGGGCTATACGCTGCAGTTGATTCGGACACCCAGGATTTCCTGCTGGTTCTGGAGGACATGGGCGATGCCGAAGCCGGTGACCAGCTGGTTTCCTGCACGGAAGAACAACTGATGGTCGCATTTCGTCGAGCGGCGGAGCTGCACGGGACCTTCTGGGGGCGTACCGGCGAGTTCGACTGGCTTTTCTACCAGATCGATATGCGATCCATTCTGTTTCGAAGAGACGCGATATTCAGACCCGGTGTCCAGCCAGCCGTAGACAATTTTTCGGAGGTGTTTACCGGTAATCGCGCAGATATCGTTCATCAGATTACCGAACAGTACATCGACCTTTTTCAGAATTCGCTCGGGGGCGAACCGACGATCATTCACGGCGACTACCGCACCGACAACATGTTCATGACAGAAAAAGATGGCGCAGCGGACATCATCGCTTTTGACTGGCAGAACACAATGGGCGGCAACGGCACGCATGATATCGCCTACTTCTGCTCGCAGAGTGCCGACGCCCGCCTGCACGGTGAGCCACAAATGAATGCCCTTCGGCTGTATCACGACACGTTGCTGGACCAAGGTGTGAAGGGCTACAGTTTCGATGAGTGCCTTGAGCGCTACCGTTACAACCTGCTGGTCACCATGATCACACCCATTGCCATTTGCGGCACCCTGGACCAGGGTAACGAACGCGGGCGGCAGCTTGGCCATACCGTGCTTGAACGGTCGTTCTCGGCGCTTGAGTCACTGGACTGCGCAACACTGTTAAAGTAGAAGACAACCCTTACCGGGGACTACCCCCAACCGGAGACAACCTTTTTCTAAGGAGAAAAAATGGGCCGACTCGACAACAAAATCGCCATTATTACCGGAGGTGCATCGGGGCTTGGTCTCGGGACCGCCACACGCTTCTGCGAAGAAGGAGCCACGACCGTCATCACGGACCTGAATCCTGATGGCGCTGATGTCGCAAAGGGGCTTGGCGCCAGCTTCATTGAGCAGGACGTCCGCAGCGAAGAGAACTGGGAGGCGATACTGGAGGAGGTGATTGGGCAACACGGGCGCCTTGATATCCTCGTTAACAACGCCGGTATATTCAATAGCTGTCCTGTAGACCAGACGCCACTGGATGAATGGCAAAAGGTTCTGGACGTTAACCTGACCGGTGTCTTCCTGGGCTGCAAACACGGCGTCGCAAGGATGAAACGAAACCCCGGAGGTCCTGCTGGTTCGATCATCAATCTGTCGTCAGTGGTTGGTCTCAGGGGACAGCTTGGCGGCGCTGCCTACAGCGCCAGTAAAGGCGGCGTTCGGTTACTCACAAAAACCGTGGCACTTGAAAATGCGCCCATCGGAATACGCTGTAGCTCCATCCACCCAGGTGTGATTGACACACCCATCATGGATCCGATCTTCGCAGCGGCTGACGACCCGGCCGCCGCAAAAGCCCTGGTGGGGCAAAGCCTGCCTATCGGCTACATGGGAGATCCGGCGCGGGACATCGGAAACATGGCCGTGTACCTCGCATCCGACGAAAGTGTTTACGTCACCGGCGCCGAAATGGTGGTCGACGGCGGCATGACAATCGGACTGCCATCAGGCAGGAATCGCCCGGACTCATGAATTACCTGCACAAGACCGGTGCCAAAGCCCTGGTGATCAGGGATGACAGTATTCTCGTCCAGAAGAAGTATCGGAAGAAAAAGAAGTACTACACCTTGCCGGGAGGCACCGTGGAAGACGGAGAAAACCTGTTGGACACGCTGAAGCGTGAGTGCCTTGAAGAGATAGATACAGAGGTACAGGCGAGCGATCTCGCATTTGTGTTTGAACATGAATCAAGATCGCGGGATGGCTCGATGAAAAAGAAGATCGATCTCGTTTTCAGGGCCACTGTGCCAGCAGACTACAAACCAAGAAACGGTCCCCACCCTGACCCTCACCAGAAGGATGTTGTCTGGCTGCCTCTTGCCAAGCTCAGTAAATCAACGTTCAAACCAATTGCACTGGGTGAAGCACTTGAGACCCTGGAAAAAGATAAGCACCAGGTGTTCTGGCCCCAGGTTATCGCCTGGACGGACTAGGGTCCCCGTCAATACCCGGTCATGGGTCGCCACCAGGGCGTGACGGGCAGCGTCGGACGCATGATGGAGTTCACTTTACCCGGATCGACCTGTTCCGGGACGACCAGATAATCCGTAAACGACAACTCGTAGCGTCTGGCATTCAGAACATGCAGATCAAGTCCGTTCCGTTGTTCAGCCAGGTCAACAAACTCCCGCGCAAGCTCCCTTGCATCCGGCGCCAGGAAGACAAAACCCTGCAGCAGATAATCGCTCGTCAGCAGCTTAAGTCGTGCATGTGATTGGGCAAGCAGCTTGCGGCGTTCCAGCTCGCGCCGTGCCGGTGAACGAATCTCTTCAAGCTGCTTCAACTGGCTCGTTGTTAGGTTGAACCCCTTGCGATCAATCACCCGCTGCAACCCGGGGTGATCCGTCTCCAGGGTTGAATAAAAGGGAACGATGGTGCCAAATCCCGCCCGCTTCAAGGTGTGACCAAATACAGGCCAGGTGTTTCTGGGCAGCAGTTCTCGAGAACCGTCTTCTGCTCGCTCTGACAAAGCCGAGGTTTGCGACGAATCGAAGACCGCAAATCCGCCGGGCGCAATCGCCCGTTTCACAAACTCGTAAAATTCCCGACTGTAGAGTTTCGCCAGGTCGTAATTGTTGGGCACCGGAAGATCGATATAGATCGCATCATAGCGTTCAGCCGTTCTGCGCAGGTACTGGTAGCCATCGGTTATTACAGTGCTTACACGTTCGCTGCTGAAGGCATCGTCGTTCACCTGCTTGAGAACCGGGTCAGTTTTGGCCAATCCGATCAGCACGGGATCGATATCAATGTGCTGGATGTCCGATATACCCGGGTACTTAAGCAGCTCCCGCACCAGGAAACCGTCACCGCCACCGAGCACCAGCACACGCCGCGGAACCTCGCCATTCAGGATGATGGGAAAGTGTGCGAACCACTCGTGGTAGACCTCCTCCAGGCCGGTATCTGTCTGCAGCGCGCCATTAAGGAAAAGCTTCTGATCCACAGGAAAGTTGGGATCTCGATCCAGCTTGTTGCTGTAGACCGCAAGAAAATCTGCATAGAAACTCGGTTCTATACCCTCTACAAGGTCTATGACCTGGTAGGCAGAGCGGGTTCTCCGGATCTCCGGCAAATCAGCCCGCGGACTGAACAGACCGGCGAGCCCATCGTCCATGCGGTGGTAGTAATAGTATCGCTGCAGGAAATACTGATTAATAACGCTGATGTTTACCATGGCAATCAGCAGGCAGGCCGCTACTGCGGCGACGGTAAACTGGTCAATAATCGATGCCGCCCCACCCAGGCGAAACAGCCAGATCCAGATTGCTACCAACAAGTTGATTGAGGCGATTAACAGTCCCGCGGTAATCAGGTCCATTGAGGTCACGATAACCAGTGGAAACAACATGGCTCCAACAAGGGAACCCAGGTAATCCCAGCCAAGGGCAAGATTGGCGGCACGAGTTTCATCCCGAATCTCGCGCGCCAGCCTCATCACAAGCGGCAACTCCGTCCCTGTCAGGATTCCCAGGATAAACACGACCGGAAATACGATGCTGTAAAAAACCATGACTCCGGCAATGACTTCATTACCCATCTGCATCTCGGAATAGAGCGTGTGAGCAGCCTTGATCGCCGGGACCGTCAGTGAGCCCAGCACCGTCAGCGCGATCTCAACCCGAAGCAAGGTGCGCCAGGGTGACTGCTGCCCCACCTTCTCGCTGAAGAATGCGCCAATACCCATGGCCCCAAGAAAAACACCCACCACCAGGCTGTACCAGATGACGGTGTTTGCCGCGAGAAGGGACAATGCCTGGGCCGCCAGCAGCTCATAAATAATGCTGCATGCAGCAAGAATCAGCGCCAGTACAAGAACAGGAACCAGGGAGCGCGGCTCCGGACTCCCGGTCTCACTCATCCCCGGCCCTTCTTTCTATCACGCGAAGGTGCGTACGCCCCGCATGAAGGATATCGGCCAGCTGCAGGAGTGCGCCATCCGCATCCAGCGTGGGACCACACGTAAAGATGTCAACACAGGCAGCATTACTTTCGGGCCACGTATGCAGACTGGCGTGGGATTCAGCAAGCAGCACAACCACGGTTGCCCCTTCAGGTTCAAACTGGTGGCTGCGAACTCCGAGAACTGTTGCACCATGTTTCTTAAGGGTGTCGACAAAGGACTGTTCGATCGCCTCGACTGTCGCAATATTTTCAGCGGGACAACCCGTCAGGTCTGCCAGGTAATGCATACCCAGGCGGCCTTCGGGCCAATGATCATTTTCCGATGTAAAGCTCAATTCCTGCTTCCTCAATAGTCGAGTAGTTCAGCAAAACCACAAGCAGCACAAGAAGTATGATGCCCTGGACGATCATCATGGGCTGGCTGATGCTGGCTTCCTGATATCGACGGACATAAAGTGGCAATAACAATCCTACCAGCGCGTTGATAGACGCCGTAAAAATCGCCGTCGCAAAGATACCGAGCTTCGGATAAAACCAGAGCGCAAACGCCACGGTGCCGACGAACGCACCAATATAGTCGACACCCAGTATCCTGCTGGCAGCATTTTTCACTTCAGCGCGAACTTCAATCAACAGTGGAATTTCGAGTCCGGTAAGTACACCAATAACGATAATCAGCAGATGCGCCACAATGCTCAGCAGCCAGGCTGGCGCATCCAGAAGGTCAATGAAAAATACCAGCGGTACCGAGACCCCGCCCAGCAAAGCCAGCGCAATTTCAAGAAACTGCAGGGATAACACGGGCCTGGCCAGAATTCGCTCACCAGCCAGCAGGGCCCCGATACCCATGGAAAACATGTAAAGGCCAATTGTCACACTGTACCGGAGGACAGTGTTCCCCAAAAACGCGGACAGCGTTTGTCCCAACAGGAGTTCGTAGACAATACTGCAGAACGCCAGCAAGAAGGTGAAGCCCAGCAGAGGCAGAGAAACTTGCTGATTTTCTTCAGCCACTGCGTACATCAAAATTCCTTCAGCTGGGCCAGCCCGCCATGGTCCAGTGCTGCCTGGACGTGTCGGCACGCCATGGTGGCAATGAGCTGAACACCACGTTCGTTAGAGAGGTCCATGGAACCTCCCGTCACCATTGCAGTAGCGAGTCCTCCCTGGAGGTGACTGAGCGCATAATCCTGCCAGAGCTGTTCCAAGGAATAACCATTCACTCCGGCTGACGTGAGTGATTCGTGATACGCGCGAACCAGCGCCTGCTCATGATCACGGCGCAGGTCTGTTTCGAGTGACCCACCCAGAATATAGGCAAGGTCATAGGAACCTGGACCTCGACCTATACCTTGCCAATCAATCACAACAACTTCGCCAGAACCTTCGGGCCCGAACAGCATGTTCTCAACCCGGAAATCCTGGTGCACCAGTGTCCAGGGACTGCGGGCAGCGAGCTTTTTGTTGACGTTCAGGTAGTTGCCACTGAAGCGTTGATATACCTCGAGGCCATCTTCAGGCAGATAGTCGGCAAATGCCTCAGAGAATACAGGCAGGATCTGTGTCAGCAGATCATCCACGAAGGCAATACGCTCACTGATCATGTCAGGAATCCAGGCCATATCATCGCCCTTCACCGTATCCCACCAGACCGCGTGAATTTGTCCGAGCACCCTCACTGCTGCCATCGCCTGCTCAACAGACATGCCGGCAGTCTGGTCCACCATGGTCAAACCACTCAGGTCCTGCATCACAATAACGAAGTTTGCGGTGCCGCATTCTATATCGGTGTAATAAATCTCGGGCAAACCCACTGTTGCTGCCGGCGCCAGTTCTGCATAAAACCTGATCTCGGCATCGAACATACCAAGGGCCACACCCTGCGTCCTGTTTTCCTCAAACGAAGAAGGCAGCTTGACCACAACACTGTCCGGCACACCTTCGCCCTCGAGTGTGACCCGGAAGATGTCTCCCATCAGACCGACACCCTGCCCAATCTGCTGGATCTCCATTTCCCGAACGTCACCCTTGAGGGCATCAGATAACCATGCCGTGGTCACCTCAGAGATAGAAGCTGGAATCATGTGTTCTGCCTGTATGTTGAAACGCACATGATGCCATTACACTATGGGGCCTTACACCCACAGGAGCCCAAGATGTTCGATTTCACTGGAAAAGTTGTTCTTATTACCGGAGCCAGCTACGGCCTTGGCGAGCAGTTCGCCTACGCCTTTGCTGATGCCGGGGCCAACCTGGTGCTTACAGCGCGAAGCACAGAGCAACTGGAGGTGGTGGCTAAGGCCTGCGAAGACAAGGGCAGCAAGGTCACGATCGTGCCTGGAGATGTTTCAGTAGAAGACGACGTGAGGAAGGTGATTGCAACCGGCATCGAGGAGCAGGGCCAGATTGACGTACTGATCAACAATGCGGGCATCGCAGATCCACGGGGTGTGTGCGCCGAGAAGTTTGACTCGGAAACCTTCAACCGCATTCTCTCTGTCGACCTCGTTGGTGCTTTCTACTATGCACGGGACTGCGGCAGACATATGCTCGAACGAGGGTCCGGTAACATCGTTAACATCACCTCGATCATGGCCAGCGGCGCCAATGAGAACAATGTCATGGGTTACAGCGCCGCCAAGGGCGGGCTACTGAACATGACTTACCAGCTGGGTGTCGAGTGGGCAGATCGCGGTGTTCGCGTGAATGCCGTGTCACCGGGCTTCATCATTACCGAAATGACGCGGCCCATGCTTGAAGCACTGGGTATGGACAAGTGGATTGAAAGCCGGACGCCCATGCGGCGCCTGGGTGAGGTTCAGGAGGTTACCAACGCCGTGATGTTCCTGGCCTCAGATCTTGCCAGCTACATTACCGGCGTCGACCTTCTGGTCGATGGTGGCACCAACGCCAGCAACGGCACTTTCCAGATACCACCAATCCACCATGAGTGGAACGAAGACAGGAAGATGGTTCCGAGCCCCTACGAACCCGTGCAGCCTCGACCCGACTGGTACCAGGCACTGGAAAAGGGTATTCCCGGACTGCACTACCCGCCTGAAGAAGACAGCTAATTGCTGCCTGAAGGAAACGCGAAATTCATGTTGTCGCCGTCGGAGGCCGATTGCCATCGCTCGGTAATCGTCTTCCGCTGCGTATAAAACCGAACGCCGTCCGGCCCATAGGCTGCAAGGTCACCGAACCTGGAGCCTTTCCAGCCGCCAAAACTGTGATTGGCAACGGGAACCGGTAAAGGCACATTAATACCGACCATGCCGGCCTCAACTTGCGAGGCAAACTGGCGTGCTGAGTAACCATCCCGCGTGAACACGCAACTGCCGTTGCCGTACGGGTTAGCGTTGACGATTTCCAGCGCCTGCGCTGCGCTGTCTGCTCGCATCAGGCAAAGCACGGGACCAAATATCTCTTCCTGGTATATCGACATGTGAGGAGTAACCTCATCAAAAAGGCTACCGCCAAGAAAATATCCCGGTTGCTGATATGCAGGATGTTGCCTGCCATCCACCACGAGGTTCGCTCCCTGGCTTACACCGGATTCAATCAGGTCAACAATTCTTTCCCGCTGCGCCCCGCCATTGACTGGCCCCATATCGAGGTTGTCATTACCCGGTCCTATTTCCAGCGCAGCGACTTTTTCCCCCAGGATGTCCCTCAGGGTGTCTGCCGTTCCCTCGCCCACCGAAACAACCACTGAAAGGGCCATGCAACGCTGGCCACAGGAACCATAAGCCGCACCCATGATTGCATTTGCTGCTGACTCCAGATCAGCGTCGGGCAAAATCACCGCGTGATTCTTGGCACCACCCAGAGCCTGCACTCGCTTGTCATGTTCACTGGCCTGCTGGTAAATAGCGCGAGCAACTGGCGTTGAACCCACAAAACTCACGGCTTTTACATCCTGATGCTGCAGTATCCGTTCAACCGTTGCCTGCCCACCTTGCACCACATTCAAAACACCGTCCGGCAAACCGGCCTGAGTAAACAGCTCTGCCAGTCTAACCGCAGCAGTGGGTACTTTTTCAGACGGCTTTAACACAAAGGTGTTTCCGCAGGCGATCGCCAGCGGAAACATCCACATCGGAACCATGGCAGGGAAATTGAACGGTGTGATTCCGGCGCAGACGCCCAGCGGGGCCAGTTCACTCCAGCTATCGATGTCGGGACCCGCCAGTCGACTGTGTTCACCCTTAAGGTGCTCAGAAATCCCCATGGCGTATTCGACATTTTCAATACCGCGCTGCAGTTCACCGGCAGAGTCTGCCAGCGTCTTGCCGTGTTCCTCCGTGATGATGGCGCAGAGTTCATCACTGTGTTCATTCAGCAGGCGATGATAGTTACGCAGTATCCCCGCGCGCTTAGCGGGTTCTACGTGACGCCAGGTTTGAAACGCAGTGTTCGCGGAAGACACGGCCCTGTCTACCAACTCGGAGTCCGCAAAGGGCACCGTTGCAACCGGTTCCCCGGTAGCGGGATTCAAAACTTCCATGGATTCGCCACCGAAAGTGACGCCGCCACCATCAATGTAGTGTTGTACCTGTCTCATCTGATTTACCTGCCGCCTATCCTGGGTCCGAGGACGTCCCGCATGGTAGCCAATGACCCATGCCTGCGCAAAGGAATTGCCAGGACTGCCAAAATACTTTTGACTAGAGCCTTTGCGCCAACATTTTCTTTAAAGAAGGGAGACAACATGTCCGGAGACTTCACGCTGGAAGAAGCCATTTACAACTGCCGAGCCATGCGCCGCATCAAATCCGATGAAGTACCGGAAGATATGCTGGTCAAGCTGATTGACGCGGCCAACCAGGCACCTTCCGGTTCGAACAGCCAGAATGCTCGCTGGGTGGTCGTCCGTGACCCTGATACAAAGAAGCAGCTCGCAGACCTGAACCGTTTGCATGCTGAACCTTATATCAAACCCAACCTGGACAATCCCTCGAACGAAAAGCAGAAACGTATGCTCGACGCGGTTGTCTGGCAGATGGATCACATGCACGAGATTCCCGCACTGATCGTTGCCTGTTTCGACTACCCGGAAAAAGTTGAAGGTCTCGGTGTCTACCGAAGTGCAGGATCCGTCTGGCCGGGTATTCAGAATCTTCTACTGACCGCCCGATCTCTCGGGCTTGGTGCCGCACCAACCACTCTCGCCCTAAGAGACCAGGATGCTGTTCGAAAAGTATTGAACCTGCCGGAAACTTTCGCAGCGCTATGCCTGATCCCGCTGGGGTATCCCATGGGCAAGTTTGGTCCGGTCTCTCGCCGACCCGTTTCAGACATCATGCGATTCGACCGCTGGGATTGATTTTTCGGATGCTGAGAACTCTGCAACGTGCTTGACATCAGCAGGCCGCAATTCCTATCTTGCCTAACCACATAGATTCCGGAGTTTTTCCACATGGCACGGGACCTGCTACCCATTCGCGGCGCCCCCGCATCACCTTACACGCGCAAGATGCTCGCCGTGCTGCGTTACCGGCGGATACCTTACCGCTTCATCCAGGAGGTGGGTGAAGAAGAATTACCCGAACCGAAAGTGGGACTGATTCCAGTCATCTATTTTCGCGACAGCACAGGCGCCCTGGAGCCGACGGTAGACAGCACACCTGTTATCCGCAAACTCGAGGAAGAATATCCCGGCCGTTCGATTATCCCTGGCGACCCCGTCGTCGCGTTCCTGAACTACCTGCTGGAAGACTACGGTGATGAATGGCTGACCAAGGCGATGTTCCACTATCGCTGGTACTACCAGGACGACATCGACATGGCCGGATCTATCCTGCCCTTTTATCGTGCCGGCGTTAATCAATCCGACGAAACCATTAACAACCTGAACAAGGTATTTGCCGAACGCCAGATATCAAGGCTGTACGTGGTTGGTTCCAATAACGTGACAGCCAGTGTGATCGAAGACAGCTACAGGAACTTTCTTTCAGGGTTAAACGAACACCTGAAGACCATGCCATTCCTGTTGGGTACAAGACCGTCTTCGGCAGACTTTGCCTGCTATGGACAACTGACCCAGCTCACACAGTTCGATCCAACTCCTTCAAGGGTCGCCATCAGGGAGTTCCCCCGGGTACATGCCTGGGTCAGCAAAACAGAAGATCTTTCCGGTTGGGGTAAAGGCGAGTTCCTGACCGCAGACAACCTGCCTGGCACGATAACGACATTGCTTAAGGAAATAGGCCGCACCTATGTGCCGGTTATGCTGGCCAATGCAAGAGCCATCGACCAGGGTCTCGATAAGGTAGAAACGGTCGTCGAAGGCAAAACCTGGGAACAGGTCCCGTTCCCCTACCAGGCCAAGTGCCTGCAGTGGCTCAGGATTGAATTCTCGAAACTGTCCGTGGAAGAACAGGATTCTGTTATGGGAATCCTGAACGGCACCGGTTGTGAGTCGCTGCTGCAGAAACCGGAATAGCGGTTCACTGGCGTGCGACTCTCACTTGCTGCACTGCTGTTACTGTGCCTGGTTAAAGCCTTCGCCAGTCTGCCGCCTGCAAAGCCTCCGATTACCGGGTTTCGTCCTGACCTGGACATTTATCCACAGAATTTTGCGATCACGACCGACAGTTCATCCAGGATCTACCTGGGGAACGGCGACGGCGTGCTCGTTTACGATGGTGAATACTGGGAACTCATCCCAACCAGCAACGGTGACATCGTTCGATAACTGGCTTACGACGGCGCGCATCGAATCTATGTTGGGGGCTACGATGCATTCGGCTACCTGGAACAGGACAACACCGGTAAGTTTCGCTACGTAGAACTCTCCATGCTCTACTCCGAATTCCTCGGAGAAGATCTCTTCGCTGACATCTGGCACCTTGAAGTCTAGCGCAACGGTGTATTTTTCGTCGCGCTGCAACATGTCTTCTTTTTTAACCCCGACACCGGCGAAACTGATGCCTGGAAGCACGAGGGTAAATTCGGTCCGATCGCGACACTCGACGACAAAACTTACCTTCACTGGCGCGGCAATGGCATGTACCTGTTTTCGGAGGGAGAATGGCAGCTGCAACCCGGGCCCGAGTTCCTTTCCTCGATTTTTATGGTGTCGCTGGTTGCTCTTGATGAGCATTTGCTCGGGATCAGTCCGGAAGACGAATGGTTTGAGTACGACGGCCAGGTTGTCCGAACCAGACCGGACATGAACAGGCTACCCTTCAAAGGTTCGATTACCTCCGCCAGGCGAATTAACTCCCACCATCTTGTCATAACTACTCAATTGGGAAAGGTTATCTACCTCAATCTCGAAAATGGAAAAACCGATGTTATCGACGTTGCCAGGGACTTCCTCCCGGAAGTCGCCCTGTCACACACCGGCGATACGCTGGTGGTCGACAATCTCGGATTCTATTCCGTTCACTGGCCGGCGCGATGGCGGAAAGTCGATTCAAACACAGGCCTCGCCGGGTCGGTGAAACGTATCGTAAAGGTGGGTAACCAGAGCTACGTATTAAGCAGCAGCGTGATATTCATGAGTGACAGCCCTTCCGGGCAATTCAAGCGAAGTCATTGGACCGACTACGAGGCCTGGGACTTGTTGAAGCTTGATGACGATTCACTACTCCTGGCGGATTCCTATGCCATTAAACACATTCGCGGAGACAACATCACACTGGTCGATGAACGCACTACCGCCCGGCTCTTCCTGCAATCGATGTTCAACCCGGACCTGATTTACGTGGGAACTGAACTCGGTTTTCAGGTACTACGCCGGGTCGCTGGCACATGGGAAGTCATATTCAGCGACGCGAAAATGGATAACCTGAGGGTAAACAAGATAATCGAAATCTCACCGACTGAAGTCCTGGTCAGCTCCGAGCGTGCAGGCATCCAGAAGCTCGATTTATCAGGTCTCGACAACGGTGTGGTTGATGCTTATCGCTACGTCCAGGAAGACGGCTTGCTGGCTACAGACCCGGCCGGCAGATCCGTGATAAGCCAGGTTA
>JADHNI010000017.1 GCA_016779585.1 Pseudomonadales bacterium
GCTAATGGTATGATTCATCTCAATGAATGACCTGACGATCCGACTTGAAAAACGCGAAGACGGCAACGCCATCTGGCAACTGACGAAAGACGCATTCGATGGTCGACCGTACGCTGGCGGAGACGAGCAGGACGTGATCGACCGCCTCCGTGCGGCGGGCGCACTGGTTGTTTCGCTGGTCGCCATGGAGGGAGACACCCTGGTAGGACAGGCTTCTTTCTCCCCGGCCGTGCTATCCAGCGGCAAGGGCACATGGTTTGCGCTTGGCCCGATTTCGGTCGCGCCAGACCACCAGGGTCGAGGCATCGGGGGGAAACTGATTGAAGCTGGCATCGAAGCCATCGGAAAACTGCGTGCTTCGGGCTGCATCCTCACTGGAGATCCCAGTTATTACAGCCGCCACGGTTTTGCCCCGGCGCCCGAACACTGCCCGGCGAATGAACCGGCGGAATTTTTTATGCTCCGACTGATTACCAACCAGGCTGTTCGCGGCAACTTCACGTTCCATCAAGCCTTCTACGAAGACGCCTAAAAACCTTCTGTGATAAAGTCCGCCCCCATGGACTGGCAATACACAGATATCTCAAGAGACTTCCGGCCGGGCATCGCAACGGAGGGCTCGCCTGACAATAGTTATCACATCGTCGTTTCTGATGGTGAAATTCTGTGTGTGGACGGACAGCATCCCTGGCGACCGTTGACCCAGGATGAATGGCGCTGGTGTGGACTCGAACCCCTGTCCACACACTATCTCGGTGACCTGGGTGGCACACCCCTGTTTGCAGAGGAAGTTGATCCTGATGCGGAAGAACCTCCGGGCTACGAGTTTGACTCTCTCTGGTCGTTCCTGACGACGGTGGAACAACCGGTGTTCTATCTTATCGGACGGGCAAAACAACTGGTCGAGTGGCATCGCCACCATCACTACTGCGGTGCCTGCGGGTCAGAAACTTCGACTGCCCCTGTAGATCGTTCGAGAAAATGCGATTCCTGCAACCTCGCCTTTTATCCGAGACTTTCGCCGTCAATCATTGTGCTGGTAACTCGAGGTGAAGAGGTGCTGCTTGCCCGCAACGCCCATGCACGTGGCAACTTCTACAGCACCCTGGCCGGATTCGTTGAGCCTGGTGAATCCATTGAAGAAACCGTCCACCGGGAAGTCTTGGAAGAAGTGGGTGTCCGGGTAAAAAACCTTCGCTATTACAATAGCCAATCATGGCCGTTTCCCAACTCCCTGATGCTGGGATTTCACGCTGAATATGACAGCGGCGAGATCACCATCCAGGAGGAAGAAATTGCCGATGCACAGTGGTTCCACTATACGAACATGCCAAACAAGCCCGCGATGATGTCTATATCCGGCTGGCTGATTGACGACTTCGTGAAGCGCATGAGCTGAGTCGTGTTACGCGACCCCGTCATCGTGATGGTTATTGCGGCCATCATCCTGTCGCTGACAGTCCCCGGGGTCGCATGTGCCGGGACGCTGCGGCTGGCGGTAGCCGCCAATTTTAAAGCGACGCTGACTAACCTGGTCAACCACTATCCCGCCGAGGATTCCGAACAGATCGAAATCATTCCCGGTTCAACTGGCGCCCTGACCGCGCAGCTCATCCAGGGCGCGCCTTTCCACATTCTGTTTGCAGCAGACCGCGCGCGCCCGGAGGAACTGGAGCGCCGCGCGCTGGTCCGTCACAGGCAAACCTACGCAATCGGGCAACTAGCATTCTGGGTCCGCGGCAAAAGTGCTGACCTGAAGAGTTATGAGGGATCGATCGCGATTGCAAATCCGAGGCATGCACCCTATGGACTGGCAGCAACCGAGGTGCTTGCCAGGCTGAACCCCAATGCCAGGGTGATCTTTGGCAACAACGTCGCCCAGGCCTTTACCTTTGTGCAGACCGGCAATGCCCCGGCCGGGCTCGTATCACTGTCGCAGGTAATCGAGCAGAAAATCCCAACAGAAACATACTGGCGCGTTCCGGGCAGGTATCATAGTCCTATCGAACAACAACTCGTGATCATGAATAACGCACCAGAATCTGCCACTCGTTTTATCAGCTGGCTGAACACCAGCGATGCGAAGCGTCTGATTTCTGATGCCGGATACGGATTCGAGCGATGATGACGGACCCGGATATCCTTTCCCTGTGGATCACGCTGAAGCTCGCAACGATCACCACACTTTGCCTGATCACCCTGGGAACACCTCTTGCCTGGTGGCTTTCACGGTCAAGCAGCTTCCTCCGGCACCTGGTTGAGCCGCTCGTTGCACTTCCGATTGTGCTGCCGCCCACCGTAGTGGGCTTCTACCTGCTGATTGCGTTCTCACCGGATAGCCTGCCTGGAGCACTCTGGCAATCTGCCACCGGAACAACCCTCGCCTTTTCGTTCCCAGGCCTGGTAGTGGGATCTATCATCTATTCACTACCCTTTTATGTGCAGCCTCTGCAGATTGCATTTTCTTCCCTGCAGAGAGAACTAATGGAGGCGGCTGCGACCCTGGGCGCTGGCCCCTGGGATCGTTTTTTTAACCTGGCAGTCCCTCTCTGCAGGCGTGGGTTTATCATCGCTATTTGCCTCTCCTTCGCACATACCGTTGGTGAGTTCGGTATTGTCCTGATGATTGGCGGGAACATCCCTGACGAGACCCGGGTGTTGTCTATCGCTTTGTTCGATCATGTCGAAGCTCTGGACTATGGCCGGGCCCACCTACTGGCGGGTGGGCTACTGGTATTCTCATTCACCCTGCTGCTTGCACTCTACAGCGTGGACAGGCACTGGCAGCTGCAACGCAGGTCCCAGGCATGACTCTGCAACTGCACTGCCAGGTCAGCAGGGGAGACTTTAATCTCGACGTTGAACTGACGTTTCCCGATCGGGAAGTCACCGCACTGTTTGGTGCATCCGGGTCCGGAAAAACTTCCATCCTCAGGATTATCGCCGGACTGGATCACGAATCGGGCGTAAGCGTTTTCTTTAACGGCGAGACCTGGCAGGACTCGCAGATCTTTGTTCCCGCTCACCAGAGGCGAGTGGGGTACGTGTTCCAGCACCTGAACCTTTTCCCGAATATGACCGCAGACCGTAACCTCACCTACGCGGAGCAGCGCAGCCATTCATCCACGGGACTCAGCAGGCAGGAAATTATTGATGTTCTGGAAATCAGCAACCTACTCCACAAGTACCCGGAGCAGTTGTCCGGCGGTGAACAGCAAAGGGTTGCCATTGCGCGCAGCCTCTTATCACACCCGGCACTGCTGCTGATGGATGAACCACTTGGGTCCATTGATCAGTCGGCGAAGGCCAGAATCCTGCCGTACCTGCAACGTATTCACCAGATGCTTGATATACCCGCTATCTTTGTCAGCCACTCACTCGACGAGGTGCTCTACCTGGCGGACCGTGTTGTCGAAATCAGCGATGGCAGGGTTCTGCAGGAGGTTGACGTCATCAATTTCGCCACCAGCGAAGGCGCGACCACAGGGGGTGATGCCGCGGCGATTGTCAGCTGCAGGGTTCGTGATCACGACGACAAGTACCATCTGACCCACCTTGAGCTGGAAGGCCAACCTTTGATCGTCAGCGCACCCGAATTCGACATTGATGACCAGGTCCGTGTAAAAATCCCTGCCAGGGATGTCAGCATCACACGGGAGCGCGCGGTATCAAGCAGCATCCTTAACGTGATCGAGTGCCTCGTTGAGTCCATCACGAGCACCAGCAATGAACCCGGCGCACTTGTGAGACTCAGAGCCGGCAACCAGGTATTGATGGCGCGGGTCACGCGTAAATCAATTGACGACCTTTCATTGAAAGAAGGCGATCATGTCTTCGCACAGATAAAGGGTGTTGCCCTGATGATTGATCATGAGCGCTGACAGCCACCCCTTCTCCAGGTTGACCCCTGACTTCATCATGGATGCCATCGAAAGCCAGGGTTTTCATTGCGATGCACGAATACTGGAACTCAACAGTTACGAAAACCGTGTCTACCAGGTTGGTATCGAGGAGGATGATCCGCTGATTGCAAAAATCTACCGACCGAACCGCTGGACACCAGATCAGATACAGGAGGAGCATGACTTCACACTCGAACTCGCAGAACACGATCTGTCGGTTGTCGCGCCCCTTAAAATCTCCGGCAAAACCCGTTTTCAGTACAACGGTTTTGAAATTGCGCTCTTTCCGCGACGCGGCGGTCGGGCACCAGCCGTCGATGACCTGGATTGCCTGGAAGTTCTCGGTCGGTTCATAGCCCGCCTGCATAACGTCGGTGCAGGGGATGCTTTCAGGTATCGCCCATCCATCAGTATCGAGGAATACGGGAAAAACGCCCGTACTTTCCTGCTCGACAATGACTTCATCCCGGACGAACTGCGCGAGGCGTATACATCGGTTTCCGCCCCCCTGCTGGAACTGATCGAAGACAGGATGAGCATTAGCCAACCGCGTTATCTCCGCGTGCATGCCGACTGCCACATGGGCAACGTGCTTTGGCGGGATGATCAGCCGCACTTCGTGGACTTCGACGATTCTCGGATGGGGCCGGCTGTCCAGGACCTCTGGATGCTGCTGTCCGGTGACGAGGAAGCAAGGTCTGTCCAGATGTCACATATCCTGCGTGGTTATCGGGACTTCCGGGATTTCAATTTAAGCGAACTGATGTTGATTGAGCCCCTTCGAACCCTGCGCATGATGTATCACGCGGCCTGGCTGGCACGGCGCTGGGATGATCCGGCTTTCCCGCGGGCATTCCCGTTCTTCAATACGCAGAAGTATTGGTCAGATCATATCCTGGAACTGAGAGAGCAGTGGGCCGCCATCGAGGCACCATCAATCACCGTGTTCGACTGAGGCTTCCCCAAGTATCCGCTCACGATTCAGAACTGGATTGGCGTACATCTGGAGCCAGAAGTTTCGATATTCAGGGGGGCAGTTTTTAAGGCGCTGGGTCAACAACAGAGCATCTTTTTTAGAGACAACTGAATCACCTCCTCCCTGGATTTTGGCAAGCGCCCAGTAGTTCACCGGGAACAACTCCAGATTTGCCATGATCTGGCGATCGACCTCTGCTGCAACTTCTTCAGGCGTTTCGAACTCTCCCGAAAGCTCTTCACCAAACCGAAGGATGACCCTGCCTTTCCTGCCGCTCAGTCCACGCACCAGCGACAGCAGATCTTCACCCGGTGGTTTTTCGTAGTGTCCCTCCTTCGCAATTCGACCCAACTCTGTCGCTTTCAGGACATCACAAGGATCAAACTCGTAGGAGATGGACAACGGAACAATGTGTAACTCACGAATCGCATCAGACAATGGCTTCTTACGATCACCCAGAACAAACATTTTGATGATGGCAGGGTCCGTCACATCCATACCGTCTTTGCTGCGCCCTTCACTTTGCGCAATCCAGATGGAGTGCCCTGTATCGATAGAGTGTCTGATGTACTGCGAAGATTGCAGCAAAGCTGCATAAGCCTTGCGCGGGCCTTCCACGGATCGCTTGATAAAAAATCCCTTGTTCAATCTCATCAGGGAAGTCGCAAAATCCCGCTGCACAAGATTGTCGCCAATGGCGATGCGCACCGTTTCCAGGTTGTTCAGGTACAGGGCATAGTCGAGCAGCATGGAATCGCCGGCGATGTCGCGATGGTTACTGATAAACAGGTAAGCCTTGCCAGGCTCGAGATTCTCGAACCCCTCGTATAAAAACTCCGCGGTTCCCTCGCGCACCAGTTTGCGCGCATAGCCAGCAACAATGTTCTGGAAACCGGCTATGTCATTAACACCTTTAACCGAACGCCTCAGGTACCAGGCGATACCCGCCCGCACCAGGCCCGGAAAGAATTTGTTGGTTCGGGGTGCCAGCCACCCCGACAGGAAGTCGATAAGCTCAGGATCAGCCGCCAGTTTAGCCAGGGCGTCACTCACCTCATGATCGTGGTAAGGCCTGATATCTTCAAAGTCACTCATACAGCAGCGAGTTAAAGGACGATGGGCGCATTATCCAATGTTTGACAGCCAAACGCATGAGGTAATATCAACAGATGACAAACGAACTGATCATTCGGGAAGCAACGTCTGACGACGCTCAGCAACTCGCAGACATCTACAACCACTACGTCCGGGAAACTCACATCACCTTCGACCTGGAGCCTGTTGACCGTGCCAACCGGGAACAATGGATCACGGCTTACAACAGGAATCCGCGACATCGTCTGTTCGTTGGCATCGACGACGGCGACATTATTGGATATGCATCAAGCAGCCAGTTTCGATACAAACCGGCCTATGATCTCTCGGTAGAAACCACCATCTACCTGGATCATCGTCGCACCGGCAAAGGTCACGGCACAAGGCTGTACCAGCACCTGCTTGATAGTCTCGGGCAGACTGATGTTCACCGGTACTACGGCATCATCGCGTTACCCAACGATGCAAGCGTCGAATTGCATCGCAGGTTCGGTTTCCAGGACAGGGGAATACTGACGGAAGTTGGTTACAAGTTTAAGAAGTACTGGGACACGTTATGGATGGAAAAGTCCTAGTGAATCAGCAATAAGGCTTCCGCCCGCAAGAATAAGCACCAGGAACACCATCACCCTGATTATCCTGTCGGGAACCAGTTGCATGTAGCGGCTCGCAATCAGCGTAACGACGATGACCAGTGGAATGGCGATTGCACTGGTCGTCACCATTGCCAGGGTCATCTGCCCGGAAAACAGCACCATAAATGATCGAACCACAGTGGAACCCGCAATAATCGCCAACAGGGAAAACCTGACGGTGTTTATCGACATTGGCTGGCGATAGGCAAAGTATGCGATCGGAGGACCGCCAACGCTGTACATACCGGCGAGCACACCTCCGACGGCACCAAAGGCGAAGTATGAACCATTGCCTGAGCGCGCCTCGAACGGCCTGGGAGATGCCATCAGGCTAGCACCGGCAAGAATCACAACGACTCCTAGCAACAACCTGAGCAGTTCGTAGTAATTTTCTGAAAGGTAGGTCAGCAGGAACAGTCCCAGCCCCATCGCCGGAACTAAGCCTGCCAGCATCCAGCCAGCAAGCTGCCAATCGACGTGATGGCGACCCTTGCGCATAGCCACCAGCGCATTAACCAGGGAAATAAAGCTTACAACGGCAGCAGCAAACGCGATGTCCGCGATCGAGAACAAAGCCACCCCCACCATGATGATCAGCCCCATGGCAAAACCGGTGAGCGTCTGAACCAGAACACCAACCACAACGACGGCTAGAAACCAAACTATGTTAATCTCGGCCACTGGCCAATCCACTCCGTGAAAGACCGCGCAGTATAGGTGAAAACGTGAAACTGGACCTCGAAAACAAAACGGTGCTGGTCACCGGCAGCAACCGTGGCACAGGCAACATCATCGCAAATATGTTCCTCGACCAGGGAGCTGATGTCTTCTTCCACAGCAATACCGAGGGTGACTCACAAAAGGCAGTTGATGAATCAGGTGCTGGCACCGCACTCTGGGGAGACATCACCTGTGATCAAGGTGCAGAGTCTGTCACCACCCAGTTCCGATCGCACGCAGACCACCTGGATATCCTGGTGAACAACTACGGGGAAGCGCGCCGTGGTAACTGGGACAACACCACAAGCGAAGACTGGATTGAGCTCTACAACATTAACACCCTGTCTATCGTGCGGCTGACCCAGGGGGTACTTCCTTTGATGCCCCGTGGCGGTCGAATCATCAACCTTGGTACGATCGGTTCCACCCGCCCGAACCGAATCATGCCGCACTACTATGCTGCCAAGGGTGCGCTTGCCACGCTCACTGTAAGTCTTGCAAAGGAAACAGGGCCGCTCGGCATTACAACAAACCTTGTGTCACCAGGCCTGATCAGAACACCTGAAGTAGAGGCCAGCTACCTTGAGAAGGCTAAAAACGAAGGCTGGGGTGAGACATTCGAAGAAGCGGAACAGAAACTCGCGGAAAAGTATTTCCCCAACCCGCTAGGCCGTTTCGCAACAAGAGAAGAGGTAGCTGGCATCATCCTTTTCCTTGCCAGCCGGGAGGCAGCCTTCATCAACGGGCAGAACATACGCGTTGATGGCGGCGCGGTGGATATCGTCTGATGCTGTGGTTCAAGACATTTCACATCCTCTTTGTTATGGCCTGGATGGCAGGCGTCTTCTACCTGCCACGCATCCTCGTACACTATGTTGAAGGGCGAGATGCAGGTGAGGACACCCGTCGACTGGTCACCATGGCGGAGAAACTCTTTCGATTCTCCAATGTCATGGCAGTATTGGCGCTGGGCCTTGGGCTGGTACTGTGGCTTTACTACCAGATAACCGGCGCCTGGATGCATGCGAAACTTGGACTGGTGCTTGGCCTTATCGCCTACCAGTTCCAGACCTGGCGATACATCGGGCAGATGAAACATGATGAACCCCTCAGGACCTCTCTCTTCTTCCGGATCTACAATGAAGCTGCACTGATCCTGGTTGTACCCATTCTGATTCTTGTTGTGCTGAAACCTTTTTAGACTTTTTTCGACGGATGTTTTCTCTACCCGCGTATCACTAGTACCTGATACCTGAAAGGAGCTAATAATATGAATCACAAGCAAACACTGTTAATGGCCACCGTGCTTGGCGCCACCCTTCTTGGCACCACGATGGCGGCTGGCGCAAAACCCTTTGGCAAACGAGGCATCGAGCGTATTGATGCAAATGGTGATGGCCAGGTCAGCCTGGAGGAATTCCAGGATCATGATCGAGGCCCCTTCGCCAGGTTGGACGCGGATGGCGATGGTACGGTCAGCCAGAGCGAGCTGGAAGCCCACCAGATAGAGATGCAGGCCCGGCATGAGGAAATGCAGGAAAAGATGCGGGAGCACTTTGATACTGCTGATGCAAACAACGACGGGTTCGTCACACGGGAGGAAGCACGGAACGCGGCGTTCAACAGGATCGATACAAATGGCGATGGATTCCTCACTTCGGATGAGCTGAAGGCAGCACACCCGAGTCGCGGCCGGTTCGGCCACAGGAAAGGTCGAACTGACTATAGCGAAGAAGGCTAATCGAGCCGGATACGGATGGTCGAAGAACTTGAAGCGCATGTTATCTCTCGTATGCAGTCCGGGGATCATGTCGCCTACCGCCAGGTTCTCGACCATCACCTGGCCCAGCTGATGGCCTACGCCACCCGTTTGACCGGATCGGTCCCGGATGCGGAAGATATCGTGCAGGAGACCTTTGTTCGGTTGTGGACGAACCGGCAACGTTACGATCCGTCAAAAGCCAGGTTATCCACCTGGCTGCACCGTATCGCACACAATCAGTTTGTGGACAGCTATCGGCGTACCAGAGACCGTAAAGCTGATGGCGACGAGGACAGCAGTGTCGTCCATGGACCTGATGCGTTTCTGGAGTCAGCAACGCAGGGACAGGCGGTAAGCCAGGCCCTGATGCAACTCGATGAGAGGCAACGCAGCGCCCTGGTTCTTGTTCACTACCAGGGGATGCCCCACAAGGACGTTGCCGACATACTCGACGTCAGTGTCGATGCGCTGGAATCCATGCTGAGAAGATCAAGAAAGAAACTGAAAGATATCCTGGTGAAACCATGAACCTGCAACGATTTACAGAAATCCTTGAAGCCTATGGCGGCGACCCGAATCACTGGCCGGAAGATGAGAGAGAAAGCGCACTGGCGTTCAAATCGACGAATCCCCAGGCCATGGCGTTGGTCGAGGAAACAATTGCCCTGGACCAGTTACTCGAGAGTCTCGTGGTTCCGGAATCAGACCATGCAAAGCTCGCCCGGGAAATCCAGTTGCAGGTGGCGAACACATCCAGTCCTGTCGATAAGTTCATTCGCTGGCTGTTCCCGGAGCGGCGATCACTGCTGCGTCCGGCAGCGGTCGCCTGCCTGCCGGTTATCCTGGGAATAATGATTGGTTACCAGGAGTCATCGTCCGATGAACTGAGCCTGGAAGAAGAACTGGCACTGCTGGCTGTGACCTACCAGGTCGACGACTTCGAAGGAGTGAACAATGAACAGTAATCGATGGCTGGTCCTGGCCCTGCTGGTTTCACTGGGAGTGAACCTCCTGATCGCCGGTGTTGTCATTGGTCGTCAGCTGGATGGCGGACCACCCGGTCGTATGCATTTCGAGTGGCTGATGCAGGATCTTGATGATGCAACCCGCTCAAAGATACGCCAGAACATGCTCGAGCAGATGAAAAATAGCCGCCCCTACAGACACGACCTGAGACAGGCACAGCACGCGCTGCATGAAGCCATCATCGCTGAGCCATTCGAAGAGAAGCAGGTAAAGGCAGCGATGGCAGAAGTGAGAGCGGCGTCGGCAAGACTTCAGCAAACCATGCATGACCAGATGATCCAGAACCTCGGCGAAATGTCCGCTGAAGACAGGGCCAGGGTTTTTAGCATCCTTTCCCGGAGGCCTGATCACGGGCCAGGTGCACTGAGACGTCCGTAATCAGCATATAATCCGGTGCATGCAGGCACTGGCAAAATTTGTAGAAAGAACACTGGCGCTCACCGACCACGGGGAACTGAGCACACCCTTTGACCCTGAGTGGCGCTCGCCCTGCGAACTGCACCAGGATACTGAATTTACCTACTGGCGACCCTTACCCCAGGAATCTCCGGTCAATTTCGCCGGGTTGGAGAATGCCCTTGAGTGCGAAATTCACCCGGACATCAAGGCCTACTACGGCAGTTACTGGTCAGGAACCCTTGAGGCTGACAGCGAGGAAGGACAGGTCAGCCTCATCCAAATCTGGAACACTGAAGACTTTGAGCGCCTTATCGCGAACCTGATCGGTCACGCACTGGCCAAGCAGCGTCTCAGGCAACCGCTCACCATCTTCTTTGCCAATACAGATCCTGACTCTGAGCTTTTCCTATCCATCGACAATGCCAGCGGCGCCATCCTGCTGGAAGAACCCGGACGGGCACCTTTGAGACAGGTCGATTCGGATATCAACAGTTTTATCAGCCGGCTGACCCCGCAAATCAGGCAACCTGAACTATACTAGCGTGATGAAGCAGTTAACCCTCACGCCTATCTCCCATGTCGAAGGAGAAATAGTACTGCCAGGCTCCAAGAGCCTGTCCAATCGCGCACTCCTGCTATCGGCACTGTCCAGTGGCACAACGAAACTGACCAACCTGCTGCGCAGTGATGACACGGAGCGCATGGTTGAGGCACTGAGGCAACTGGGTGTCCGCATTTCAACAAGCGATGACTGGCAAACCTGCACCGTCGAGGGACAGGCTGGATTGTTTCGTCCAACAGGACTCACTGAACTTTTCCTGGGAAATGCCGGCACTGCAATCAGGCCGCTAACGGCTGTACTGAGTCTTATTGACCAGGAGTTCCTGATTGATGGCGATGAATACATGCGCGAGAGACCGATTGAACACCTGGTGGATGCGCTGGAACAACTCGGAGCACGGGTGGCATACCTGGGTAAACCCGGGTGTCCACCACTCAGGCTAGAGGGCGGCCTGGTTGAAGGTGGCGACGTCAGTATTCGAGGTGACATCTCAAGCCAGTACCTGACTGCGCTGCTGATGGCGCTGCCCCTGGCAAAGAAAGATTCCAATATCAGTGTCATAGGCGAACAGGTCTCCAAACCGTACCTGGATATCACGCTTGGCATGCTGGACATGTTCGGCGTAAAAGCCAGTCACGACAATTACCAGTCCTTCCAAATACCGGGTGGCCAGCAATACACATCTCCTGGCTCGTACATGATTGAGGGCGACGCATCCTCTGCCTCCTATTTCTTTGCCGCTGCAGCCATCGCCGGCGGACCTGTCAGAGTTCATGGCCTGGGGCGCCAATCTGTGCAGGGAGATTACCAGTTCCTGAAGACCATCGAGCAGATGGGTGCAAAAGTTGACCGACAGGATAGCTGGACAGACGTTTCATCCGGGCAGTTAAAAGGTATCGATGTGGACCTGAATCACATTCCCGACGCCGCGATGACTATCGCCGCCATGGCACTGTTCGCAGAGGGGCGAACCACCATCCGGAATATCTACAACTGGCGGGTCAAGGAAACCGACAGGATGCATGCGATGAGCGAGGGCCTGCGCCGCCTGGGAGCGGATGTACAGACCACGGACGACACCATCACCATCGATCCTCCTGCCAAGATCACGCCGGCAGAGATAGAGACCTACGCGGATCACCGAATTGCCATGTGTTTCTCCCTGGCTGCACTCGGCAATGCCAACGTCACCATCAACGACCCGGACTGCACGCGCAAAACCTTCCCCGACTACTTCGATGTGTTCAGGTCCATCAGCCAATGACCAGGCTGGCGACCCTGTTCATCCTGCTGACCGCTTCGGTCGGCGCCTCTGCTGCCGATTGGTCAACCAGGCTCGATCAGGATGGCGTGCTGATTGAATCCAGGAAAACAGGGGAATCGAAGTACGAGGAGTTTCGCGCCCAGACACTCCTTGACGTCAACGTGGCAAGTGCCCTGGCATTACTGCAGGACACAGAGGCGTGCACACAGTGGGTGTTCCGATGCAAAGAAAGCATAACCCTCGAACAGCCAAGTGCCACCGAACGAAGTTTCCACCAGGTCACCAGCCTGCCATTTCCGGCGAAATCGCGGGATGTCATATTCCATGCCGAAATTTCGTACAAGCCGGAAGGCACCGTTAAGGTAGAGATGACTGCACGGCCCGATGCCCTTCCCGAGGGCAGACATGTACGAATCCAGGAAGCATACGGTTTCTACCTGCTTGAGCCGGTATCCGAGGACCGCACGAAAATTACCTGGCAGCAATATGTTGACCCCGCTGGTGCCCTGCCATCCTGGCTGGTGAACAGCATGCTGACGGATTTACCCTTCCGCTCGCTGACAGCCTTTCGCGAACTGGTGACCAAAGCACCTTATGCCGGATCGGTCATGGTTTATGATCCCGATGGTTTACCGATCGATATCAGCCACGAGGCGCAGTGAGTCCAAATCCTGCACTCTCCAGGTTGAGCAGGTATTCCTTGGCTGCAAGGCCACCACCAAACCCGGTCAGTGACCCGTTTGTGCCAATGACCCGATGGCACGGGATGACAATTGGCAGCGGATTACGACCATTGGCCGCACCCACGGCACGAACCGCTTTCGGCCGACCAATCGACCGGGCAATATCCAGGTAGCTGCGAGTTTCCCCGAAAGGAATCGCCTGCAGAGCTGCGAGAACCTGGAGCTGGAAGGGTGTCCCGGTGGGTTGCAGCTTTAGCGCAAATACCTGGCGCCGACCTGCAAAATACTCACCGAGCTGGTCTTCTACCTGCACAAAACAATTGTCCAGTTCGTCCCAGTTCTCTTCCGGAATAATGGTGCCCTTCCCCTCAGGAAACCCGATGATCTGGAGCGTCTCGTTTCGACCTGCCAGTAAAAGCTTCCCAATGGGTGAATCGATGTACCTGAATCTCATACCTTAACTCCGGGTTTCCGCCGCATATCTCCACAAATGCATACCCGCATAACCTCTCCAGGGTCGCCACCGCTCGGCTCGCGCCAGTAGCTCCTTTTCAGTATCGATACCAAAAAGCTCACTGGCCACTTTTTTAATCACAAGGTCACCATGGAGAAAAGCATCCGGATCTGCGAGCGCTCGCATGGCAATATAGTCTGCCGTCCACGGCCCAATCCCCGGCACTGATAGCAGTGCCGAATGAAACTCCTGTGCCTCCATGTCAAAGCGGATTACGCCCTCGGCAATTCGTGATGACATCTCGCGGATGGCAAGTGCGCGCTTTCCAGGCATCGGCAGCGATTCGGGGTCAAGCTGTGCCAGGGTTTCAGCATCGGGAAAAACCAAACCAAATCCTGTTCGCTTACCACAGCGTTCCGCAATTCGACCCATGACGGTCGTTGCGCCTTTCACGGAAACCTGCTGCCCAACAACAGCCCTCACACTGACTTCAAATGCATCAAACGCCCCCGGCAGTCTCAAGCCTGCAACCTTCCTGACCAGCGGTTTGAGCACCCTGTCTGATACCAGGACCGAGCTGATATCCTCGGGTACTGCATCGACATCGAACATTGATTTGACGCGAGCAACAATGTTCATCAATGAACGAGGACTGCCACCGGTGACCCGGCAAACCAGGTAGCCATCGCCCGAATCGGACACCGAAACTGTGCCCGGCTGACCATCGAGGACAAAGGTTCTTTCGTAACAGTCGGTTACCTTTTCAGTGCCCGGTATTCCACGGACCCGGAAAAAATCCAGCAGCGCGTCAAAGTTAAAAGGGTCACGGTAGGCAATCCTGAGGCACACATCACCCGCCTCGACCACCTGCTCACGCCGGAGGCTTCCGGGCGTCCTGCTGTAGGTTTTCCGGAAATGATCGTTGAAGCGCCGGACCGAACCGTAACCACTGATCATGGCCACGTCAGTCATGAACAGCGAGGTTTCATCAATCAGTTTCTTGGCAAACTGCAGGCGTCGGGTCTGGGCCACGGTGTTGGGAGAAGCACCCAGGTGTTTACTGAATAGTCGGCCCAGGTGGCGTGAGGTCACGCCGAGGCGGTCAGACAATGCCGACACATTACCTTCGTCCAGCGCCCCTTCGTTAATAAGTTTCAGCGCACGACTGACCGTCGTGGACGTTCCTCGCCAGGCAGGCGTACCTGGTGAAGTCTCCGGTCGACAGCGCAGGCAGGGTCGGTAACCTGCTTCACTGGCAGCCGCAGCGGTTTCATAAAAGGTCACATTTTCCGCTTTCGGCATTTTTACCGGACAGATCGGTCGACAATAGATACCCGTGGAACGGACAGCGACAAAAAATCGACCGTCAAATCTTGGGTCCCTGGCCTTGCGGGCCTGTTCGAGGATGCCACCGGCAGGTAATATGCCTGCTCCTATCGACTAACAATGAATGTAGCCATCTTATGCCTGCATCGCGACAGTAACTAGCCATAATCGGACCTGGTATTTTTGAGACCATGACCCGCTCGCTCGGACACCTATCGGCATTGTCGTCGTCACTGATGACGGAGCCAGGATGCAGTCACTTCACATGGACGCACGCAGCCGCGTACCTTGAACCGGTGCTATCCCTGGAACTTCATGTGCTGCTCCTGGTTGATGAAGCGGGAGCCAGCACCGTCATTTCCCGGACGCCATTTTCAGTGGTAGAGGTAGACGGTCGATCAAACCTCGCGGACATCGCTGAAGAGCAAGGCTTATCTGTGATCAACCTGAATGAACCGCTGCCCCTGACACCCGTGCACATTGCCAAACCCTGGGGACAGGAAATCTGGTATTCGGGTATCGAAGCCCGCGGCGTCTCAGAGGTTAATGGCACTTCCATTGCCTGGCTGCTGGATATTTTCGGTCCATTCATCGGTTGTGGACACGCGCCGCTACTGCTGAAGATTCTTGATCCCCTGCCGACAGAAAATCTCGGTGATCTCTATTTCGAGATGCACGAACAGAAGATTGAGGTTTATGTGGTCACCAACATCGACCAACAGGCCTGGCCGGATGGCAAGGGAGCAATCAGATACGGGTTTAACCAGCAGAAGCTTGGCGAGTTTGAATCCCGCGATGCTTTCCTGTCCGCTTACGTCGAACAGGTTACAAACTACCAGGCCTGCCGGAATGAGATCGATGGATTAATTGAAAACAGGGCGGACGTTATTCCCGAGGCACTGCAAGAAAAAGAAAAGCACCTGCGGGAGGCCATGTACGCGTTCACGGAACTCAGACCCCTCGAGACAGGTGACGTTGTGACGGTACGCCCACTGGTGCCGCATTCCCTGCAGCATGGGGTCAGGGTCGTGGAATTCCAGACACCTCATTACGAACGTTACATCCTGTCATTCGGCCAGAAAGTCCTGACCCAGGATCACTGGGATACCCTGGAGGTGTTTGACAAGGCGATTATCGAACCTGTTGAGTTCGACAAAGCGAAACCTTTGGGAGAAAACCAGGACCTGGTGGCTGACTTTGACGAATTCAAGGTCGTGAGAATACAAATCGCATCCGGCGAATCAATCACGCTCGAAAGCGATCAATACACCATGCTGATGGGAATCCAGGGTGAGCTCCTTTTCGATACGGGAGCCACCATGGAACCGGAAGCCGCTTTTCTTATGCCCAACAAAAAACGGGTGAGCCTTTCCAACAGGACAGGCTCACCCGCTATTCTCCTGGTCGCGGAGGAAGCTTCCCCCGGCTGATGCTCGGGCTTTCTTATCCGGGCTTATCCGGGCAGCAGGTCCTTAACCGCGTCACGTTCTTCCGCGAGTTCAGTTTCCGTGTCCGTCATCTTGCCACGGCTGAATTCGTTGATCTCCAGACCCTGGACGATTGACCAGTCACCACCCGCACAGGTACAGGGGAAGGAATAAATCAGGCCTTCGGCAATGTCGTAGCTGCCATCTGAATAGACCGCCATGCTGACAATCTCACCGTCGGTGCCAAGGGCCCAGTCGCGCATATGCTCGATGGCCGCGTTTGCAGCTGACGCTGCGCTGGACAGGCCACGAGCCTTGATGATGGCGGCACCGCGCTGCTGAACCGTGGGGATGAAGTCGCTTTCTACCCAGTTCTGGTCCACCAGGGTATCGGCAGCCGTACCATCAACAGTGGCATGGAAGATATCCGGGTACTGGGTTGCTGAGTGGTTACCCCAGATCGCCAGGCCCTTCACGTCTGAAACATGTTTGCCGGTCTTTTGCGCAAGCTGGGTGACAGCGCGGTTGTGGTCGAGGCGCGTCATCGCTGTGAACTGCCTGGGATCAAGATCCGGCGCATTACGCTGGGCAATCAGGCAGTTTGTGTTGGCGGGGTTACCCACAACCAGGACTTTCACATCCTTGCCGGCATGATCATTCAGTGACTTGCCCTGTACAGAGAAAATCGCCGCGTTGGCTTCGAGCAGGTCTTTACGCTCCATGCCAGGTCCACGTGGTCTGGAACCCACCAGCAACGCATAGTCCACATCCTTGAACGCAACGTCGGGATTGTCGGTGGCGATGATCTCCTGAACCAGGTCAAAGGCGCAGTCATCCAGTTCCATGACAACACCCGACAGGGCTTCCATGGCTGGGGGGATTTCCAGGAGCTGCAGGATGACAGGCTGGTCAGCGCCAAGCATCTGGCCGGAAGCAATTCGAAAAAGCAGGGAATAACTGATCTGTCCCGCTGCACCTGTTACCGCTACCCTGACTGGTTGTTTCATAGTGTTCCTCTCTTTCGAAATGTTTGTCGCCGACTGGCTGTTTTGAGGGCGCCGATTATAGGCTTTCTGAAATTGTCTTGCGAGCCACGCTTGTTTCCGGCCATGGCTTCGCTCGCATCGGGTACCGCATTGGCAGCACCGGCGTAAACCCATCCCTGGGGCCTGACACGAAACCGTCCAGGTTTCGAGTCTGCTGCCAACGGGTACCCGACCCCTCGCCTCACGGCCATCGCGAGACCCAGGTCACGATCCTCGCGAGCGTCTTGGCGCGGCACCCCGGAGATACCCGCGACGATGTCCAAGCGAGCGCGCCCGGGGAAAGGGTTGCGGCAGACTCGCGGGCAGGGATAGCCCGCGTGTCAGCGTTGCAAGGACGCACTCGAGCGGTGCCGCGACCCATTACCCGTGGCAGCGAGCAGCACCAACCCGCAGGTATCACGGAAGTGCCCACCCCTCCCAATCTCCATCAAAGTTCCACATTTGAAAACATCATAAAAATCAGAGATTTAGAAACTAAACAAATGGCGCGCACCGTGCCTAAACTCTTGACTTTCAACGGGCTAATGATATTGTTTCCGCCCCGTTTTACGGCCAGCCCTAACTCGCAAGTGGCACCGTTTCGGGCCTAACAAACAGAGTCCAGCAGATGAACAACAAGAGAATCGACGGAAGAGCCGGTTTCCCGGAAAAACACGGCCTGTATGACCCGGCATTGGAGAAAGATTCCTGTGGCGTTGGTTTTGTCGCCAACATTAAGGGTGTTCCCAGCCACGAGATCTTGACTGACGCGTACCACATTAACTCCCAGATGGATCATCGCGGTGGATGTGGTTTTGAAGAGAATACTGGTGACGGTGCCGGTATCCTGACCGCGATCCCGCACAAGTTTTTCCAGCGCGTTCTCGGCGAACAGGGTATTACCCTGCCTGAGCCGCAGAAATACTCGGTGGGTAATGTCTTCCTGCCGCACGATGAATCAGAAAGACAACAGGCAAAAGATATTCTCGCGAGGGTGATCGAAGAAGAAGGCCAGACACTGCTTGGCTTCCGTGAAATCCCGGTTCGCCCGGATGTCGCTGATGTCGGTCCGGCTGCACTCGCAGCCATGCCCTTCATGGAGCAGGTAGTTATTGCTACAGAACACGTGGAAGATCATGCCTTCGACCGTGCGCTCTACCTGATTCGCAAGCGCTTCACGAAGCTTGCGAAGCACGAGTCCGGCCTGGGTGAAGCCGGCCAGATTTACATCTGCAGCCTGAACTCACGCATCATCGTCTACAAGGGCATGCTGACACCGGCACAATTGTTCCCTTTTTACCCGGATCTGGAAGAAGCGGATTACGAATCTCACCTGGCCATGGTGCACAGCCGATTCTCGACAAACACTTTCCCAAGTTGGGATCGTGCGCAGCCGAACCGGTTTATGAGCCATAACGGTGAAATCAACACCCTGCGCGGTAACAAGAACTGGATGACTGCCCGTGAGGGCGTCGCGGCGTCTGATCTCTACGGAGATCGCATCACGGACCTGTTCCCTATTGTAGAGCCTGAATACTCAGACTCCGGAACCTTCGATAACGTCCTCGAATTCCTGCTGTTGTCCGGCAGGAGCCTGCAGGAAGCCATCATGATGATGATTCCCGAGGCCTGGCAGGCAGACGTGAACATGCCGCAGGACAAACGGGACTTCTACGAATTTAATTCAGCCATGATGGAACCCTGGGACGGACCAGCCTCCATCGCATTTACTGATGGTCACTATATTGGTGCCGTACTGGACCGAAACGGCCTACGCCCCTCCCGTTATTACCTGACCCATGACGACAAGGTGATCATGGCGTCTGAGGTGGGTGTACTGCCTGTCGATCCCGCTAACGTCAAAGAAAAAGGCCGCCTGCAGCCCGGCAAGATGTTCCTGATCGACTTCTTCAAGGGACGCATGGTACCTGACGAAGAACTGAAGAATGATTTTGCCAATCGTCGCCCGTACGGCGAGTGGCTGGCTAGACAGAGGCTGGAACTCAGCAGCCTGCCAAAAACCGGCAATGAACTGCACTACGAGCCCGAGTCACTGGTTCAGCGCATGCAGGCATTTGGTTACACCGTAGAGACCATGCAGTTCATGCTGCTGCCCCTGGTCACGGAGGCTCGCGACCCTCTAGGCTCCATGGGTAATGACTCGGCACTTGCTTGCCTGTCAGACAAGTCACGACTGATTTACGACTACTTCAAACAACTGTTTGCACAGATCACCAACCCACCGATCGATTCCATTCGCGAAGAAGTTGTGATGTCACTGGAATGTTTCATCGGTCCTGAAGGCAACCTGCTGGATGTTACCGAGGAACACGCCCATCGCCTGAGTATCCCGCATCCGATCCTGTCCAACGACGAACTGGCCAGCATCAAGAACATGGATACACGTGGCTGGAAAACCCAGACCATTGATATCACTTTCGAGAAAGCCGAGGGCAAGGCAGGCATGCTGGCTGCACTGGACCGCATCTGTAAAGAGGCGACCCGGGCAATCGACGAAGGTTATTCGATCATCGTGCTGTCTGACAGGAACATCAGCGCCTCGCGCATGGCACTGAGCTCTCTTGTCGCAAGCGGCACCGTACACCACCACCTCGTCGCAAGTCATACAAGAACACGAATCGGAATCGTGCTGGAAACCGGTGAAGCCCGTGAAGTTCATCACCACTGCCTGCTGATCGGCTATGGCGCAGATGCCATCAACCCCTACGTTGCCTTTGAAGCACTCTGGCAGTCCCAGCAGGACGGCCTGCTGGACCGAAACGAGTACAGTGATATCCACAAGATCGTGGCTGCTTACAAGAAAGGTGTTGCCAAGGGCATGCTCAAGGTCATGGCCAAGATGGGTATTTCAACGCTGCAATCCTACAAGGGCGCACAGATCTTTGAGGCCGTTGGTCTTGCGGACGAAATCATCAACCGCGCATTTGTCGGCACTGCCAGTCGAGTGCAGGGCGTCAGCTTTGACGTCCTGTTCGAGGAAATGAAAGTCCGACATGAAATCGGCTATCCGCCACGCAACGAAAACCTGATTCCCGTGCTGCCTAATCCCGGAGACTTCCATTGGCGCCGTGGCGGTGACACCCACATGTGGGATCCCGATTCAATCGCCAGCCTGCAGGTCGCAGCTCGAACCAACAACGAGGATGCGTACTGGCAGTTTGCAAACCACGCAAATAATGAAGCCACGCGAAAGGCAACATTTCGTGGCCTGATGGAATTCAGATACAGCGAGCAGACGCCTGTCGATATCAGCGATGTCGAGCCCGCCAGTGACATCGTTAAGCGCTTCTGCACAGGGGCCATGAGTTTCGGCTCCATTTCACAGGAGAGTCATGAGGCACTGGCCATCGCCATGAATCGGCTGGGCGGCAAGTCCAACACCGGTGAAGGTGGCGAGAATCCGGAACGATTTGAACCCATGGCTAACGGCGATTCCAAGCGATCCGCCATCAAGCAAGTGGCATCCGGCAGGTTCGGCGTGACCATATGGTATCTCGCCAATTCTGACGAGCTGCAGATCAAGATTGTCCAGGGTGCCAAGCCCGGCGAAGGCGGCGAGCTGCCAGGAGACAAGGTCGACAAGCAAATCGCCCGAATGCGCTACTCGACGCCGGGTGTAGGCCTCATCAGCCCTCCGCCACACCACGATATTTACTCTATCGAAGATATCGCGCAGCTGATTCATGACCTGAAAAACTCAAACCCGTCCGCACGAATCAGCGTAAAGCTGGGTTCCGAGATAGGTGTCGGCACTATTGCGGCCGGTGTAACCAAGGCCAAGACTGATCACCTCGTAATTGCCGGCCACGATGGCGGAACCGGCGCATCACCGCTGACTTCCATCAAACACGCCGGTCTGCCCTGGGAGCTGGGTATCGCCGAAACGCACCAGACCCTGGTGATGAACAACCTGCGCTCCCGCGTGGTTCTGCAGACAGATGGCCAGATCAAAACGGGCCGCGATGTAGCGATTGCCATGTTGCTCGGTGCGGAAGAAATCGGTTTTGCCACGGCTCCGCTGGTTACACTGGGTTGCATCATGATGCGCAAGTGTCACCTGAACACCTGCCCGGTTGGCATTGCTACCCAGGATCCGGAACTGCGTGCCAAGTTTAACGGCAGCCCTGATCACGTGGTGAACTACTTCTTCATGGTGGCCGAGGAACTGCGCCAGATTATGGCGAAGCTGGGTATCCAAACCGTGAATGAAATGATCGGTCGAGCTGACCTGCTGGAAACGAACAAAGCCATCGAGCATTGGAAATCCAGCGGTCTGGATCTGACCAGTATCCTGACACCAGCGAAGATCGTTTACGAGGGCACGGAAGTCTATCGAACCATCGACCAGGACCATGGCCTCGACAAAGCCCTGGACAACACCCTGATCGAACTGGCGAAGCCCGCTCTTGAAAAAGGCGAGAAAGTCGAGATCGAACACGACATCATCAATATCAATCGTGTGGTCGGTACCATGCTGTCCCATGAGGTTGCCAAGGCAACCCGCGGCGAGGGCTTCGAAGAAGACACCATCAAGATCAAACTGAATGGTTCTGCCGGCCAGAGCCTGGGTGCATTCCTGGCACCTGGCATTACTCTAGAGGTTGAAGGTGACGCCAACGATTACGTCGGCAAGGGACTTTCCGGTGGCAAGGTTATCGTATACCCACCGAAAGTCAGCACCTTCGCCGCAGAAGACAACATTCTGGTCGGAAACGTGTCGCTCTATGGTGCAACTTCCGGGGAAGCCTATTTCCGCGGTATCGCTGCAGAACGTTTCTGTGTCAGGAACAGTGGCGCACATGCCGTGGTTGAGGGTATCGGCGATCACGGCTGCGAATATATGACTGGCGGTCGGGTCGTTGTACTGGGCTCAACCGGTCGAAACTTTGGTGCAGGTATGAGCGGCGGTATTGCATATGTCTGGGACAGGAACGGTGATTTTGCGAGCAAGTGCAATACTGGCACCTTTGAGCTCGAGAAGATGCAACTAGAGACTGATATCAGCGAGCTCAGGCACTTGATCGAGAATCACCAGAAGTACACCGGGTCCACGGTGGCAGAAAAAATACTGGACAACTGGTCTGAAGAACTGTCCCGATTCCTCAAGGTCATGCCGACGGACTACAAACGGGTCCTCGAGGAAATGGCTGCAGAAGAATCCCTGGCAGCCGTCGGATCTTAAAAATTTTACAAGAGCGTAGTTATGGGTAAGCCAACAGGGTTTAAGGAGTTCGATCGCGAAACGGAACCGTATCGTGATCCGGCAGTTCGACTGGTCGACTTCGAGGAACTGTATACCGAACACAATGAAGAGCACTTAACCACACAGGGCGCCAGGTGTATGGATTGTGGTGTGCCTTTCTGCCAGTCAGGCAACGGTTGTCCGATTCACAACCTGATCCCTGAGTGGAACGACCTCGTCTACAAGGGACGCTGGCACGACGCCCTGGATCGGCTGCATAAAACCAACAACTTCCCGGAATTCACCGGTCGCGTTTGCCCGGCGCCCTGCGAGGGAGCCTGTGTACTGGGAATTACCAACCCACCGGTCACCATTAAGAACATAGAAAACGCAATTATTGATCGAGGCTATGCAGAGGGCTGGGTGGTTGCCAAGCCACCTACTTCACGCACTGACAAGAAAATCGCCATTGTGGGCTCAGGCCCCTGCGGCCTTGCGGCAGCTGACCAGCTGAACAAGGCGGGCCACAGCGTTACCGTATATGAACGCGCAGATCGCATCGGCGGTCTCCTCATGTACGGCATTCCAAACATGAAGCTGGACAAGGATGTGGTCGATCGTCGCGTCCAGATTATGCGGGACGAAGGCGTTCAGTTTATTGTGAATGCCGATGTCGGCAAGAACGTTGACGTAAAGGAATTGATCGACGGAAACGACGCCGTGTTATTGGCAACAGGCGCAACTGTCGCGCGCGACCTGCCTATTCCAAACCGGGATGCCAGGGGCGTTCACCTGGCAATGGAGTTTCTAACTGCAAATACAAAGAGCCTGCTGGATTCGAACCTCGAAGACGGCAACTATATCTCGGCAAAAGACAAAGACGTGATCGTGATTGGTGGTGGTGACACAGGTACCGACTGTATTGGTACATCACTGCGCCATGGCTGCAAGTCGTTGGTCAACTTTGAGCTGCTGCCAAAACCGCCCGCCGAACGCGCGCCGGACAATCCCTGGCCCCTGTGGCCACGAATTTATCGCGTTGACTATGGCCACGCGGAGGCTGCGAATCGTTTTGGTGAGGACCCTCGTGTTTACTCCATCATGAGTAAAGAGTTCCTCAAAGACGATAACGGAAACCTCACCGGCATCGTGACCGTGAATGTCGACGAAAAAATCCAGGAGATTCCAGGTACCGAGAAAACCTGGAAAGCAGACCTGATCCTGCTGTCGATGGGTTTCCTGCAGCCGGAGCACTACATCAACGAAGCGCTGGGTATGGAAACGGACGACCGGGGTAACTTCAAGGCAACCAAGGATGATTTCCGAACCAGCATTCCCAGGGTTTACGCTGCCGCTGACTGTCGTCGCGGACAGGACCTGGTTGTCAGGGCGATCAATGAAGGCCGTGAAGCGGCCCGTGAGATCGACAGGGACCTTATGGGTTCAACCCAGTTACCTTAAATGTTTGGCAAGAAGACTAGCAGGCGCTGATCGCCTCTTTGACAAGCTGCACGGGAACATCGTCGACCAGTTCAGTTTTTCCGATACCGCCATCCAGTAAAACAAAGCGCATGCCTGCATCGGTGGCTTTCTTGTCCTTCGCCATTAGCTGAAGCATGGTCTCAATGGAAAGTTCTGCCGGCCGATGGATGGGCAAGCCAGCCTTCTCAACAACTGAGCGAATTCGTGCAACATCACCGCCTGAGCAGCGATCCAGTTTCAGGGATAACTCAGCGGCCATTACCATGCCTGCGCCAACGGCTTCTCCGTGCAGCCACCTGCCATACCCCATACCGGTTTCGATGGCGTGACCAAAGGTGTGGCCAAAGTTAAGCAGTGCACGTTTTCCGGCTTCCTTTTCATCTTCAGCTACCACTGCGGCCTTGATCTCGCAGCTGCCTTTGATTGCCGTGGTCATACTCGATGAGTCGAGAGAACGGAGCTTCTCAATGTCTGCTTCCACCTGGCTAAAATAGCCGGCGTCCGCCAGCACACCATGCTTGATCACCTCCGCAAGACCGGCTGAGAGTTCCCGCCGGGGCAGTGTCGCGAGGGTCTCCGTGTCAATAATCACACCCCTGGGCTGGTGGAAGGCGCCTATCATGTTTTTGCCCAGCTCATGGTTCACGGCCGTCTTGCCGCCTACAGAAGAATCTACCTGGGAAAGCAAAGTCGTGGGTACCTGGATAAACGGCACACCACGCTGGTAGGCGGCTGCTACAAATCCGGCGGTATCGCCAACGACACCGCCACCCAGGGCGATAATCGTCGTTGTTCTGTTGTGTCCTGCTTCGAGAAGGCTGCCGATAATCGTCTCAAGAGTCGCCAGGGTCTTGTATTGCTCACCATCCTGCATGAGATAGACATCAGTCTTCAGACCTTCCAGCTGGGCCTGTATTGCACTCAGGTAGTGCCCCGCAACTGTGTCATTCGAGATAATGAAAGCCTGGTTGCCCCTGATATAGCGACGCACTGAATCGGTTTGGGACAGGAGTCCACTGCCTATCCTGATGTCATAGGCATTATCACCCAGGTCCAGGAAAACAGTCTGTTCGTTATTCAACGAAACCCTCCTTCTGTAACTGTTGCATCACCAGGTTGGCCGCCTTGCGACTTCCATCATCCGGTACCATGATGTGAACGTCTGCCACTTCCCGATACAGGGGACCTCGCTCTTGCTTGATCCTTGTCAGCACCTTTTTCGGGTCATTGTTCTGCAGTAACGGGCGCTTCTTGTCCCTGGCTGTACGTTTAACCAGCAGGTCAACATCAGAGTCCAGGTAAATCACTATGCCTCGCGTCTTGAGAAAGCCGCGATTTTGCTTACGAATCACCGCACCACCACCTGTTGCAACCAGCAGTCCATCCTGCCTGGTCAGGTCATCCAGCACGGAAGTTTCGCGAGCGCGAAAGCCATCTTCGCCCTCCACATCAAATATCCAGGGTATGTCGGCACCGCACCGGCGCTCTATTTCCTGGTCACAATCAATAAACTCGAGGCCCAGTTCTCGTGCGACAAGCTTTCCGATGGTCGTTTTACCGACACCCATTGGGCCGACCAGGAAGACACGTCGGGGATGAGAACTGACAACTTGCATGACGGAGACGGAGGATAACCTAAAAAGTCATCCTCCGACGGAAGATTTATCGCGACGTCAGGGAATCCCGAATCAGTCGTGGTGTAATAAAGATCAGCAGTTCCTGCTTGTCATCAGAACGCGTGGTCTGCTTGAACAGGTTGCCTACCCAGGGCAGGTCTCCAAGAATCGGGGTCTTGGAAACACCTTCCGTGACCGTCGTCTGGAACACACCACCCAGCACAATGGTTTCGCCGTTGTTCACCAATACCTGCGTCTGGATACTGTTGGTCCGGATACTCGGCACGCCGTTGAATACCGCACCAATCGAATCCTGTGTGACCTCGAGGTCCATAATGATTCGATCATCAGGCGTGATGCGAGGCGTTACACTCAGACCCAGGACAGCATCCTGGAACTGTGTGGAGGTTGCACCACTGCTCGATGCTTCCTGGTAAGGAATCTGGTCACCAGACTCGATTGAGGCTTCCTGCTTATCTGAAGTAATTACCTTCGGTCTAGCAATAACTTCACCACGGCCTTCTGTTTCCAGGGCAGAAAGTTCCATATCCAGCAGGTAATCCTCGCCAATCAGGCCGAAGGCAAAACTGGAAGCGTTACCAGTTGCGGGCAGATCGACAATCAGGTTTTCTTCAGCGCTGTAGGTGAGCGAATCCTCACCAATGGAGTCTTTGATCTCACCCAGGGTTGTCAGCGAGCCACCAAAGTGCGAGAAGGTGTCGCCACCGTTATGAGTACCGTAACCCAGAGCACCCCAGCGAACACCAAGTGACTCACCAAAGCTGGAGGTTGCCGTCACGATACGCGCTTCAATCAGCACCTGTCTTACGGGCACATCGAGTCGGTCCAGAACTTCACGGAACTCATTAATTCGGTCAGTTGTTTCCGTGATGATTATAGAGTTGGTTCTCTCATCAACGATCACTGAACCACGGGAAGAAATAACGCCTTCACCGCCGCCTTCTTCACCACCAGCACTTTGGAAAAGCGCAAAAATTTCAGCCGCGCTGGCGTACTTCACTTCAATAAATTCTGTTCGCAATGGCGCCAGTTCTGACATCTGCTGCCTGGATTCAAGTTCCAGCTGCTCACGGGCCTGGAGTTCAGCAGCCGGAGCAATCATCAGCACGTTACCAACCAGGCGTTTGTCCAGCCCCTTGGTCTTCATGATGATTTCAAGTGCCTGGTCCCAGGGCACGTTTTTTAATCGCAATGTGATTCGCCCCGCAACCGTATCACTGGCCACGAGGTTCAGGTCGGTAAAGTCTGCAATCAGCTGGAGCACCGAGCGAATCTCAATGTCCTGGAAGTTCAGCGAGAGCTTTTCACCACGGAACCGGAAGGCCTGGTCGGCATTTTCAAGATCCGCAGCGGTCATTGTCTTTACCTCAAGGGTAAAGATGTTATCAGCCTGGTACGCCAGGTAATCGAAGTCACCGGACGGTTCAATGATCATGACCGTGTCGCCGTCTTCCGGCAGCGCATCCACCATGGTGACGGGTGTGGCAAAGTCGGTAACATCCAGTCGACGCTGCAGGCGTTCCGGAATGATCGTGTTGGCAAACTCAACCCGGATGTTGCCACCTTCACTGGTAACGTCAACACCGATACCCACGTCAGAGAGTCTTACGATGACACGTCCTTCGCCGTTTTCCCCGCGCCGAAAGTCCACTTCCTCGATAGTCGGGAAGTCTTCATCGTAGGCGCTGCCAGAATCTGAACTTGCAGTGTAGGTTTCCTGGGAATGGTCGCTAACCAGACCATCATCCTCAGCACCCACCAGGACATAGAGAGAATTGCCAATTACACGGGAGCTGTATGCAACCAGCGCACCCATGGACACAATCACACGGGTGCGATCACCGGCTTCAACCACGGTGACACTTCTTGCATTACCTGAGCCCAGAGGGTGGTGCTTCGTGGGCAGACCACTCATCACTCCATTCAGGTCCAGTGCAATACGCGCCGGTTGCTCAATGGTGTAACCGGTTGGATCCGGTGGTACACCATCAAAGATCATCCTGATCTCGGTCTTGTCGCCAGGCAGAGACGAGAACTCAATATCCTCCATGGTGACGCCAAACGCATAGCCGCTGAATACAAGCGACAACACAGTGAGCAGTATTCTCTTTGTCATTGTTTCCACCATATTTGCACTGGTCATATCAATGCACCCCCAAAAATTAGGTTACTGAAAACCCCTCAGTTCAATAGTCCTGGGCCTTCTCAGCCATCCCCCGGCACCGTCACTAACAATTTCGGTGACGTCGATGCGCGTATCTTCAATACTCTCAATCTGGCCCCATTGGTCGCCCATGTAGTCGCCTACCTGCACCCGGTGAACACCACCCTGGGAATCCTCGATCAAAGCAAAAGATGTATTGTCTTTCTGCAATGTGCCCACCATGGCAAGTGCCGAGAGCGGGAAGCGCTCCAGGTACTGCTTCACATGGTTCTTCGGCGGTTTCACGCCGACATTTCTCTTTTGTTCTTCCGTCTTTGGCGGAATGATTACCGGCGGTTCAAATGGGCTCCGCTGGTTAGCCGCACCATAAGTAAAGGCCTGGTAGGCTTCGAATTCCGGCAGTGGCGCGATCGTGCCACGAGGCTTGCCTTCCACTTCCTGCATGAACTCCCTGAGATCGGCATAACGATCACCACCGGAACATCCGGCCAGCACCGCCAAAGCGACCATCAGTAACAGGTTTCTAATTGCTCCAGTCAGACTGCTCATCTTCCTATCGCCCGTTAGCCCCTTTCATCGTTATATCGATACGTCTTGGCCAGAATCGTCATCGTCAGATTACTACCAGGCGTATCACTACCGGCAGACCTGCCCCGGGGTTCAATCGAAAAGTCGTGTAAGGTCACAATTCGTGACAGGTCAGCAACATCACTGACAAATGAACCCAGGCCGTGATATCCACCAGAAACCACAATCGCGATTGGCTTTTCGATGTAGAACTCATACTTTGATTCCGGTTGCAGATCGATGCTGGAAAAAGTCAGGCCGTTCTTCAGGCCAACCAGCGTTATGTCTTCGATCAGGCCTGGAATCTCAGTATCAGAAGGAAGCTGACGAAGAATCGCCTCAAAGGACTCTTCCATTTGCTTTTGCTGTACCCGGTAGGCTTCAAGGTGCGCGGCTTCAAAGAACTTCTTTTCATAGTCCTGTTTCAGCGTGGTTTCATGAGACTGCACGCCAGCGAGCTCTTTCTGCAGGTTAGTCACATGAAGCGCATAACCCATGGCGAGCGCACCGGCAAAACAAACGATCCAGATAATGGCCTTGATCGCCACCGGCCAGGAACCAACGTTATTGATATCGTTGAGCTGGCTGGTATCAAAACTCTGTATGCTCTCGAGGAGATCTTCCATTGCCATGTTAAATAGCCTCCTCGTCTTCTTTTTTCGGTGTTGTCTGTGACACCGTTAAAGTGAATTGGCTGGCCTGGGGACCATATTGTGGACTTGCCTTGATAGCGGTCACATTGGGTGCCTCAAACCACTCCGATTCGGAGAAGTTTCTCAGCTGGTTCGATATCCGGTTGTTGGATTCCGCGATACCGGCGATCGAAAGCGTTGTACCCGACATGGTCAGGTCCGTGAAGAAAACCCTCGGGGCCAGCTGACGAGCCAGCTCGTCAAACACCCGAACGATAATCGGCCGGTTACCCTGCAACTCCTGGATAACGCGCATCCTTGAAAGCAATTCGTTTCGTTTCTGCTGCAGTAATTTAATCTCCGCAATCCGCTCATCCAGCACCTTGATTTCCTGGTCCAGGAAATCGTTTCGAGCCTGTTGGTAATCAATGGAATTGGTGTAATAACGGTCAACGGCAAAAATAATCAAGCCGGCAATCGCCAGAACAGCAACCGTTACCTGAAGAAACTCCTGCTTTTTCTGTTCTCGTAACTCTTCCCGCCAGGGTAAGAGGTTAATTTTGATATCGTGAGCCATCTATCCTCTCCTCATCACCGGCAACTAATCGAAACTACGAAGTGCCAAGCCACAGGCAATCATCATTGCCGGCGCGTCGTTGTGCAGGTTGGCCTCATTGACCTTTGAAGACAACGACATGTTGACGAATGGGTTTGCGATGGTGCAAGGCGTTCCCAGCTTGGCGGCGACCATTTCGGCAAGGCCGTCAATGGACGAGGTTCCTCCAGCAAGAATGATGTGATCAACATCGTCGTATGCACTGGATGAGTAGAAGAACTGAAGCGATCGTGTTACCTGCTGTACCACAGCTTCCTTGAATGGTTGCAGCACCTCTGTCTCGTAGTCATCAGGCAGGCCACCCTGCTTTTTGGCAAGTCCGGCTTCTTCAACCGAAAGCGAGTAACGGCGCTGGATCTCCTCCGTCAGCTGTTTTCCACCGAAGAGTTGCTCCCGTGTATATGGTGCACCACCGCTGGTCAGTACCGAAAGAGTGGTCATGGTTGCACCGATATCCACAATCGCGATCACCTGATCTTCTTCTTCATCTTCGGTGAACTGACTGCGAACAAGTTCGAAAGCACGTTGCATGCAGTGTGCTTCAATGTCGACCACCTTGGCTTTGAGTCCGCCAAGTTCGAGCGCGGCTTCTCGCATTTCAACGTTTTCGCGGCGACAGGCTGCGATAAGCACCTCAACCTGTTCTTCAGAACGGAGAGAAGGGCCCTGGACTTCAAAATCCAGCGCTACTTCTTCCAGGGGATAGGGAATGTACTGGTCGGCCTCGAGTTGCAGCTGTTGCTCCATCTCGTCTTCACTCAGCGTCGCCGTCATCTCGATGGTCTTGGTAATCACCGCAGAACCGGCCACAGCGACAGCCGTGGACTTTGCCTTGACCTTGCAACGTTCAATCAGTCGCTGAATCGCCTCACCGACACCTTCGACGTCGCTGATGTTCTTTTCGACCACAGCATTTTCAGGCAGGGGTTCAACGCCGTAACTTTCGACCTTGTACTCTCCACCCGAGCGGGACAGTTCCAAAAGCTTCACAGATGTGGAACTGATGTCCAGCCCCAACATGCTGCTGCGCCCTTTGTTTAGAAATCCAAACACGCTGTTTCCCTAATTTCCTATGAAGTACGAGCACTTACAGCCACTTCATGCAGGAATACATTAAATACCACCTTTAACCATAGCGCAAACAATTTAATTGAAAAAAGTGTCGTAAAACATTCATTTCAGAGACATTTCTTCAATCCCACAGCCTGGGTTTACAGCCTGAGTTACCACCCCAGGTCCAATTTTGGGCCAAACATTATAATGTTTTTTCCATATTTCGCATGGACTTAGCATTACCTCTATAATGGCGATCCTCTGATGTAAGCCTGGCGAATACCGTTCGTCTGAAACCCTCATGAACACTGTAATCAGGTACTTTTTCTGGTCGTCCCTGGCGTTTGCGAGCGCCGTCACGATGGCGTTATCTGCCGCCTACCTGTACCTGAATCCACAGATTCCTGACACAGAAACCTTCTCCAGCGTCGCCCTGAAGGCACCACTCCGGATCTATTCGGACGACGGTCTGCTCATCCAGGAGTTCGGAGAGAGACTGATACCCATCACCTATGAGGAGATTCCCCAGCTTTTTGAAAGAGCCCTGCTGGATACGGAAGACAAGCGCTTCTACCAGCACAGCGGCATAGATGTGGTCACACTGGTTAACGCCACCTGGCAACTGGTTCGCAACCGCGGTGAAATCAGGACAGGAGCATCCACCATTACCATGCAATTGGTAAAAAACATTTCCGGCGAGACCCAGGTCAGGTTCCTGCGCAAATTCAAGGAAATGCTGATGGCCGTGAAGATTGAGCGTGAACTGACAAAGCAGGAGATCCTGACGCTCTACCTGAACATGATTCCTTTCGGCAAACATTCATTTGGCATACAGGCAGCAGCCAACACCTACTACGGAAAGAATATCGATGAGCTGACCCTGGCACAGATGGCTATGCTGGCAGGTGTGCCCCAGGCTCCTGAAGCAGGCAACCCAATCAACGGCCCAAAGCGGGCCATCGACCGGCGCAACCTGGTGTTGGCTCGAATGAGGGAACAGGGTTCCATCACCCAGGAACAATATGAAGAAGCACGAAACGCACCAATCACGGCCGAAGTACATCGTCGCCCTATCGAACTGCCCGCATTATATGCAGCCGAAATGGTGCGTAAGCAGGTACTGTCGGAGTTCGGCAGGGATGCCTATAACCAGGGCATGATCGCATACACAACTTTAGACAGCCGGCAGCAGATGGCTGCTGAGCAAGCCATCACCCTGAAACTTCTCGAGTACGACCGGCGTCACGGATACCGCGGACCTGAATACAGGAGTATCCAGGGAACCGACCAATACCTGGCAGCCCCCGACTATGGCTACCCTGCAAACTGGCTGGATACGCTTGAACAGATGAAAAGTTTTGGCGGCCAGCATCCTGCCATCGTCACTGATGTAGAAGAACAGCGAATCACTATTCTCACCCGGGACCTGGAGCTGAAAACGATCGAATGGGATGGACTGAGCTGGGCCCGCGCCTATATCACCGTTGACCGCCGGGGTCCCCGACCAAAGACAGCTGCTGAAATTGTTGGGCCAGGGGATGTTATCCGGTACGAATTCGCTGAAGACGGCATGGTTCGACTTGGCCAGGTACCTGCGATACAGGGTGCCATCGTCGCTCTGGACCCTTATGACGGTGCGGTACGGGCAATCGTCGGTGGCTTCGACTTCAATGCCAAACAGTTCAACCATGCAACCCAGGCAAAACGTCAACCGGGCTCAAACTTCAAACCTTTCTATTATGCCGGGGCTTTGGAAAATGGGCTGACAGCCGCATCCATCTACAACGATGCGCCCCTGGTTCTGCCAGGTGGTGAGCTGGAGGAAGTTTATAGACCAAAGAACTCCGGTGATAAATTCCACGGAAACATACGGTTGCGTGAAGCGCTATACCGCTCAATAAATCTCGTATCCATTCGTGTCATTCTTGATTATGGACCGGAAAATGCCATCGACTATGTTTCAAAGTTCGGCTTCGAGACAGACAACTTCCCGAGGGACCTGCAGCTGGCCTTTGGTGGCGGCACAATTGCACTCACACCCATGGAGGTCGCCACCGGCTATGCAGCCTTCGCAAACGGCGGATTCAAGGTTGAACCCTACCTGCTGCGCGAACTGGACTCCATCAACAGCGACGTTATCTACCAGGCTGATCCCAGGGTCGCTTGCATGGAGAACTGTCGAGGTCTAAACCGGGCGGAGAGAATCATCGAACCCAGGGTCGCGCACATCATGAACTCAATGCTGTCTGACGCCATCCGGCGAGGTACTGGCACCAAGGCCATGCGCGCACTCAAACGGGGTGACCTTCGGGGCAAGACCGGCACTACCAACGACGCTGACATCTGGTTCTCGGGCTATACACCGGATCTGGTTGCAACAACATGGGCTGGCTTCAGTGACAACAGCCCGGTGGGTAACCGTGAGTGGGGATCCACCACGCCGATCGAAACGTGGATAGAGTTCATGGCCCGAGCACTACCGGAAGAAAATCAGTCAAAGCAATTGCCACGACCCAACGGCATCGTGTCAGTGAAGATAGACCCTGAGACCGGACTGCGCACCGACCCGACAGACCCGGACGGCATTTTTGAAATATTCAGGGAAGAACTGGTGCCTGAAGAAATCAAGCGCAGTACAGAGGCGGAACAGAGCGATATCACCCAGCAGATCTTTTAAGGGTCTCGCGAGTAACCAGCTTCATCGCGAGCCAGATACGAAAACCTTGAACCAAAAAAAAGCGCCTTACGGCGCTTTTTTGATAGACACACAGAGAGTTAGCTCTTGGAACCACCTCTGCTGAATCTCTTGTTGAACCGGTCAATACGACCTGCAGAGTCAATAACCTTCTGCTTGCCTGTATAAAACGGATGACAGTTTGAGCAGACTTCCAGATGGATGTCTTCGCAGACTGTGGATTTGGTCTTGATCACGTTGCCGCAGCTACACGTTGCCGTGATTTCCTGATACTGCGGATGTATTTCGGCCTTCATCGATGACTGCCCTGCTTGAATTTAAAGGTGGCGAATCATACCAGAACAACACCCCTAAACAAGTGGCATAATCGAGAATTTGATGGCTGCCAGCCCTATAATCCCCCGCCAATGACCTCCAATCCCTCCTATGTCGCGGTTGCCGTGGCGACACCGCTACGGCGCGATTTTCACTATCGCCTGCCGAATGGCACAAAAGCCAGGCGCGGCGCCAGGGTGAAAGTCCAGTTTGGCAACCGCAAGCTCATTGGCCTCATCACGAAGACTGATGTTGTTCCTGATATCGCATCGTCCCGAATTCGCGAGATCATCGAGATTCTCCCGCCGGAGGGCGACCTCCCGGGACCAATCCTGAAGCTTTGCACCTGGGCATCAGACTACTACCAGCACCCTATCGGCGAGGTCATCTCGACGGCACAGCCTTCTCTGCTGCGAAAGGGAGAGAGCCCCCTGGACCCCGTGGAATTCCTGACCCTCACCGAAACAGGTCGGGCAGTTGATCCTGAAAGCCTGAAACGGGCACCCGCCCAGAGGCGGCTCCTGGAGTTTCTCAGTTCTGAGCCGCGCACGCGCCAGGCCCTTGGTAAAAAAGAAATAACAGCCCAGACCATTCGCACCGTCATCGAGAAGCAATGGGCAACATGGCAGAAAGAAACACAGCCCGAAGCCTCACCATTTGTGCTGAAGGGCGTCGATTACCAGGGAATTACGCTCACAACCGAGCAGGAAACCATTCTCGATACGATCGATAACCGGTCGGACAACCTGCCTGTACTGCTGTATGGCGTTACCGGCAGCGGCAAGACTGAAATTTACCTTAGAATGATCGAAAAAGCCCTGAGCAAGGGAAAACAGGCGCTCGTTCTCGTGCCCGAAATCGGGCTAACGCCGCAAACCATCAATCGATTCAGGCAACGGTTTAACACCGAAATCAGCGTCATGCATTCCGGCCTGAGCGATCGCGAACGCGCGACCAGCTGGTGGCGGGCCCGTGAAGGCATGACCGGGATTGTTCTCGGAACAAGATCTGCCGTGTTCACACCTCTGAAACATCCCGGTGTGTTTATCGTTGATGAGGAACATGACAGTTCATACAAGCAGCAGGATGGATTCCGATACAGCGCGAGAGATCTCGCAGTACTGAGGGGTCAGTTCGAACAGGCACCCGTGGTACTCGGTTCCGCGACACCATCGCTTGAGAGCCTGCACAATGCTGAGGCCAGCAAATACCAGCTGCTGGAACTCAAACAGCGACCTCCGGGCGTAAAAACCGAGACTTACGAACTGCTTGACACGCGGCACCTGGAGATCAGGGACGGATTCACCCGGGGACTCAAGTCCCGAATAGAAACCAGCCTCTCTCGTGGCGAGCAGGTGCTGGTATTTATCAACCGTCGGGGTTTCGCCCCGGTCATGATGTGCAACGACTGCGGCTGGATCGCACATTGCCGAAGATGTGATGCCAGGCTCACCTATCACCTGAACACAAATACCCTGGTTTGCCATCACTGTGGCAGTCTCAGTCACAACATCATCAGCTGCCAGTCCTGCAATAGCCAGAACGTCACTGCAATCGGCGTCGGTACCCAGCGTGTGGAGCAGACCCTGGGCAACCTTTTCCCGGACTATCCGGTTTACCGTGTCGACCGCGACTCGACCAGGAAAAAAGGTTCGCTGGAAGACCTTCTCGACCAGATTGGCAGGGGAGAACCTGCAATCCTCGTGGGTACACAGTTGCTCGCCAAGGGTCACCACTTCCCGAACGTCACACTAGTCGCGATTCTCGACGTGGATTCCGGTTTTTATTCAGCTGACTTCCGCGCGGTAGAAAAACTCGGCCAGATGCTTCTACAGGTTGGAGGTCGGGCCGGACGTGCAGACAAGCCGGGCACTGTGCTGATCCAGACGGCTTTCGCGACGCATCCACTCCTGAAACAGCTGGTCACAAGCGGTTATGCTGATTTCGCGAGAGGACTGCTCAGCGAAAGAGAAGAAGCTGGACTACCGCCCTACACTTTCCAGGCAATCATCCGCGCCGAGGCCACGCAGTCATCCGCTGCAAGGGAGTTTCTCGCATTGCTTGAGAAAAAAACGCGCACGCGAGACTCAGTTGAGCTGTTGGGCCCCATACCAGCAATCATGGAAAAACGTGCCGGGCGGTTCAGGCAGATGTTGATCATCGCGGCCCCAAGGCGAGCACTGGTACACCAGACACTTGCGGACCTCATAACGCTCGCTGAGTCACTGCCAGAAGCTTCCCGGGTCCGCTGGTCGGTTGACGTCGACCCGGCAGACCTTTTTTGACCAGGTTTTTTTGATTTACGGGAGTCGCCGGCTAACATAGCGCTTTCAACGATCCGTACTAACTGAACTTGACCCAGGATTTCGCAAAAAAGCCCCGCAGTGAAACTCCGCCTGCACCAGCAAACGGAAACGGACTTCGCTGGTTTCTTGGCGGGTTTGTCTCAGGCGCGTTTGTCGCATTCCTGGCCAGTCTCTGGCTACTCGTTCCACCAGACTCCAGACCCACGACAGCAGACATCCCGAAACCGACAGTTCCCAAAGAGCTAAAAGTTGATGAGATGCAGTGGGATTTCTACGAAATCTTCCCGAAGACGGAAGTGCCGGTCGTTGAGGAATATACCGACTCAGGAGACAAGATTGCTGTCGAGAACTTTCGCTGGATACTCCAGGCGGGCTCATTCAGGGACCCGGATGATGCTGACGAACAACGTGCAACGCTCATACTGATGGGGCTGAATGTGCAGACACAATCTGTAAAGGTCTCCGGCGACACCTGGTATCGCGTGATTGTCGGTCCTTTCGACTCAGCGCTCGAGCGTAACCGCGCCCAGGACAAGCTGGCTCAGGCCGAGATTCAGTCTATGGCGGTAAAGATCCCCAAAACCTGACTTGAAATCGGTATCCTGAACCCCCATCTCCGTATAATCCCGCTTGGTAAAGGCATTTCCGTTGGAACAGTTTGAAGGCACAACCATCCTGTCCGTGCGCAGGAACAATTCCGTCGTTGTGGGTGGCGATGGCCAGGTCACTATGGGTGACACTGTTATGAAAGCAAATGCCCGGAAGGTCCGACGTCTCTACAAGGACGCCGTTATCGCAGGTTTCGCTGGCGCCACTGCCGACGGTTTTACACTGGTAGAGCGTTTTGAAGGCCAGCTGGAAAAACACCAGGGCAACCTGGTGCTGGCGGCCGTGGAACTGGCCAAGGATTGGCGAATGGATAGAGCACTTCGACACCTCGAAGCTTTGCTGGTTGTCGCCGACAAGGACAACTCACTGATCGTCACAGGCAACGGTGATGTCGTGGAACCGAATGACGGCATTATGGCCATTGGTTCAGGCGGCCAATACGCCAAGTCTGCCGCGCTTGCCCTCCTGAACAATACAGACATGACTGCAAGGGACATCGTGGAACAGAGTCTCGCCATCGCGGGCGACATCTGCATCTATACGAACCACGAACGCACCATCGAAGAAATCACTTTTTAAGGGAGCCTCATGTCAAACATGACCCCAAGGGAGATCGTTCACGATCTCGACAAGCATATTATCGGCCAGGACGATGCAAAACGTGCCGTAGCGATCGCCCTTAGGAATCGCTGGCGACGCATGCAGCTGGAAGAAGACCAGCGTGCAGAAATCTCCCCGAAGAACATCCTGATGATAGGACCGACCGGCGTCGGGAAAACCGAAATCGCCAGACGACTGGCCAGACTTGCAGGCGCACCGTTCATAAAAGTTGAAGCCACCAAGTTCACAGAAGTGGGTTACGTCGGTCGCGACGTTGAATCCATCATCCGCGACCTTGCTGAGGCTGCAGTAAAGATGCTGCGCGACAAGCAGATACAACACGCGGAACCCAGAGCCTATGAAGCCGCCGAAGAACGCATACTTGATGTACTGCTGCCACCGGCCAGGGACACCGAGGAAACCGGTACGAATACCCGACAACTGTTTCGCAAGAAGCTGCGTGAAGGTGAACTGGACGACAGGGAAATCGAGATCGAACTTGAGGCGGCTTCCGTCGGCGTTGAGATCATGGCCCCTCCCGGCATGGAGGAAATGACCAGCCAGTTACAGAGTATGTTCTCTTCCATGGCGCCGGGGAAAACCAAGTCAAAGAAACTCAAGGTAAAAGATGCCCTGAAAAAACTGACTGACGAAGAAGCTGCACGCCTGGTTAATGAAGACGAATTGCGGGCCGAGGCCGTCCAGGCGGTTGAACAGACCGGCATCGTTTTTATCGATGAGATGGACAAGATTGCAAAACGCCAGGAGACCGGCGGCGCAGATGTATCAAGGGAAGGTGTACAGCGCGACCTGCTGCCACTGATTGAAGGCAGTAACGTATCCACCAAGTACGGCATGATCAAAACTGATCACATCCTGTTTATCGCCTCCGGGGCATTCCACCTGTCAAAACCCTCAGACCTGATTCCGGAACTCCAGGGCCGCCTGCCCATCCGCGTGGAACTGAACGCACTGGGCATCGAGGATTTCGAACGCATTCTCACAGAACCTGACGCATCGCTGGTCGAACAGTACCAGGCCCTGATGAACACTGAAGGACTGAAGCTGAATTTCAACGATGCGGCGCTGCATCGTATCGCTGAAATTGCATGGCAGGTTAATGAGCAAACCGAAAACATTGGTGCAAGACGACTGCACACAGTTATGGAGCGCCTGCTGGAAGAACTGTCATTCGATGCCACTGACATCGCCAGCCGAAATGCTGAAGTGTTAATCGATCTGGACTACGTCAATCAGCATCTCGAAAATCTGGCTGGTAACAGCGATCTTTCCCGATACATCTTATAAAGAGCATCCTGTGAGTCGACCAAAGGAAATCAACGTACACAAGAAGTCAGCCATCCTCGAACTGGTGTACGAAGACGGTCGCACTCACTCCCTGACAGCCGAGTACCTGCGAGTATTTTCACCATCTGCGGAAGTCCAGGGTCATGGCCCCGGCCAGGCTGTCCTGCAACATGGCAAAAAAGATGTGCAGTTCCTCGATTTCGAGCCGCAGGGTCACTACGCCATCAAGATCGTCTTTTCTGATGGGCACGATTCCGGCATCTATAGCTGGGAATACCTGGACAAACTGGGTTCTGATTACGAAAAGAACTGGGCGAACTACCTGGAAGCACTCGGAAACGCTGGCAAACGCCGCGAACCACGATTTATCGCCCTGGGCAGTTCATAGCAGTTACAATAGCTGCCCCCTGAACGAGCACCCAGTGCATCATGAGCAGCGATTCAGAAGAAAAAACCCACTTCGGGTTCAAAAGTATCCCACGGTCGGAGAAGTCGGCCCGGGTTGCCGATGTCTTTCACTCTGTTGCTGAACGATACGACGTCATGAATGACCTGATGTCGCTTGGCACGCATCGTGTCATGAAGCAGATGACCGCCAACGCAACCCACGTCAGGCCGGGCCATCAGGTACTGGACCTCGCCGGTGGCACTGGCGATATGGCGATCATCCTCGCTGACTATGTTGGCCGTGAGGGACAGGTGTGTATCTGCGATATAAACGGCAGCATGCTCGAGGAAGGCAGGAACAAACTGCTCAACCGTGGGATCACCGGAAACGTGACTTACGTCCAGGCCGACGGCGAGCACCTGCCGTTCCTTTCGGAATCCTTTAACGCCATCACCATTGCTTTCGGACTGCGAAATTTTACTGACAAGGACGCCGCACTTCGCTCAATGCACCGGGTTCTGAAGCCCGGGGGCAAGCTGGTCGTGCTGGAGTTCTCAAAACCCCGGAACGATATCCTGAAAAACGCCTATAAGGGATTCAGCAGCCTGTGGCCCCGGGTTGGAAAACTGGTGACCGGTGACTCCGACAGCTACCAGTACCTGGTTGAATCCATCGAAATGCACCCTGACCAGGAAACACTGGCCGGCATGATTGAAGATGCCGGGTTCACTCGTGTCCGGGTCCAGGACCTGGTGGGCGGTGTCGCCGCCATCCACGAAGGCGTGAAACCGAGATGACCGTATTGCGAGCGTTTTCCATCCTGGCGACGCTGGCCCGCTTCCGACTCGACCGGAACCTGCCCGCAGCAGCACGGTCGTGGTGGCTCAACATCCTGCTGCTGCCTCTTCGAGTTATCAGTCCACCGGATTCAGAAGCCGCGGCTGCCCGGCAAGCCCTCGAGGAACTAGGCCCCATCTTTATCAAGTTCGGGCAACTGCTCTCCACAAGGCAGGATCTCTTCTCGGAAGAGATGTCACGGGAGCTGGCGAAACTGCAGGACCAGGTTCCCCCTTTTGATTCCGCTGAAGCCAGGCGCATGATCGAGGAAGACATTGGCGCATCCACTGACGAAATTTTCGAATATTTCAGCAAGGAGCCCATGGCTTCAGCGTCCGTGGCGCAGGTTCATCCCGCAACGCTAAAAACGGATCAGGGCCCGCGCGAAGTTGTCGTCAAGGTCATCCGACCGGGCATAGAGCGCGTGATTCGTCGAGACATAAAATTAATGTACCTTGGCGCAACACTGCTACAACGATTCTGGTCCGACGCAAAGCGGTTACACCCGGTTGCCATCGTGCGCGACTACGAACGAACGATACTCGGGGAACTCGACCTGTCCCTCGAAGCTGCAAACACCAGGCAGCTGCGCGACAACTGGTACGGCAGTGGCAAACTGTATGTGCCTCTGGTCTACGATGAATTGTCATCCGGCAGGGTCATGGTGATGGAACGCATCTATGGCGTCACTGCGACTGACCTCACATCGCTCAACGCAGAAAACACTGACCTGAAGAAACTGGCACACCTGGGCGTTGAAATATTCTTTACCCAGGTGTTTGAAGACAATTTTTTTCATGCGGACATGCACCCGGGCAACGTGTTCGTGGACATCACCGACCCGAATGACCCAACGTACATCGCCCTGGACTGCGCCATCATCGGCTCGTTAACAGACGAAGACAAGAACTATCTTGCGAAAAACCTGCTGGCATTTTTCAGAAGAGACTATGACGAGGTTGCACGCCTGCATGTACAAAGCGGCTGGGTGCCCGCGACTACCGATGTGGATGAGTTTTCGAGGGTGATACGACAGGTCGTGGACCCTTTCTTCCAGAAACCGATCAAGGAAATTTCGTTCGGCAATGTCCTTCTGGAACTGTTCCAGACGGCAAGGCAATTCGACATGGAGGTGCAACCGCAGCTGGTGTTGCTGCAAAAGACGCTGATCAATATTGAAGGAATGGGCAGGCAGATTTATCCCGACCTGGACCTCTGGGAAACTGCAGCTCCTTTCATGGAGCGCTGGATGAATGAACGTATAGGAATCGCAGGGCTTATTCGCCGCATTTCCGAGAACGCTCCTAGATGGATAGACCAGCTGCCAGAGATACCTGACCTTGCGTTCAATACCATGGTAGAAATTCGCGAGCTTACGCAGCAGAACCGACGCCAGGCAGAAACCCTTGACCAGGTCCAGGAGGTGCTGCAGGCACAGGCGCAGAAGTCCCGTTATCAGAAGCTCGGCGGAATCGCGCTGATCGGAGCAATCCTCTCCATGCTGCTGCCGGCAACAGGTTACACGGCGATTGTTGATCCGGTTGTTTCGGGGTCAGTCCTTGGCTCGCTCGGCATCTACTGGCTGTATATTCAATCCTGACGTGATATCCTCGCCGCCCTTTTGAAGTCTCCAGTGACGATGGACACGACAAACAACGATTGGTTGAACGATGTTGTCTTCGACGATGACGGCCTGGTTCCGGTCATCGCGCAGGATCACGAAACGAAAAGGGTGCTCATGGTTGCCTATATGAATCGAGAGTCCCTTATGGAAACCGTACGAACCGAAAGGGCTACCTACTGGTCACGTTCCCGCCAGAAACTCTGGCGCAAGGGCGAGTCCTCCGGTAATGAACAACTGGTCCGCGAGGTTCAGCTGGACTGCGATGGCGATGTGCTAACATTGATGGTTGAACAGATTGGCGGCATTGCCTGCCACACTGGAAGAAACTCCTGCTTTTTCAAGCGGTTAACTCCCAATGGCTGGCAGGTCACTGAACCTGTGTTGAAGGATCCCAGCGAGATTTATCCCGATGGATAGCATCATGGACAAGCTCACCAGCCTGCTGGTGGAGCGCAGGAACGCCGACCCGGAGAGCTCCTACGTTGCCAGCCTTCATGAAAAGGGTCTGAACAAGATCCTCGAGAAGGTGGGTGAAGAGGCAACTGAAGTTATCCTGGCAGCAAAAGACGCAGACCAGTCTGGTCATCGGGATGAGGTCATCAAGGAAACCGCTGACCTCTGGTTTCATACCATGGTCATGCTGGATCACCTGGACGCTTCTCCTGCCGAAGTACTGGAAGAGCTGGAAAGAAGATTGGGAGTCTCAGGACTCGAGGAAAAAGCATCGCGGTCCAAATGACCGCAGGATAAGAGGAGGATCATCATGTCCTTTGGCGTAACAGAACTCATCATCATATTGGTCATCGTGCTACTGCTGTTCGGCACCTCAAAGTTGAAGTCCCTGGGCACCGACCTGGGCTCCGCAATCAAGGGATTCCGTTCTGCGGTTACTGACGATGAGGCCCAGAAATCCGAAGCTGAAGCTGCCGACTCACAAACTGCGGCTGAAGGTCAGCCGGAAAAGAAAGTCGAATCTTCGCAGTCGTAACGACAAGCGCCCGCAATGTTTGACATCGGTTTTCCAGAACTGGTGATGATCAGCATCGTTGCACTGCTGGTCATAGGCCCCGAGAAACTGCCAGAAACCATCCGCACAATTTCACTGTGGGTGGGTCGCCTGCAGCGCAGCTTCACGAACATCCGGCGGGAGATAGAAAACGAAATCGGCGCAGATGAAATTCGTGCCCAGCTGCACAACGAAAGCATCATGAAAGACCTGGAAGAAGCGAAGAACACCATCAGCCAGGCTCACCAGGAAGTTCAGCAGGATGTACGGGAAACCATAAGCGCCGCTGAAGCCGAATTGAAAGAAATCACCTCCAAGAGCAACAGCAACGCGTCATGACGGAACAGGATACGGTTGACCAGGGTCAACCGCTGGTCGAACACCTGATAGAACTGAGAACGCGCATACTGCATGCCATTCTCTCTGTCTTGATCATCTTCCTGCCAATGTTCGCTTTCTCTAACGAGATATACACCTATATATCCGAGCCTCTCCGGCAGTTTCTGCCGGAAGGCACAACGATGATCGCAACAGAAGTGGCCTCACCTTTCCTGACGCCTTTCAAGCTGACCATGGTGCTGGCGATTTTTATCGCCATGCCCTACATCCTGCACCAGTTGTGGAGCTTCATTGCCCCGGGCCTCTACAGCAGTGAAAAGAGAGTAGCAGCACCACTGCTGATCAGCAGCATCATCCTCTTTTACACCGGGATCGCGTTCGCCTTCTACGTGGTGTTCCCACTGGTATTCGGGTTCTTCACGTCTGTAGCACCGGAAGGCGTGGCGATCATGACAGACATCAACCGCTATCTGGATTTTGTATTGAAACTGTTCTTTGCCTTCGGCCTCGCATTTGAGATTCCTATCGCCACTGTCCTGCTCATCTGGACCGGCGCAACCACCGTGGAATCCATGGGCAGGAAGCGCCCCTACGTGATCGTTGGCTGCTTTGTTGTTGGCATGCTGTTGACGCCACCAGATGTCATTTCACAGATCCTGCTCGCTTTGCCCATGTGGATTCTGTTTGAAGCTGGCATTCTGTTTGCCCGCATCTTCAAGCTCGGCACCACGGAAGCCGAACCCGAACTCACTGAACAGCAAGAGCAGCCCTGAGCGTTACTTGGTTCAATCCCAGTGGGACCTGAAGATGGTTCGCGGGTAATGCCGCCCGGTAGACGATCATAAAAAGCCCTGAGCGTTACTTGGCTCAATCCCAGTGGGACCTGAAGATGGTACGCGGGTCGGGTAAAGCCGTTCAGTAGCCCTGATAACAGAGCGTCAGCTCTGTAGCAAAAAAGTCACCGGTCCGTCGTTCGTCAACGACACCTTCATATCCGCACCGAACCTGCCTGTCGCCACGGTAACTCTTTCGCGCGCGGCCTCGACAAACTCATCATAAAGAGCTTTAGCGTCTTCAGGAGGCGCGGCTGAGGAAAAGGAAGGTCTCAAACCTTTCCGGGTATCGGCGGCAAGGGTGAACTGCGACACAATCATCAGCTCGCCACCGACATCGAGCAGCGAGAGATTCATATGTCCCTTCTGGTCCCCAAATACCCTGTAGTTGAGGGTTTTATTGAGCAGCTTTTCCGCGTCTGCAGACGTGTCGCCTTTCTGGACACCCAGTAACAACAGCAATCCGTGACCAATGCTGCCGCTGGGTTCACCGTCAGCCACGACGTCTGCTGAGCTGACTCGTTGAATCAACCCGATCACGAGTTAGTCACTAAACGTCGAATTCTTCTTCGAAGCGCAACGACATATCTCGAGTAGCGCGAATCAACGCATCAATCATCGCCGGTTCTGTCGCCGAGTGGCCGGCTTCCCGCACGATGTAGAGCTGCGATGTGGGCCAGACTTTACGCAGGTCATGGGCGTTGTCGAGTGGTGATACACAATCAAAACGCCCGTGAACGATGATGCCGGGGATATCTTTCAGCACACTGGCATTATTGAGCAGTTGTTCAGACTCCAGGAAACACTGGTTCTTGAAGTAGTGTGTGGCGATCAGGCAACGGGCGTGCGCACGACCGCCATCTGAAAAGTGCTTGATCAGCCGCGGGTTCGGGTGAAGCGTAGAGGCATGGGCCTCCCAGGTAGACCACGCCTTGGCTGCAGACATGCGGGCAAGCTCATTGTCCTGCTGCATCAGTTCGTTATAGGCATCACAGCACCCCAGGCTTTCGCCTTCGCTGCCCATGGCCTTGATGGGCGCAATGAAATCTTCCCAGTGATCCGGGAAAAATCGACTTGCCCCTGCTTCGTAGAACCAGTCGATGTCCTGCTGGCGCCCGAGGAAAATGCCTCTCAGGATCAGACCCAGCACATGGTCAGGGTGGGCCTCCGCATAAGCAAGACTTAACGTTGCCCCCCAACCTCCACCGAACACGACCCACTTGTCTACGCCCAGGTACTCGCGGATTTTTTCCATGTCCGACACCAGGTCCGCCGTCGTGTTGTTGGTCAGTTCAGTATGTGGCTGCGATCGTCCGGCTCCTCGCTGGTCGAACAGGATGATTCGATACTTTTCGGGATTAAAGAAACAGCGGGAGTTAAACTCGCATCCGGAACCCGGTCCGCCATGGACAAACACAACGGGGATACCGTCGACACTGCCACTCTCGTCCACGTAAAGTTCGTGCACGTCATCTACCTTAACGTTGTGACGGGCGTAGGGTTTGATCTCAGGGTACAGCGGTAACATGAATCTTGTTTCCCTCAGGCAACCTTGGCTCTGGCTGCTCGTTTTCTTTCGTTTTCAGTCAGGAGTTTTTTCCTGATGCGTATGTGGTTAGGCGTGACCTCAACCAGTTCGTCATCTTCAATAAACTCAATGGCCGCTTCCAGCGAGTGTTTGACAGGCGGCGTCAACATGATGTTTTCATCAGTGCCTGCAGCCCTGATATTTGTCAGCTGCTTTTCTTTCAGCGGATTAACGGGCAGGTCATTGCCCCTGGAATGCAGGCCAACCACCATGCCCTCGTAGATCTCCTCATTCGGCCCAACAAAAAGTCGTCCGCGAGCCTGCAGGTTATTCAGGGCAAAGGCGACACTTTTACCGCTTGCCATGGAAATCAGCACACCGTTGTTACGACTGGCCATGTCATCACTAACGACCTCACCATAGTGCGAGAATACACTGTTCATAATACCGGTTCCGGAGGTCATCGTAAGGAAATCCGATCGAAAACCAATCAGCGCCCTGGTCGGGACCACGAACTCAAGGCGGGTCCTGCCCGAGCCATCCGGCATCATGTTGGTCATGTTGGCCTTCCGTCGACCCAGCTCTTCCATCACGCTGCCCTGGTGTTCGTCATCGATATCCAGCATCAGGTTTTCAAAAGGTTCTTCAAGCCTGCCGTCAACCTCACGGAAAATCACCTCAGGCCTGCCAACAGCCAGTTCATAACCTTCCCGACGCATGGTTTCGATCAGCACTGACAGGTGCAATTCACCTCGACCGGAAACCTTGAAACGGTCGGCATGGTCAGTTTCCTCGACCCGCAGCGCCACGTTGTAAAGCAGCTCACGGTCGAGGCGCTCCTTGATGTGCCTGCTGGTGACAAACTTGCCGTCCTTGCCTGCAAAAGGTGAGGTATTTACCTGGAAAGTCATCGAAATCGTGGGTTCATCCACCTGCAGTGGTGGCAATGGCTCTGGATGCCCGACGGCACAAACCGTGTCTGAAATCTGGATGTTTTCAAGGCCACTGATGCAGACGATGTCGCCAGCTGATGCTCGCTCCACCGGAGCGCGTTCGAGACCGTTATAACCCATTACCTGGAGAATCTTGCCTTTACGTTCCGTGCCGTCACGGGACACCACAACCACCTGGTCACCGGTCACCACCTCACCACGCGTAATGCGGCCAAGCCCGATCACACCAACATAACTGCTGTAATCCAGGGCACTGATCTGCATCTGCAGCGGGCCGTCTTGTGTAGCATCGGGCGGGGGCACCTGCTCGGTAATAATTTCCAGCAGACAGGAAAGATCATCCTGCAGGTCATCCGGTGAATGACCGGCTTTACCCTGGATAGCGGAGCCATAGATCACCGGAAAATCCAGTTGTTCATCATTGGCGCCCAACTGGTCGAACAGCTCAAAAACCTCATCGACGACCCAGTCCGGCCTGGCACCGTCGCGATCAATCTTGTTCACCATGACGATCGGGTTGAGGCCGTTTTCGAAAGCCTTGCTGGTAACAAAGCGGGTCTGCGGCATGGGACCTTCCACGGCATCAACCAGCAGCAGCACCGAATCCACCATTGAGAGAATGCGTTCAACCTCGCCACCAAAGTCGGCGTGGCCAGGGGTGTCCACGATGTTGATACGGCAATCCTTCCAGTTCAGAGCCGTATTCTTGGCCAGGATCGTAATACCACGTTCCTTTTCCAGGTCATTGGAATCCATGAGGCGCTCACCCTCATCCTCACCACGCTGCAGGGCACCGGCCTGGGCAAGGAGTTTATCAATCAAGGTGGTTTTACCGTGGTCGACGTGGGCAATGATTGCGATGTTACGCAGGGCTGAATGATCCATGAGGGGCTGGTACTTCGTTGGGGGTCTGAAAACGGGCGGCATTATATATGAGAAGTTCCAAATAAACTCCTCGTATATATAATCCGCCTTCATGACCACAGGCGTACCAAAACAACGCAAGGCTGTATCCCTGATTTCCGGAGGCCTCGACTCCATGCTGGCCACAAAAGTCATCAAGGACCAGGGGATCCACGTGGAAGGCATCAATTTCTTCACCGGCTTCTGCGTCGAGGGACACACCCACGCGATTCGGGCAAAAGACAGGAAGAAGGAAAAGCGGAACAACGCCCTGTGGGTTGCTGAACAATTGGGTATCAAACTGCACATTATTGACGTTATCGAGGAATACAAGGACGTCGTGCTCAATCCGAAACACGGCTACGGCCAGAACCTGAATCCCTGCCTCGACTGCAAGATTTTCATGGTCAACAAGGCCGTAGCATGGGCCTGGATGGAGGACAATGACTTCGATTTCATTATCACCGGTGAAGTCATCGGCCAGAGACCCAAATCCCAGCGCAAACAGACCATGCCCATCATTGCCCGGGAATCCGGTGCTGAGGACAGGCTGCTTCGCCCACTGTGCGCCAAAAATCTTGAGCCGACGCTGCCTGAACGAGAAGGCTGGGTAGACCGCGAGCAACTTTATGGCTTCCACGGCCGCAATCGAAAGCCGCAGATTGCACTTGCTGAATCCCTGGGTATCGAAGAGTTTTCCCAACCGGCTGGAGGTTGCTGTTTCCTCACAGACAAGGCGTACTCTAACAAACTGAGTGATCTCTGGTCCTCCCGGGGCGACAGGAACTATGAACTGGATGACATCATGCTGCTGAAGGTGGGCCGGCACCTCAGACCCCGGCCGAACTACAAGATGATCATCAGCCGGGAAGAAGGCGAGAACCACTATCTGAACGGCTACCAGCATGAATTTCCAATGATCCGCACGGTCTCCACCGGTGGTCCCAACGCGCTGGTGGATGGAACCCCGACCGATGAAGACCTGCTGCACGCGGCCAGCGTAGTGGCACGCTATGGCCAGGGTCGGGATTCAGAGAGCGTTGTGATGAGCATCAAGCGCCCCGGGGAAGACCTGCGGGAGGTGGCCATTAAACCGTTGTCACCGGAAGAGATACCAAAATCCTGGTATGTCTGAACACGAACTTAATGCCAGGCGCCTGCTTTGCCCGATGCCTGTAATACGCACCCAGGACAAAATTGCGGAACTCGGGGACGGCGACGTCTTGAAAGTGTTTTGCACTGACCCGGGGGTACTGCACGACATTCCAGCCTGGTGCCGAATTCACGGGCATGAGGTCCTGGACGCCGAGACGAACGAGCGAGAAATGATCATCACAATCCGGGTGCAGAAATAGCACCATATTGGCGCAGAATGGACTGACTCGCCCTGTAATGGTGCCTTCGTGTTCGATACGTTCACTCGAAACGCAGCATTCATGCGGCATTTCATAATTATTTCGGATGGCATATTCTTTGCCCCCTTCATGCACCAATATAAGAACCGGCAAGCATCCCGGCTAACAGGAGTACAGGAATGTCAGAAAAAACACTTGGCCTGATCAAGGAACACGACGCCAGATGGGTAGATCTTCGATTTACCGATTCCCGCGGCAAGGAGCAGCACGTTACCAACAGCGCCGCAAAAATTGATGAGGATTTTTTTGAAAGCGGTGCGATGTTTGATGGTTCATCCATTGCCGGCTGGAAGGCGATCAACCAGGCAGACATGATCCTGATGCCTGACGATGCAACAGCGGTGGTCGATCCGTTTACCGAGGAGACGACCGTTAACCTGCGCTGCGATATTGTTGAGCCAACCACGCTGCAGGGTTATGAACGCGACCCTCGTGCCCTGGCCAAACGCGCCGAGGCTTACGTTGCGTCAACCGGAATTGGCGACACCGCTTACTTTGGCCCTGAACCCGAATTTTTTGTTTTCGATGACGTCAAGTACAAGGCGGAGATGAGCGGCGCCATGTACAAGATTGAATCCGAGGAAGCGGCCTGGATGACTGACGCGCATTTCGAAGGCGGTAACATCGGGCACAGGCCAGGCGTCAAAGGCGGTTACTTCCCTGTTCCGCCGGTAGATTCCCTGTATGACATTCGCAACTCCATGTGCTCAGCGATGGAAGCCATGGGCCTCGACATTGATCTGCATCACCACGAGGTAGGTACTGCGGGCCAGTGCGAGATTGGTGTACGGTTTAACACGCTCGTTGCCAAGGCAGATGAGGTACAGATCTACAAGTATTGCGTGCACAACGTTGCCCATGCATACGGAAAAACGGCGACGTTTATGCCCAAGCCTCTGGTGGGCGACAATGGCAACGGTATGCACTGCCACCAGTCAATCTGGAAGGACGGTACCAACCTGTTTGCTGGCGACGGCTACGGTAACCTTTCACAGGAAGCGCTTTGGTATATTGGCGGCATCATCAAGCACGCCCGCGCCATCAACGCTTTTTCCAATGCGTCCACAAACTCCTACAAGCGACTGGTTCCCGGCTTCGAGGCACCGCTCATGCTGGTTTACTCCGCCATGAACCGCTCGGCTTCTATTCGCATCCCTTATGTCCAGGGCGGCAGCCCGAACGGCGTTCGAATCGAGGTTCGTTTCGGTGATCCCACCGCAAACCCGTACCTGATGTTTTCTGCCATGCTGATGGCAGGCCTCGATGGCATCCGGAACAAGATTGAACCGGTGGGTCCGCTGGACAAGGACCTGTATGGCCTGCCTGCCGAAGAACTCAAGGATCTGCCCAGTGTCTGTTCTTCGCTTGAGCAGGCACTGGATGCGCTGGATAACGACCGCGAGTTCCTGAACCAGGGTGATGTGTTCACCAATGACATGATTGATGGCTACATCGAACTGAAGAGCGAGGAGGTCGAGAAGCTCAACATGACCACTCATCCCGTTGAGTTTGAGATGTACTACTCCGTATAAGAGCAGAGCTCTTATACGGAGGGCGACAGCAGAGTTCGTTTTGTGCTATTCGCACAAAACGAACTCTGCTGAAGCCGAAGTGAGAATCCCTTGTCTACAAGGGCTTTTTTTTACCCGCCATAAACCCCACAATGCACCAATGCGATACCTGATTCTTATTCTCTGCCTTGCAACTGGCGCTGCGTCAGCAGAACAGGTCTACCGACAGGTAGATGAAAACGGTGTACCCACTTTCTCTGACCAGGCCCTGCCTGGCGCTGAAAAGGTAAAGATCGAAGAGCCTGTCACTTTTTCAGACGACCTGATTCACCAGGAAATGGATCGCCGACAGGAAGAAAAAGAGAAGATTGAAGAGCAGGCGCGCAACGTTTCTTACACGATAGCTATCACAGACCCTGCGAACGATTCAGCGATTCGCGATAACGCCGGTAACCTGACTATTTCAGTCCAGTTGCAGCCCCGTCTTGTTGATGGCCACCGCGCCGAACTGCACATGGATGGTAAAAAGATCCGCGGCCTGTCAGGCACCGAATCAGTGCAACTCAACAATGTGGATCGCGGAACTCACCAGTTCAGCGCACGCATCGTCGATCGGAACGGTCGTATTCTCGCCGAAAGCAATACCGTTGAAGTTTCAGTGCTGCGCTATTCGCTACCGCGCAAACAACCGAAGTAAAAAATCGCACCAATATGGTGCGTTATGTTTCGAGCAGTGATAACATAACATCTTCCCGCTCACCCGGTAACTAACTGAAAACAGTAACTTAGCTTCGTCCAACATGACCGGCTCGGTTCTGGTGCACTTCTTGCAGCGCATCTGGTGAACCTTGTAATGACAACCAGCGGTGATGGAAGCGCACAACCTCAACAGTGATTTAGAACTCCAACTTATGAGTGATCGCGTTCTCGGCAACCTCAGTACCGCCATTCTTCTGGTGGACGATGCCATGCAAGTCGTATTTTCCAACCAGGCCGCTGAAAACCTGCTGCAGGAGTCGTTCGGGCAAATGAACGGCAAATGCCTGTCCAGGGTTTTCGCCAACGGCGAAGAGCTAATCAGCATGGTGGAAGAAGCATCCCGATCAGACCACCTGATCACCAGCAGGCAGATGCATCTGCTGTCACCGGGGAAAGCTGCCTTGACCGCCGATATCACGGTCACCCCAATCCTCGATGCCAACCAGATCCTGATCGAACTTATCCCGATGGATCGTTACCTCAGAATAGACCGGGATGCTGCGATCAAGGAAAACCATGATGTGACCCGGCAGATGGTTCGAGGCCTGGCGCATGAAATCAAGAATCCCCTCGGGGGGATTAAAGGCTCGGCACAGTTGCTTGCGCGAGAGTTACCTGAAGAATCCCTCACCGAGTACACAAATATCATTATCGAAGAAACGGACCGGCTGACATCGCTGGTGGATCGCATGCTTGGACCCAACACCCTGCCCAAGAAAAGCACCATCACCATTCATGAGGTTCTGGAACGCGCAGCTAAACTGATCGAACTTGAGTCGGATAACCTGCTCGTCATCCGCGACTACGACCCCAGCATCCCGATGCTGGATCTAGACCCGGAGATGATGGTTCAGGCGCTGCTCAATGTCGTAAGGAACAGCATGCAGGCGCTGGACAACACGCCCCACCCAACCATTACCCTGACCACGAGGATCGAGCGCCAGTTCACCATAAGCGGCAAGCGCCATAAAGTCGTCGTCAGGTTAGATATCAAGGATAACGGGCCCGGTATTCCCGAAGAGATAAAAGACCACCTGTTCTATCCGATGATTTCAAAGCGTCCCGGCGGGACCGGCCTGGGACTCACGTTTGCCCAATCCATCATTACGCAGCATGGCGGCATGATCGAATTTAACAGCGAACCCGGCGAAACCGTGTTCTCTATTTTCCTGCCTCTGTCGCAGGATACCCAAGAAGAGCTATGACTATGAACAGCGCAGAAGCAACCAACAGTCAAAACCTCGTGTGGATCGTCGATGACGAACGGTCTATTCGATGGGTCCTAGAAAAAGCCCTGACCCAGAACGGCTGGCGCGTCAATGCATTTGAATCTGCCGAGGCTGTCCTGGATCAGTTGTCCGTTGAGGAACCGGATGTTGTGATTACCGATATCCGGATGCCAGGCGCGGACGGGCTGGAGCTCCTCAGCGCCTTGCAGACCAGCCACCCCGAATTACCGGTTATCGTTATGACCGCTCACTCGGATCTCGACAGCGCGGTCAGCTCAATCCAGAGCGGTGCGTTTGAATACCTGCCCAAGCCGTTTGAAGTAGATGAGGCAGTTGCCGTTGTCGACAGGGCGATCGAACAGCGGCAGACATCAGGTACAGGCTCACCGGCGGCAGCGCAGGACAATGTCGAAATCATCGGCCGGGCACCTGCGATGCAGGAAGTATTTCGGGCCATTGGCAGGCTGTCCAAATCCAACGTCAGTGTGCTGATCAACGGCCAGTCAGGTACGGGTAAGGAACGGGTTGCACACGCCCTGCACAAACACAGTGTGCGTTCAGAGAGCCCGTTTATACCGCTGAACATGGCAGCGATTCCCTACGATCTCGTGGAATCAGAACTCTTTGGTCACGAGAAAGGTTCCTTCACCGGCGCCTCGCAAAGCCGCCAGGGGCGATTTGAGCAGGCTGAGGGCGGCACACTTTTCCTCGATGAAATTGGTGACATGCCGCCAGAAACGCAAACGCGTTTACTGCGCGTCTTGTCAGACGGTGAGTATTACCGCGTCGGCGGGCACGAACCCCTCAAAGCCAATGTCAGGATTATCGCCGCCACGCACCAGAACCTGGAAGAACTGGTCGCCCAGAACCGTTTTCGCGAGGACCTGTTCCACAGGCTGAACGTCATTCGGATTCACCTGCCGACCCTGGCGGAACGCCGGGAGGATATCCCGGTGCTGGCGAACCATTTCCTTGCACAGGCTGCTGAAGAAATCGGTGAAGAGGCGAAACGCCTGCGTCCTGAGACGCTGGAATACCTTTCCGGCTTGCCATGGCCGGGAAACGTCCGTCAACTGGAAAACGCGTGTCGCTGGATCGCCGTTATGGCGACATCCCAGGAAGTGAAAATCCAGGACCTGCCGCCGGAGCTGTTGCAGGAAAAACCTGACCAGGCGAGTCCCGGTGTCGATTGGGAACGTGCTCTGCGTACCTGGGCTTCGCAAAAACTCGCGTCGATCAAACCCGGTGAACCAGGCATCCTGCAGGAAGCGCTGCCACGATTTGAACGGATCATGATCCAGACCGCCCTGAAACAAACCGGTGGGCGAAAACGCGATGCTTCTGTATTGTTGGGATGGGGAAGAAACACCCTGACCCGCAAGATTTCAGAATTGGGTATGGCAGAGGACAACCTGGTCGAATAACGTTCAACGTCGTTCTTTACGAACCCGAGATTCCACCGAATACGGGGAATATCATGCGCCTGTGTGCCAACACCGGCTGTAACCTGCACCTCATCAGGCCGCTGGGGTTTTCGCTGGATGACAAACAGTTGCGCCGGGCTGGTCTGGACTACCGCGAGTACGCGGATGTCAGGCAATGGGACAATCTGGGCGAACTGTTGGACCAGGTAAACCGGGAGCGAGTGTTCGCAATTACCACCAAGGGCTCTGTGCACCACAGCAGTGTGGAATTTGAGGAAGGGGACGTATTTATCTTTGGCCCGGAATCCAGGGGCCTGCCAATCGAAGTGCTCGGACTGATGTCGCATGACCGAAAGCTGCGCGTTCCCATGTTAGCGAACTCGCGCAGCCTGAATCTTTCCAATGCTGCAGCGGTGGTTGTGTACGAGGCCTGGCGACAGCTCGGTTTCGTTACTGCACGTTAGCGTTGTTGGCCTCGGCCTGAGCTCTTACCTGCTGATATATCGCATCGAAGTTAACCGGCGCAAGCATCAGCGGAGGGAAGCTGCCCTTGGTGACGATTGCGTCGATGGCCTCCCGCGCATAGGGGAACAAGACATTAGGGCAGTAGCTGCCGAGAGTAACCTGGAGTGCTTCACCTTCCATACCTTTGATCAGGAAAATGCCTGCCTGCTGGACCTCAATCAGGTACACCGTTTCGTCAGACTCGTCCTTGGCAGTAATAGTCAGGGACAACACAACCTCGTAGTTGTCTTCAGCCAGGGTCGAATTTTTGGTGTTCATTTCCATATTCACCCTGGGCTTCCACTGCTTCAGGAAAGCATCAGGGGACCTGGGTGATTCAAAAGATACATCTTTCAGGTAAATCCGCTGCAAGATGAAAGTCACTGCGTCTTCCTGACCCTGACCTTCCTGCGTTTGCTCGCTCATTTGTTTGCTCCCGTCACAAGATCATCCAACTGACCCGCAACTTCTAGTCTAAAAAGATCATCACATCCACCGATGTGCTGATCACCAATCCAAATCTGCGGCACCGTATGCCGACCGGATTTTTCCATCATTTCTGCTCGCAACTCCGGGTTTCCGTCGACACTAATTTCGTCATAGGCCCAGCCCTTGTGCTGGAACAGGCCACGCGCGCGCATGCAGTAGGGACAGAACCGGGTGGCGTACATCACGATCGACTGGATGTCTGCGTTAGCAGTGTCGGACGAAGTGACTGGTGATTTCTCCTGCCCCATCAACTTGTCCTTTATTCCCTTAAACACGCTGGTCACTTGACCACCGGCAGGCTGTTGGCAGTCCACTCAGCCATACCGCCTGACAAGCGCCTGACATCTTCGAATCCCTGCGCTTTGAGCTTGCGGCCGACGGCACCCGCGTGCTGCCCCATCTTGCAAACCAGGACCACAGGTTTCTCCTTGTACGTGTCCAGCTCACCGACCCGGGAATCGAAGGTGGCAAGAGGGAAATTC
>JADHNI010000089.1 GCA_016779585.1 Pseudomonadales bacterium
GAAGTTGATGTCGCAATCAAAATCGCTGACGAAGCGGAGCTCATACTGCTCCTGCGTTCGCTCCAGGTTTCGGGAAGCATCAAACAGGTTGTTGAACGCCTCACCGGTATAGGTGCTTGCCAGTGTTTCCTCGGTATCCCTCTGGCCAATCAGGGCCTTGATCGAGAAGTTATCGAATGTGAAGGTCTGAGTCAGGTAGTAGCCGTCAACATCAACCTGGTGGCCTTCATGGACATTGACGCCGTTTGTGGTGGTTGGCGTACCCGGGAAACCCAGTGCATCCCACAAAAAGCCTTCATTAGCGGGCGTTTCGTTCACGGCCGGTGGCGCGCCTGAGGTATCCCGTGAGTACTCCTAGGTAAACAGCGCTTCGTACATATCGTTTGGCTTCCAGAGAAGCTTGGTCTTGAAGGCCAGCACGTCTTTTTCGTTCAGTTCGCCGCCATCACCCACATTTGTGGTATCAAGTTCAGGGGGCAGCGGTGGGTTCACCGCAGGCAGACCGAACGCGGCGTAAATAGGAATGACTTCCGGGAAGGTCGCCGTATCTTTGCTGTTGGTGATCCAGCCTTCCCGTGTATCGCTGACGCCAGCGAAACGTAAACCCAGCACATTCTCGATCAATGGAATATCCATGGATGCGGTGATCTTGATGGCATCAGCAGAGTTGGCGTCGTATTCGCCGTAGGTAAATTCGATGTCGCCACCATATTCCTGCAGGTCCGGTTTCTTCGTGGTGATTGCGATAACACCACCGGTAGAGTTCTTGCCGAACAGGGTACCCTGCGGGCCCCGGTAGACCTCAGCCTGCTGTACGTCAAACAGTTCAATGAACTGTGACTGCACGGAGCTGAGACCGAAGTCATCAACCGTGATACTGACGCTGGTATCCTGGGTCACCAGGATAGACGTTGATCCTGTTCCACGAATACCGCCCGCGATGGCGTTAAAGCCCGGCTGCTTGCTGAGCAGTACGTTAGGTGAAAAATCTGCCACAGCACGAATGTCGTTGACAAACGTGTTGGCGATCATGCCCTCGGTTAAGGTGGAGACAGCAAGCGGTGTGTCCTGCATGCTGGTGGTACGTTTTGTACCGGTTACTACAATTTCTTCGAGTGCTTTTTCTTCAGCAGAAGCACCCGAAACCAGTGTGACCCCCAAGAGTCCTGACACTAGCGTGCGAGATAATCTGGTCGACATCTTTTCCCTCTCCCATATTTTTTTATTGTCACTTTCTCTGACCTGAAGCGAGCGCAATCAAACCGCCACAAGCAGGTGCAGATCGGTGATCAGAGTGCATTAACGGATGAAAAACCTTCTGGCCAGCTTTTTTGTAGTGCACATCAGTTTTTGGATTTTTGTGCAGTGCCGTTATCCTGTGGTCGTTTCAGCAATATGAACATGCGATAGATGGTTCTCTCTCGAAGGACGTTATTGAAGACCGCAATTGTCGCGACTCTGCCTTATCCTTGGCGGAGCTCGGCATCTGTTTCCTTTGCGCAAAAAATTTTGCTGGATACGGATATTGGCAGTGATATCGATGACGCGGTGGCGTTGGCCTACCTGCTGTCGGAGCCACGCTGTGAACTGCTTGGCGTGACAACGGTAACGGGTTCTGTGCATCAGCGCAGCGCCCTGGTGCGCCATCTGCTGAGTGCCGCAGGGCGCAGTGTGCCGGTGGTCAGCGGTTATGAACTTCCGCTGGTGATAGAACAACGCCAGAAAGAGGCACCGCAGGCAGCGAAGCTGGCAGACCTACCAGCGGACCGCTCAAACGATCCTGAAGTCGCCGTGGAGTTCCTGCGCGATACGATCCTGGCAAACAAGGGTGAGGTGACGCTGCTGGCAGTGGGGCCTTTTACCAATGTTGCAATGTTGATCGAAAGGGACCCTGAAGTGCTCTCGCACCTCAGGGAGCTTGTCATCATGGGCGGCAAGTATTCAGACTATCCGACGCCCTGGGGTCCTACAGAGTGGAATGCCATTGTTGATCCACACGCGACCGATCAACTGTTCCGCGATGTACATTGTCCCATCAGGGCTTTTGGCCTGGATATCACCTGGCAGCTTGGCATGACGCCGGAACAGGTAGCTTCGCGTTTCTCAGGTTATCCTTTGCTGGATATTGTGCTCGACTGGTCAGAAGTCTGGTTTGCCGAAAGGGACATGCTGCACTTTCATGATCCGCTGGCCGCCCTCGCTGTTTTTTATCCGGAAGTTTGTGGGTACGCGGCGGGGAAGGTGACCGTTGATCTGAGCCCCGGGCCTCGCCAGGGGGTGACGCACTTCGAAAAATCTGCCGGTTCCAAGACCCGCGTCGCGACCAGTGTGAATGCGGACCTGTTTTTCCAGCAGTTCTTCGGTGTCTTTCAACCGCCTTGAGTAAGAAATGATAAACTTCGCATCTTTGTCTGTATCGAGTAATTGAGATGTTGGAACGATCGTTCACCGAGGAACAGGTGATTTTTCGCGATGCATATCGCAAGTTCCTTGCTGCTGAAATTGTGCCGCACATGGAGCGCTGGCGTGAGGCTGGGATTGTCGACAGGGAAGCGTTTACCGCTGCGGGTAAACACGGTTTTTTGATGGTCTGGCCGAAAGAAGAACACGGCGGCATGGGTGACAATGATTTCAGGTTTGAACAGATCATCATCGAAGAGACCGCCTATGCGCGTTGCCTTGACTGGTTCAATACCCTGCACAGCCGGCTGGTCGGGCCTTACCTGACTCGGTTCGGTTCCGAGGAACAGCAGGCCCGGTACCTGCCGAAGTGCGCCACCGGCGAACACATTCTTGCTATCGCCATGACGGAACCGGATGCGGGCAGTGACCTGGCGGGTATGCGCAGTCGCGCGGTGAAAGATGGTGATGACTGGGTGCTGAACGGCCAGAAGACCTATATCTCAAACGGTATCAATTCTGACCTGGTGATTGTTGCAGCCAAGACAGGTGCGGAAGACAAGCCGCACGAAATGACGCTGTTTATCGTCGAACGGGGCATGGAAGGGTTTGAGCGTGGCCGCAACCTGAAGAAGATGGGGCTGAAAGGGCAGGACACCGCCGAATTGTTTTTCAACGATGTGCGCATTACCTCAGGCAATGTGTTGGGTGAGCCGGGTAAAGGCTTTTATTACCTGATGGAGGGTCTCGCAGAGGAACGCTTGATCGGTGCTTGTCAGTACCTCGCTGCGGCCCAGCTGTCTTTTGACCTGACACTGGAGTTCGTGAAAGAGCGCAAGATGTTTGGCCAGACCGTTGCTGATTTCCAAAATACGCAGTTCAAGCTGGCTGAGCTCAGGACCGAGCTGGATATTGCCCAGGCCTTCGTCGACCAGTGTGTTACCGCCCAGAATGAAGGCAAGCTGACGCCGGTAGATGCCGCCAAGGCGAAGTATCACACCAGTGAACTGCAGGTGAAGGCTGCCGCGATTGGCGTTCAGTTACATGGCGGAGCCGGCTACATGGACGAGTACCCGATCTCGCGCCAGTACACGGATGCGGCGATTTCACCGATCTACGCGGGTTCTTCTGAAGTCATGAAGCTGATCATCAGCCGGGACATCCTGAAAGACGACTACGAACCGTTTGGCGTTCGGAACTTTTAGTGCCTCGAGTTCCTCGAGCAAAACTTAGAGCTGAAGGCTAGCTTTTACCCTTTTCTTCGCGGTAGGCCTCGATATTGTCGAGAATTTCCCTCGCTGCATTGTGCTTCTGTCGATCAGCAGCGCGACGTCGCAGGGTCTTGTCATCGATTTCGGGTGCAACATACCCATCATCGTCGTGACTGACGTTGGTGCCGGGCGTCACAATTTCATCTATAGCGTCCAGCGTCGCTTCATCCAGTTCAACATCAGCGCCTTCCAGCAGGCCTTCGAGTTGTTCAAAGGTCCTTGGCCCAATGATGGCTGAGGTGACCGCGGGATGTGCACAGACAAAAGCCAGCGCCATGTGCATCAGTGATATGCCTGCCTCATTCGCAACTGCATCAAGCTGATCGACCAGGTCCAGCTTGCGCTGGTTATCCGGGCGATCCATTTCATACAGGTGCGGTTGCAGGTTCTGGCGCTGGGTATCGTTCGGCTTCTGGCCATGACGCCACTTGCCGGTCAGCCAGCCCTGTGACAGCGGGCTCCACACCACAACACCCATGTCGTATCTCTGGCAGGTGGGCAGGATGTCTGCTTCGATGCGCCGCGCAAAAATGGAATAAGGTGGCTGCTCTGTCCAGAACCTTTCACGCCCGCGACGCTCCGAGCACCACTGGGCTTCCACAATCTGTTCTGCCGGGAAGGTGGAGCTGCCGAACATTCGGATCTTTCCCTGGCGCACCAGGTCTGAGAGAGCGCCGAGTGTCTCATCGATATTGGTGGTGACGTCGGGCCTGTGGACCTGGTACAGGTCAATATAGTCTGTACCCAGGCGCTTCAGGCTGGCTTCAACTTCTTTCATGATCCAGCGCCGTGAGGCGCCTGCATGGTTTGGGTTCTGGTCCATGGGCAGGGCAAACTTGGTGGCGAGGACAATGTCGTCACGCTTTCCCTTTAAAGCCTTGCCCAGGATGGTTTCGGATTCGCCATGGGAATAAACATCGGAGGTGTCGAAATAGTTGATACCGGCGTCGATCGAGCGATCCACCATGCGCGCACATTCAGCTTCATCACTGTTACCAAAATAACCGAACATGCCGGCGCCAAAGCAAAACTTGCTGACGGTGACACCGGTGCCACCGAGTATGCGGTATTCCATGGAGTCTCTCTATTCTTCCAGTGACTTTATTCTTCTAACGACAGGGCAACCGCGGGGCAGACTTCTATCGCCTCGAGTGCATGCTTTTTCATGGCGTCGTCGTTGATCTCATCCACCAGGACAATGGGGTAACCCTCATCATCCATTTTGAACAGTTCCGGGTGGTTGTAGTAACACTCGCCGGACATGTAGCACTTGTTTTTATCTATTTTTACTTTCATTTATCAAAAGTCATCCACAGATCCTGGGGTGAACGGAAGCCGCCGGAGTCGATATTTGGCGAGCTGATGCCTGGGTGATCGGCCATCTTGCCTTTGGGATTTTTGATGCGTTCTGCCAGCTTGCTGCAGGCAATGGCAGATTCCTGTCGTGCCATCGCGTACCCCATGCAGAAGTGCTGGCCAATGCCGAATCCAAGGTGGCCATTTTTGCCGTCCTTGTAACGACCGGATCGATTCTCCCGGCCCATGTGCAGGTCATCACGATGAATGTCGAAGGTGTCCGGGTCCTTGAAGGCGCGCTCGTCGCGATTACCCGCGCCGAGGTACAGGATCACACCCGCGCGTTCGGGAATAACATCGTTATACAGGGGAATCTCCCGTGTGGTGTACCTGAACTGAGCGTGCACTACCGGATCGTAGCGCATCATTTCGGTGAACACGTTCTCCCAGAGCGCCGGATTGTCGATGACGTCCTGCAGCTGGTCCGGTCGCGTATAGAGCAGGTGATACCACATGTTGGCGATGGCTTTCTCGGTGGTGTCACCACCTGCCGCCAGCAGCAGCGAAATAAAGCCTTTCACTTCCTCGACGGTCATCCGGCTGCCTTCAATCTCGGCGACGCAGATCCGTGACAACAGGTCTTCACCTGGATTTTTGCTGCGTTCCTTGATCAGGGGGTCAATGTAATCCCACATATCGTTACGGGCCTGCAGTCCGCGGGTCAGGTGTTCACCACCAAAACCCAGGCCGGCAATGAGTAGCTGGTACCACTCGACAAAGGTGTCTTCATCTTCACGGGGCAGGGCCATCATGTTGGAGATGACGCGGATCGGTACCTGGCTGGCAAACTCGGAAACAATTTCCACCTCGCCTTTGTCGATAAAGCGGTCAATCACTTCTTCCGAAATCTGGTCGATCATCGGCAGGAAGTCCTGGAGTTTCTGGCCGACAAACTGACCGGCAACGATGTTTCTCAGGCGACGGTGTTCATCGCTGTTGCCGTATTCAAGTATGTTCGGGCCAAACACGTGTCGTGAACCGAAATCGTAGGGGCCATCAGGCTTGTACATGGCCCGGTCGAAGCTCTCGTTATCCTGGAAGGCTCCGTCAACATCCCAGTAGCGGGAAATGATCCAGCGATTGTGAAAGCGATCATGGTAGATCGGGTGGTGATCGCGAAGCTGTTTGTAGATCGGGAAGGGGTCTTTCTGAAACTCCTCGGAATCAAAAACCCTCGGGTCCAGGGGTGGGGGCATCGATGTGGCTTCAGACATGTGGTTTTCCCTCTATCTTTCTTTTTGTGCTCTATTTCTTTGTAAACGTAACCGGCAGTTTCCAGCAGGTATGCATCTCTCCCACCGTAAGACTGATGAGGTGAGGTGATGCACCTTCAGCAATCTGCAGGTTGTCGATATGTTCTAACAGTGTCATCGAGGCGCTCACCGCGGTATCCCTGGTGATGGCATAACGTGACATGGGGCGGTCTTCAGGAACCGCTGGATGAACCGACGGTTTGCCAAGACTAAACGTAATGCCGGAAGCCAGGCCGTCGGCGCGGTATTGACCGCGTGGTTCGCGCTGGCACATGTCGCGCCGGTCCACGATGAATTTGTCCGGGTCGTTGAAAATACGCGGGTCACGATTGGCTGCCGCGGCGGAACAGATTAATCGAGCGCCCTCTGGCACCAGCTTGCCGAACCGTTCAACCTCATGGCGGGCAAATCGATCAGCGGAAATCACGGGCGTTGAATGCCGAAGTGTCTCCAGGTATGCCAGTTTCATGAGGCGTCGCTCTGATTGTGCCTTCTCAAATTCGGCCGGATGCATCAGCAGCAGGTACCAGAGATTGGCCAGAGCACCATGCAGGGTTTCGTGATCACCCTCCAGCAGTGTTTTAACAACGTCTTCTGCACTTGCCCCGAGCTCTGCCATGGCGGAAACCATGTCCGGGCCCGGGTCACTTTTTCTTGCTTCGACGATGGGTTTGAAATAGTTGACCAGTTCATTGATTGCCATGATGCCGTCATTCTGCAGGCGCGGCTCCCAGGAGGTGCCCCGTTGCATACGCCAGTAGCGGGCGCCGAATTCCGCGATGTCTTCATCAGCAATGCCGTAGCGCTTTGCCAGCAGGTCAATCGCGAACCTTGCGGCAAACTCTGTTGCCAGGTCGCCGCTGCCTTTTGCGGCAAGTTCCGAGGCGATGTTGGTCGCGACCGCGCCGGTATGTTCCTCGATGCAATTGGCTTCAGCGGTCAGCACGGCAAGTTCGTTACCAAGATCCTTGCCGAATTCTTCAATGTGATAGAAGTAGGTTTTGGGACGTGCCTCAAAATTGGCTTCATCAGCGAAGATGCTGGTCACGTCATTGTATTGCGTGATCCAGTAGCTGTTGGCCAGCCAGTCGCGATAGCAGGGGTAGTTTTCCCGGAGAATCTCGAGCAGCGGGTAGGGGTTACGACGGTAGTCGTCAGACACCAGCTGGATAGGTTTGATCTTCTCGGTACTTTCACCAACCCGTTCCCGCTGGTATACCTCGTAGGTTCGGTAGCCGGGTGTGTCGCTGTCATATTCCCTGCGCCGGATGACAATGCCATTTCGACCGGCGACTTCTTTTTCTACTGCTGCCACTGTTTCACCTTACCTAACTTGTTCAGTCCAGATCGTATTCAAGCCAAAGCGCTCGCACTGAGACGATGCCCATAGGGGCAGGGCTCTCTCCGTCGATATCCTTGGGCATCATGTCCTCGCGGATGCGCGGGTTCTTCATGCGCTTCTCCAGGATCTTCGAGCCGACGACCGCTTCCTGGTGCGATATCCATGCGCCCGGGCAGAGGTGTGGACCGACGCCGAAAGCCATGTGGCTGCACTTGCCTTCTTTCCTGAAGCCGGAACGCAGCAGCTTTCCTGAGTAGAGGTCATCCCTGAAGATGTCGAAAGTTTCAGGGTCTTTGAAGATACGGTCGTCATGGTTGGCAGAGAAATCTACCATCTGCATCAGTGAACCTGCCGGCACTTTGACACCATGCATTTCAACGTCAAAGGTGTTGTGGCGCGGCTGGCCGCCGATGGGAGAGGCGATCCTGAGCGTTTCGTGGAATGCCTTGTCCCAGTTTTCTTCGTCGTCCAGGACTGCCTGGAACTGTTCGGGGTGGCGAAGCAGCAACGTCCACATGTTCAGGATCGCGCCACGCGTGGTTTCGCCGCCACCACCGACAACGAGTGCAATGTTCGAGGTGATTTCCTCGGTTGAGAGGAAGTCGCCATCAACCCTGGTTTCGCAAAGTTTGCTGATCACATCTTTGCTGATCGGGTTGCCTTCGTGGTCATAAAGATAGGTTGGCTCTTTTCTGCGTTCTTCCACGATGCCGGCAACATAGTCTTCCAGGTCCTGGCGTGCTTCCACACCCTGCTTGTGGGTGTCGGATCCACCAAGACCGGTCATCATCGAGTTGTACCAGTAGAAGAACTGCGACTGCGCTTCTTTCGGGAAACCAAGCACTTCGCACACGACACGAATCGGGAACTCATTGGCAAACGCCATGCCGAGTTCCACAACGCGCTTGCCATCTTCATCTTTCACGTAGTCGGAGCCCTCAGCAGCCATGGTGTCCCAGTGATCAATCATCTCCTCCGCCAGGTGCTCGATAGCAGGGATACGATGATTGAGTGACTGGCCGACCAGGTGCTGGCCATAAAGGTTGCGGCGTCGCCTGTGTTCCACGCCGGAGAGTTCCAGCTGGGTGTTTCCCAGCACACCGCTGGACGAACCCTTGGGGATCGTATTGAACCCTTCATCATCGAAATAACACTCGGTGATGTCGTCGTAACGCGTCACCCAGTAGGTGTTGTGCAACTTGTCGTGGTAGACCGGGTAGTGGTCCCTGAGGATCTTGTAATAGGGGTAAGGGTTTCGGAAAAATTCCGGTGAGTCGAGGATACGCGGGTCAAACAGGGGTGTGCCGTCAGCAGCATGCCCCATGTCAACTGCCTCGCCCTCCGGCATCAGCGGGAATTCTTTCGGCTGGCTGAAGTCTTGTTCAGCGGTGCCGGCCATATCATCCAGGAAACTGTAAGTGCTCATAATTTAAAACTCCCTTGGTTCACCGACGTGGCGCTTGGGCCAGAGGAAGTCGATGCGTGTTCGATAGATCAACCACTTGCCGAAGACTTTCTTGTAGACATCATCGTACACGCCATAAAGAATCAGTGGATTCTCGGCGCCTTCGGTTGTTCGAAGATCATGTAGGTACCAGCGTCCGTGCGCGGTGGTGTCATCGATAAGTTCGATCAGGGGATTGGTTACCGCATGAAGGACACCAAAAGGGACTCCTTCTTCCACCGCATAACCGGAAAAGTTTTTGCGGATGGTCTCCTTGCCTTCCCAGTCACCGCCATAGTCGGGTCCGAACTCGCATACCGCATCCTCGGTAAAGAGGTCTGCGAGTTCATCAATCCGCTTGCCGTCAAAGTAGTGACTGTACTTGATCCGCAGCTGCTTGATGGTCTCGATTTCCAGTAGTTCTTCCAGCGTCATGGGTACAAACCTAAAACTGTAGTCAAGTACAAAAAGGTACTCCCTCTCTTATCGGGTTGCAACTCCAGGGTCGGATTAAGGTAGAAAAAGAAAAACCGCGCACCACCGGAGACCCGGACCAGCGTCTCAGGTGGTGCGCGGCGAGGGGAATCGGCCCCGCTAGTCCAGGTTATAGGTTACCTGGAGTGTCACCAGCCTTGGTGGTGCGATGGTCGCTGTCATGTCACCGTTCACGCCCGGATTAATTTTTGCGAGCGGCTTGTTACCAATAGAGGTGACATAGATTTCGTTAAAGCAGTTGCTGCAGGTCACACCAACTTCCCAGGGACCATCGTTCTGGTAAAGCGTGGCGGACAGGTGGGTAACTGTACGTTCAGGCACCTCGGTAAATGGCTGGTTCAGGACTCGCTCACCTTCAGAGTGGTGGATCGTGTCGAACGTTGCCTCGAGGCCCCAGCCACTGAAGATATCAGTGTTATAGGTGGCGCCAATATTGACCTGGAAGGGAGGGCCGCCGTAGCGCTCTCCGGAGAGGTCCTGGATCGGGGCACCATCTGGTCCGATGTGACAACCGGGCCCGGTTCGGGTAGCCAGGTCAGGTAATGCGCCGTCCACCGGGTGACACCCAGCATCTTCCCAATCGTCGAACTCAAGGCGGTTGTACTGCGCAGCCAGTCTTAACTGCAGCGCATCGTTTGCCTGGTAAGTCAGCGTGGTTTCAAGACCCGTGTTGTGTGCCACGGCTGCGTTTTGCAGCGTGAAGGTTGTCGTGTTCGAGTTGAAGATACCTACCTGCAGATCCTCGGATTCGTAGAAGAACGCAATCAGCTCTGCTGACAGGCGGCCATCCATGAAGCGACCTTTCATACCAAGCTCGAAACCTTCAACCGTGGTTTCATCAAACACCAGTGTGTTGTTAGCCACATCAATAGGCAGGTTTGCCAGATTAGGTACGGTGCCGGGGTTTGAGATACCTGCTGACTGGAACCCCGTCTTGTAGGCACCAAACAGCATCATGTCTTCGCGAGGGTGGTAGCTTACGGTCAGTTCCGGTGACAGGTTGTCTGACTTGTCGGAAGGGGTATAAACCAGTCCAACAGGCCCGAAGCCCAACGCACCACTGTTCTCGAAAACGTTACCACCGACAGATTCGCGATCTTCCTCGGTGTAGCGTAGACCACCAGACAGGTTCCACTTGTCATTGATGCGATAGTCGAAGCTGCCAAACACAGAGAAACTCTCTACGTCGTTGTCCCAGACCTGGTGGTAGTTGATGTGAGTGCCGAAATAGGGGCCTGGCACCGGGTAGGGAACCGTTGCGCCAAACACATTGGATAGTGTTTCAGAGAGAATCTGAACGGGTGCTACGAGATCCCGGTAAAGATCCTCATAGAAAGCACCAACCATGAAGTTGAAGTCACCATCATAGTTGGACTGCAACCTGAACTCCTGGGTAAAGGCGTCGCCGGACTCTCCCTGCTCAGAGATGACTACCGCCCAACTGGTGTAGTCGTAGTTGGTGTACTCACGGTGTTTGTAATCCCAGTAGCTGGATAGAGATGTGAACGTGTAATTCTCAAGTTCCCATGTCAATTCCAGGTTGTAGATTTCGTTTTCCAACCGGTTATACGGTTTCGTGCCTGCGTCAACGAACGGATGTGCGTCAGCGACTGCCGCGGGGGGGATCGGGCTGTTGCGCCGGAGCCGCGGAGAATCAGTACACGTCTGTGTCGGGTCTGCCCAGAGGAAAGGACCGGCCCCGTAATACGGGTTGCTGCCAACGCCGTCTGCACAGGCATACAGGATGCTGTAGCCGGCATCGTTCTGTTCTGATTCAGAATAGAACAGTTTCAGTTCCGCCTCAAAGTTATCTGTAGGCTGCCAGACTGTGGTCCACCGAAGTACTGTCTGCTCCTGGGCAGGCAACTCATCATGATACGGTGCCCGGGTCGGTCCTGCAGTCACCGCCAGGGGTAACCCGAGCACTGGCTCTGTTGTCAGGGTGTCAAGAGGAGCTGCTGAGTTGTCAAGCCAGCCACCATTCATATCCTGGAAACGACCAGCAAATCGCATGGCCATGTTGTCACCAACGGGAAAGGAGATTCCGGCCTCGATAGTCGGGTCTTCCGTGACAAACTCGTAGCTGGCACGGACGAAGCCTTCCATATCCTCGCCAATGGTTGGGCTCTTGCTGGTCACACCAATCACACCGGCCGGGCTGTTCTTGCCGTAGTACAGGGTCTGAGGACCCTTGAGTACTTCAACAGAAGCCACGTCAAAAAAACCAACATCGAGGATGTGCCCCCGTGTGAAGGACATGCCGTCCATGACGAGTGATACAGGCTGGTCGGTTCCGTAGTCAACGGCGATGTTGCCGACACCCCGAATCGCCATGTTGCCGCCGGCGCCACCACCTGACGCGTGGCTAATGGCCACACCAGGTATCCGCTGGGTCAGCTCAGCGAGATCGCGGGTCCGATAACGATCAATCTCTTCATCGGACATGACCGCTGCGGAAATGGGGACATCCATCAGGCGTTCCTCCCGTTTCCGGGCTGTGACGATGATTTCTTCCACCTCAACACTGGCTTCTGCCAGCACCACAGGCGCAGGCAGTGTTAGGAATAGGGTGGATAAAAGAACGGAAGTAAAAGCACGTGTGGGAATATCAGGTTTAGTACCCGACAGGGAAAACAAAGTCATACAGCTACCCTCCTAGAAAGACTTTCTTATTTTTTGTCGCTTCCCGAGAGTCCGCGTATACTGCTAGCGCGAATTCTGATTGTGGATTTTCGAACTTGTAGTCAAGTACAAAAATCTACTTTAGACTACGCCTCTCTAGCCGCATAATCAAACAACTTAAAACAGCTGGTTTCAGAGGTGCCTGATGACGTTCGTGATCGC
>JADHNI010000090.1 GCA_016779585.1 Pseudomonadales bacterium
CTCTCGACAACACGCTGGTCATTTTCAGCAGCGACAATGGACCGATAACAGCCGATGCAGAGACTCCCTGGGAGCTTGGCATGGCCGGTGAAACCGACGGGCTGCGAGGCAAGAAGCGATACCTGTTCGAGGGAGGTATCCGGGTTCCGGGTATCGTTCGCTGGCCCCAGATGGTGCCCGCCGGGCTGGTTACTGACGAAATTGCAACGGCGCTGGACGTATTGCCAACCATTGCCGAGGTCCTGGAACACGATGTTTCCCAACTGGTTTTGGATGGTGATTCCATTCTTCCGCTGATTGACAAGTCCCCGGCAACGAGGCTCATTCGCACGAGACCGTTTTACTGGTCAATCCCGACACCGGATGGCATGGAGTACGCGTTCCGCGAGGGCAACTGGAAACTGATCCTGAATCCTGACGGAGAGCCTGTGTACCTGTTTGATCTTGCTAACGATCGTTATGAGGTGAATAATCTGCTGAAGCCGGAAGCGGAACGTGTAAGCTCTATGCTCGCCAGGTTCGATGAGTATCGCGCGGAAGTCGAGGGCAAATCGGCTAGCGAGTGAATTCGTAACGCGCTTCATGCTCCAGGAGGTAGGGCGCAACCGTATCCCGCCAGATGTCGTAGCCAGCCTGGTTCATATGCAAACCATCTGAAACAAACAGGTCTTCCTGCACGGATCCGTCGGGATTGAGCATGGGTGTTGCGACGTCAATATAGTGGATTCGCGGATCGCGGTCCGCCATCTGCTTCATGCTGGCGTTCACCTCCTGCATGGTTTCCCACAAGGCAGCTCTCGAGATGCTCGGTTTTACTGACAGCAGGTAAATGCGGATATCTGCGTCGTGATCATGAATCTTTGAAATAGAAGTTGTGTAGGCGTTGACGATGTCCGTCACAGGGACCTCCTGCCATACATCATTGTCACCTTCGTAGATCATGACAGCGCGTGGCTCGTGTTTGATAACCAGGTCGTCCAGATAAGTCAGGACATCGTTCATGTTGCTGCCGCCGAATCCCCTGGAAATAATGGTTAGAGGCTTGAGGTCATCATGTATGCGATGGTCCCAGAAGCGCATGCTCGAACTGCCCGTTGCAACAATGGCGTCTTTTGGTTTCGGGTTCACTTTGTCTTCGATGCGGAAGCCAATCATGGAGTATTCCCAGCGATCGGTTGGCGGATAATCTGCAGCTGCCAGGTTTACAGATGCACTCAGAAGCGCGGTAATGAGTGTGAGTCGAATCATGTGTTGGGCTCCGGGTCTTCGTTTTCTTCTGTCTGTCCTCGTTTTACGAACCAGATGACAAAGTAGACAAAAGGGGTATCAATCAGGGCGATCACGACCTTGAGAAAATAAGCGGCAATGATCAGCTGAACCAGTTGGGCTCCGGGAACGATGCCATAGAAGGCGATACCGTAGAAGATCGCGGTGTCCAACCACTGGCTGGCGATCGTTGATCCGTTGTTCCTGAGCCACAATTTGCCTTCGCCGGTTCTCTGGCGAATATGGTGGAATGCCCAGACATCGAATGTCTGGCTCACCATGTAGCTCAGCAGGGACGCGATCGTGACTCGTCCTGCAAAGTTCATGACCGTTTCGAACGCGACCTGGTTGCCGTAAAGGTGGCTCGGATCCCAGTGAATTGAAAACTGGGTGGCAACCAGAACGATCGGGTAGCACAAAGCCGTGCCGACCACAGCCGCGTGTGCAAATTTCCTGCCGTAGAGTTCAGACATTACATCCGTTAGCAGGAAGGTGCTGGAATAGATCAGGATTGAACCGGAGACGGAGATCACCCCAATGATCGGGACGCTGATGTCCCCGAGTTTCTCAGCAATGAATATGCTTGTGACGACGGAGCCGGCGAGCAATGGCGGGAGTATGTAGGGGCCGAGGTATCTGGCGGAGCAGGCAATGGTGGCGGCCACGGCAACCGTTGTCAGCAGGGCGGCGAGTTCGTACAACGTCTGTCTTGTCCAAATTAAAAGAGTATACCTGCCCCCGCCAGAGGATGGGTTAAACTTCCAACATGCCAAGTAGTAAACAGAAGCAAAGCAAATCCAACCTGCGTCCGATCAGCACACTGAATCTTCTCTCCAATCGTGAGATCCAGGGGCTGATGTCATCCAAGGAGGAAGTTCGGACTCTTTTCCGCGAGTGTGCACTGGCGATCCTGAATACCGGCAACGACGAGGATGACGTCAGGAAGTTGCTCGCTGAGTACGCGGATTTTGAGATTGAGGTGGTTCCCGAGGCACGAGGGCCCAAGATCGCGGTCAGGAATGCGCCTGGCTCCGCCTTCGTTGATGGAAACATGATTCGCGGTATCCAGGATCATCTCTTTTCTGTGCTTCGCGACATCGTCTATGTCAATCACATCCTGTCTCGCGACGGATTGTATGACCTGAATACCTCTGAGGGCATCACGGAAGTGGTGTTCGACATCCTGCGCAATGCCAATATCGTGCAACCCAATCTCAGACCGGACCTCGTGGTCTGCTGGGGTGGCCACTCCATTGATCGGGTCGAATACGAGTACACAAAGGAAGTTGGCTATCAGTTGGGGTTAAGAGGTTTGAATATCGCCACCGGGTGTGGTCCTGGTGCGATGAAAGGGCCAATGAAAGGTGCGGCGATCGGTCACGCAAAACAGCAGGTCGACAGGCGCCGTTATATCGGCATCTCTGAGCCTGGCATCATTGCAGCCGAGGCGCCGAACCCTATCGTCAATGAACTGGTTATCATGCCGGATATTGAAAAGCGCCTCGAAGCATTCGTCAGGGTGGCGCACTCCATTATTGTGTTTCCAGGTGGCGCGGGCACCGCCGAAGAGGTGTTGTATCTGCTGAGTGTCCTGATGCATGAGGGTAATGAGGGGCTGCCGTACTCCTTTATCCTGACCGCACCGGAGGAACGAAAAGATTACTTCGAATCTCTCGACCGTTTTATCCGTGCAACCCTCGGTGAAGCCGCAACCGAACACTACCAGATAATCGTCGGCGACCCTGAGCGGGTTGCAAAAGCCGCCAGAAAAGGCGTTGAACGGGTACGCAAGCACCGCCTGAAAACACAGGACGCCTACGGTTTCAACTGGGACCTGACTGTTGCCCATGAGCTTCAGTTACCGTTTGATCCTACCCATGAAAACATGGCTGCACTTGAACTCACGAGAGACCGGAAACCTGCTGACCTGGCCTCTGCGCTTCGCTGCGCTTTCTCCGGGATTGTGGCCGGCAACGTCAAGGCATTTGGTATTGAACAGATAGAAGCCCATGGCCCCTACCAGTTGCACGGCGACCCGGAAATAATGGCCGAGCTGGAAACGCTGCTGAACGAGTTTATCCAGCAGCGCCGCATGAAAATTAATGTTGAAGACTATGAACCCTGCTGGAGGTTGGCATCCTGATGTTACGAAGGTTGATACTGTTTTTATTCCTGTCGGTTGTTTTTGGTTCTGCCGCGGGTGAACCCATCCCCATTAAGGTTGTGGTGGTGTCGATGTTCGAGCATGGTGAGATTACCGGTGATAGCCCCGGTGAGTTCCAGTTCTGGGCAGAAAGGCTGCCCCTGGACAGGGCCCTGCCTTTTCCGGCGGGGGAGTATGACCTTCGTCTGAATGATGATGGCGTGCTCGGTATGTGCACCGGTGGAGGCATTCCCAATGCCACTGCATCGATCATGGCGCTGGGTATGGATGATCGCTTTGATCTGTCGAATGCCTACTGGCTGATTGCCGGTATTTCCGGGGGTGATCCACAGGATCTGTCCCTGGGATCTTCGGCCTGGGCGAAATGGGTGATTGATGGTGACCTGCTGTTTGAAATTGACGCCCGGGAAATTCCCGAGGACTGGCCCTACGGTATTATTCCGCTCGGCGGTCACAAGCCAGCGAAAACGGAAGCGGACCTGTCTACCGGCTGGACCGTCGATACCATCAAGTTTCAGCTTAACGAGCCTCTGGTTGAGTGGGCCTATGAATTGTCGAAAGAGGTTGAGGTGCCTGCGAGTGATGCCGTTGCAGAGTTTCGCAAGCAGTTCAGTGACCAGCCGAACGCCATGAAACCACCGTTTGTCACCATCGGCGATACGCTTTCCGCCAGTACCTACTGGCACGGGCACTACCTGAACGAATGGGCGAACGACTGGGTCAGGCTGTACTCCGGTCAGGCAGGCAACTTCATGACATCAAACATGGAAGACAGTGGAACCCTGACCGCGCTGCACCGGCTTGACCGGATCGGCAAAGTGGATGCGGAACGTGTGCTGGTGCTGCGAACGGCAAGTAACTTCACGGTACCACCACCCGGCAAGTCTGCCGCCTGGAGTGCAACCGCAGAATATCCCGATCGCGGTCTGGCCGCGCTGGAGGCTGCCTACCGTGTGGGTAGTGTTGTGGTTAACGCCCTGGTAAAGAATTGGAAGATCTACCAGAAAGAGTTGCCGCAATAGAATGCGGCACTAGGTCTTCCATAGTGTTGTTGCAGCTGCCTGGTGCCCGGTCCTGACTGCATCAATATCAATGTCGACCAGCGCACCATCCTGAACCCGCCACTGGCCGTTAACCATGACTGCGCTGGCCCGGTGGGCACCGCAGAGTACAAGCGCGGCAACGGGATCACCGGCACCTGAAAATCTCAGCTCGTCCAGGTCGAACAGGGCGATATCAGCAAGCTTGCCCGGTGCAATTTCACCAATACTGTTTCGCTTAAACAGTGCCGCGCCACCAGCGGTGGCAATCTGCAGTGCATCTTCATGGCTGAATGCCGAGGCGCCGTGTGCCAGTCGCTGAAGCAGGAACGCCTGTCTCAGTTCCTGCATCATGTTCGAACAATCGTTAGAGGCACTGCCATCCACACCAAGTCCCACAGGAGAACCTGCTGCTCGAAGTGCAGGAACCGGGCAACTGCCCGAGGCGAGAATCATGTTGGAAGACGGGCAGTGGGAAACGGCGACTCCTGCTTTGCCCAGTCGTTCGATTTCATCCTGGTTGAAATGAATCCCGTGTGCCAGCCAGACATCGTCGGCAAGCCAGCCGACTTCCTCCAGGTAATCTACCGGCCTCTTGCCGAACATTTCGAGGCAGAATTCGTTTTCATCCAGGGTCTCTGCCAGATGGGTGTGCAGAAGAACCTTGTGCTCCCGTGCGAGAATCGCGCTGTCACGCATTAGTTCCGAAGTCACCGAGAAGGGGGAGCAGGGTGCCAGTGCGATCTGCAGCATCGAATCTTCCGCAGGATCGTGAAACTCCATGATTAGCCTTTCGCTGTCCCTGAGGATGTCGCCGGGAGACTGTACGACCTTGTCTGGCGGAAGCCCGCCGCTGCTCTCACCGAGACTCATGGAACCGCGTGTCAGAATAGCCCTGATCCCAAGCTGCGCTGCGACATCTGCCTGGACATCAATGGCGCGGCCCGTTGATGTTGAGAACACATAGTGGTGATCCGTGGTGGTAGTACATCCGGAAAGCAGCAGTTCACAAAGCGCTGTGGTGGTTGATGCACGAATTGCAGCTTCATCGAGATTCGCCCAGACTGGATAAAGACTCACCAGCCATTCGAACAATTCCTTGTCCAGTGCCTCTGGAAATGCCCGGGTCAGCGTCTGGTAGAAGTGATGGTGGCAATTGACCAGGCCGGGTAACAGCACCTGGTTTGAGGCATCAAACACTTCGTCCACTTCAGAAGCGGGTTCCTGTTCTACCAGTTCAATAATCCTGTTGCCTTCAATAACGATGCCACGTGCTGCTGCAAGCTGGTTTCCCGTCCATACAGCGGTTGGATCTTTGATCCAGATTTTTTTGTCCATTGTCACACTGACCTTTTAATGAGCCCTATTCGGAGATAGGGGAAGGTGGTTGCAGGCCGCAACCACGAAGAATGGTTGTCGAGACAAAGTCCGCGATGTGATTCATCTGGGGTTCGTCATATTCAGGCTTCGCAACGATGCTCTGTACCTGCGCCTGGAAGTCAGCGTAATGCTGGGTGGTGGCCCAGATCATGAAAATCAGCAATACCGGGTCTGTGTCCGGCATTTTACCGGCATCAATCCAGCTCTGGATAATCTCTGCCCGCTCTGCGACCCAGGGTTTCATGACGTCCTGCAGGTAACCGGACAGGTAAGGTGCGCCCTGGATGATCTCGTTTGCAAACAGGCGCGATGCTGTCGGGTCTTCAAAAGACATTCGTACTTTCTGCCGGATGAACGTGTCCAGCGTCACGGCTGGGTCATCCTTCACACTGACATCGTTGAAGAAGTCGTTCCATGAATTGAGGATGTTGTCGAGAACAGCAAGGTAGAGGCTGTTTTTGTTGCGAAAGTAGTAGTGCACATTTGCCTTGGGCAGTCCGGCGCGGTCAGCAATGGCCTGCATTCGTGCACCCTTGAATCCATGGTCGGCAAATTCTTCCTGGGCTGCCTGCAAGATGGTGCTGTAGTGCTTGTCCCGGGGCCTCTGGGCGCCGCCCTCTGGTGACGCTCCGGCCGTGGCTATTTCTCCCTGCATGCGCTAAATTATCATGAAAACCTGTCCAAATGGTCAAGAATTGAAATTTGTTCTTAATAACCAGGTCGTTGAGCTTTCAGCTTCCGCAGACAAGACCCTGTTGCAGGCTGTCAGGGAACTTGGCCTGACCGGCACAAAGGAAGGCTGTGCATCGGGAGACTGCGGAGCCTGCACCGTGATGGTGGGTGAGCAGTCAGGCGATGAAATACGCTATCACACCATCAATGCCTGTATTGCGCCGGTTGAGCAGCAGGCCGGGAAACACGTGGTAACAGTTGAGGGGCTCCAATCAGGTGATGTCCTGCATCCGGCACAACGTGAGATGGTGAATTGCCATGGTTCCCAGTGCGGATTCTGCACGCCGGGGTTTGTCATGTCCCTGGCAACATTGGTTGAACAGGGCGCGCCAGCTGAGCGCGAAGAAGTTCTGCAGGGTATTTCCGGCAACCTCTGTCGCTGTACTGGTTACAGACCAATTGTTGAAGCTGGTCTCAAGGCGTTACAGGCGCCCTTCCAACAACCGATCGAGGGCGCAGGGCTTCTGCAGTCCCTGGAGAGTTTCGAAGCAACTTCTGTTCTGCAACCAACGACCGAACCGGAATTGCAGGCAGCCATCAGCCAACAATCGGGAGCGGGCCTGATTGCTGGCGGCACTGATCTTATGCTGGAGGTGACACAACGCTACCAGTCCATGCCAACGCTGATTGATGTCTCGAATGTCGAGTCGCTAAAGTCTGTGCATGAGGTTGATGGCAGTTTAGTTATCGGCGCAGCTGTGCCTTACACCGAACTCGAAACACTCTTTGCTGCTCGATCCGAACCTTTCGTGTCCCTGCTGCATCGGCTGGGCTCCAGGCAGATCCGGAACAGTGGCACCCTGGGTGGCAACCTTGCCAATGGGTCACCCATTGCTGATACGCCGCCGGTGCTGATTGCCTTGGATGCCCGAATTGAACTTGTGAACACAGCTGGCGAATCACGGATGCTGTCGGTGCAGGATTTTTACAAAGGCTATCGGGACACGGATCTCGGCGGCGATGAATACGTGGCCAGGATTCACATACCCGTGCAATCGCTCGACGCCTTCCACCGTTTCTATAAATCCTCCAAGCGCCTTGAAGATGATATTTCATCTGTTATGGGTGCGTTCCTGTTCGAAGGAAGCGCTAACGAAATAACCGGGGCGCGGGTTGCCTATGGTGGAATGGCCGCGACACCGGTTCGGTTAGCAGCCGTTGAAGATGCCCTTGTCGGCGAAAAACCCGATGCTGGACTCATTGCCGAGGTCGTCAGCATGATTGCTTCCCAGATGACGCCGCTTACGGATGTCAGGGCTTCAGCGGAGTATCGTTCAGCGATGGCTGCAAGCATGCTGGAGAGGGCGCTTCTGGAATTTACGGGTGAAGACCGTCCGGTAATCACGGAGGTACAGCTGCATGCGTAAGCTCACGAACGGATCAGCAGGCTCAGGTGTGGCCAGTGTGGACCCGGTCGTGGGCTCCGATCTGATACATGAGTCCGCCATCAAACACGTAACGGGTAGGGCGACTTACGTCGATGACATGCCTGAGCCGGCAAACCTGCTTCATGTTGCTACCGGCCAGAGTCCTGTCGCGCATGGCAGGCTCAGGTCCGTCAACCTGGAAGCAGTAAGAAAAGCGCAAGGCGTCGTAGACGTTATCGTTTGTGATGATATTCCCGGTGATCCTGACATATCACCTGTCTATACCGGCGACCAGCTGCTTGCAGGTGGCTTTGTCGAGTATGTGGGACAGCCGATTTTTGCGGTGGCGGCAACAAGCCTCGAGGCGGCAAAACGTGCCTGCAGGCTGGCGCAACTGGATATTGAAGAACTACCCGCCATCCTGACACTTCAGCAGGCAATGCAAGCCTCTGAGTTCGTGCTGCCAACAAGAACATTCAAAGTTGGGGATGCTGCGAGTGCCATTGATGGTGCACCGAATGTCATAGAAGCAGAACAAACTGTTCGGGGTCAGGAACATTTTTACCTGGAGGGTCAGGTCAGTCTTGCGCTACCCACGGAAGATGGTGGCGTTCATGTCGTGTCCTCTTCCCAGCATCCTTCTGAGGTGCAGAAGCTGGTGGCTTCGGTGCTTGGCCTGAATATTCACCAGGTGCAGGCGGAAGTACGACGCATGGGTGGCGGATTTGGTGGCAAGGAATCCCAGGCGGCCGCGCTGGCGTGCATGGCTGCCGTATTTGCGGTTCGCACGGGACAGCCGGTGAAATATCGAATGCCCAGGCAGGACGACATGGTTCAGACGGGCAAGCGACACGATTTCTGGAATCGTTATCGTGCGGGGTTCGATGACCAGGGAGTCCTGCAGGGCGTAGAAATGGAGCTGGCGGGCCTGTGCGGTTGTACAGCGGACCTGTCGGAAGGCATTGTTGATCGGGCCATGTTCCATGCGGACAACGCCTACTACTACCCGCAGACGACAATTAATGGCTACCGCTGCAAGACCCATACAGTTTCCAATACCGCCTTTCGCGGGTTTGGTGGCCCCAAGGGTATGATTGCCGCGGAATCACTCATGGACGATATCGCGCGCAAGGTTAAAAGAGATCCGCTGGATGTGCGCCTGGATAATCTTTATGGGCCGGGTCGTGACGAAACACCTTATGGGCAGAAGGTAGAGCAGCACCTTTTGCCGGACATGATGCGCAAGCTTGCCGATGACGCTGATTACTACGAGCGGCGCAAGGCGATTTCAGCATACAACCGTGACAGCACTGTCCTTAAGAAAGGTCTGGCACTGACGCCCGTGAAGTTCGGGATATCCTTTACGGCGACCCACCTTAACCAGGCAGGTGCACTCCTGCATGTTTACACCGATGGCAGCATTTCCATAAACCATGGCGGTACAGAAATGGGGCAGGGGCTTTACACGAAGATTGCCCAGATCGTTGCAACCACGCTCGGGGTTTCTTATGAGCGGATCCTGGTGACAGCCACCCGTACCGACAAGGTGCCCAACACGTCGCCGACTGCAGCCAGCTCGGGAACAGATATCAACGGTATGGCCGCGAAGCAGGCTGCTGAAAAGATCCGCTTACGGCTAAGCAGTTTCGTTGCAGAACAACACAATGTGCCCGTCGAAGAGGTCAGCATCGCCAACGATGTTGTCGAGGCAGGCGGACAACAACTGCCGTTTGACGAGGTAGTGAAGTCGGCCTATATGGCGCGCGTTCAATTGTCTGCAACCGGTTTCTACAAGACGCCGAAGGTTCACTTTGATAAAGAGTCAGGTAAAGGGCACCCGTTCTTCTACTTTGCCAATGGCTGTGCGGCAGCTGAAGTGCTGGTCGACGGTGCGACCGGGGAATATCGCGTGTCCAGGGTCGACATACTTCATGATGTGGGCAGTTCCATTAACCCGGCACTGGATATCGGCCAGATTGAAGGAGGTTTCATCCAGGGCATGGGATGGCTGACCACGGAGGAGCTGCTCTGGGATGACCGGGGGCGAGTGATCTCGAACAGTCCGGCAAACTACAAGATTCCAACCGCTTACGACCTGCCCGAACAGTTTACGGTCAGTCTGTACGACCAGCCCAACAACGAAGACACCATCTACCGATCGAAGGCAGTGGGAGAGCCGCCCCTGATGCTGGGTCTTTCCGTATGGTGTGCGCTGCGGGACGCGGCATCAAGTTTTGCTGACTACCAGGTAAATCCACCGATGGATGCGCCAGCCACGCCGGAGCAGGTATTTAAAGCAATACAGTCGGCGAAAGCCTTCAGGCGGTCATCGTGAACTGGCAGCAGGCGATCAGCCGATGTCATCACGATGCAGATCCGTTTGCCGTGGCCACCGTGATTGGGACCACCGGGTCCACGCCGCGGGAAGCTGCCAAGATGGTCATCACGACAACGGAAATTTACGACACGATTGGTGGCGGGCAGCTTGAGTTCAAGGTGATTGAGACCGCCCGCCAGATGCTGGAAAGCAGGGCACCTTCCCAGAGGATTGACCATTATCCGCTTGCCACCAAGGCAGACCAGTGTTGCGGGGGTAGTGTGACGGTATTGATCGAATCGTTCCCGGTAACCGCGACGCGCCTGGCAGTGTTCGGTGCCGGTCATGTTGCCAGTGCGCTGATGCAGGTGCTGGCGCAGTGTGATGCGCGCATAGAATGGATAGATTCCAGGGAAGGAGTATTCCCGGATTCCGTGTCGTCCAATGTCCAGCTCGTCTTTCGCGAAGATCCTGTGAGTTATGTCGACGAACTCAGCGACAGTCATCGCTGCATTGTGATTACCCATGACCATGCGTTGGACTATCGACTGGTACACGCCATGCTGACGCAAACTGAAATTGACTATATTGGCCTTATTGGCTCTGACACCAAGGCAGGGCGGTTTTTCCAGCGTATGGAGAAAGATGGCATTACCGCTGAGGACCAGGCGAGGTGTCGCTGCCCGGTTGGTTTGCCGGCTGTGAAAGGCAAGCTGCCCATGGAGATTGCTGTATCCATTGCCGCGCAGGTGCTGTCGCTGGACCCTGTGAAGGCTTCACAGATCAAACCTGAGCTCAGCTGGAAAGAAATCAGGCAGGCATTTCCACCCCTTGAATTGGCGAAGGACTGAATAACAAGAATGACACTGGAAGAATTTAATGACCTCGGCAGGCAATGGCAGTACGAGGCTTTGCTGAACTGCTGTATGTGCGAGTCCTGGGCAGCGAGGGTGCCGGATGGTGCACCTTTTGAATCAGTTGATGCGCTGGTGGAATTCGCTCGACAGCAATGGGTGAAGGTTGATGAGGCGGGTATCCTGGAAGCTTTCTCCGGACATCCACAGATTGGTGATCTTGAAGCGCTGCGTAACAAGTATGCGAATACCGCCAGCGCCGAACAGGGGCAGGTCGCGGCCGCTGATGAGTCTGTGCTGATCCGACTCAGGGACCAGAATCAGGCATACCTCGACAGGTTTGGATTTATTTTTATTGTCTGTGCAACCGGTAAAAGTGCGGAAGAGATGCTTGGGCTGCTTGATGCCCGGATCCGTAACAGTCGGGCAGAGGAACTCGCCAACGGTGCGGCTGAGCAGATGGCGATTACTGAAATCAGGTTGAGAAAGATGGTGGAGGACTAGATGCGAGCACCGGTGACAACACATATTCTTGACCTGGTGCGGGGGCGTCCTGCGGCTGGTGTTGCGGTACAACTTTTTGCGGGTAATGAACTCGTTTCTGATGGCGTGACCAACGAGGATGGTCGTGTTGAAGACTGGCAGCAGGACTTTGCCCTGGTGCCGGGCAAGTATCGCCTTGAGTTCGCCGTGGAACCCTGGTTCGCGGAACGTGGCGAAACCAGTTTTTATGAGGACGTGCACATCTCATTCAGGGTGGCCTCGGTTGATGAGCATTACCATGTGCCGTTGCTCCTAAGCCCGTTCGGTTACTCAACCTACCGCGGGAGCTGAAAATTGAACCGTAGTGGGGCGTTTCGCAGCCGGATCCTGCATGTCACCTCTACAGATCCATTGAGGTATGAATACCTGGAAGATGGTGTGCTCCTCGTGGAGGACGGCAAGGTGGTCGACCTGGGTGCTGCAGAGGTCTTCGAGCGCGCGGGGTTTGCCCTCGGGCAGTGCCTGCATGAACCCGACTACCTGATTGTTCCCGGTTTTATTGATACTCACGTGCACTCACCACAACTGGATGTCATTGCCTCTTATGGTGAACAGTTGCTGGAATGGTTAAACAAGTACACTTTTCCCGCAGAGGCTCGCTATGCCGATGAAACCTATGCGGCAACTTCCGCGGTTGCCTT
>JADHNI010000018.1 GCA_016779585.1 Pseudomonadales bacterium
TTGCGCCATTGGAACAGGGTGAGGCAAGGCATTCGAAGCCATAAGCGCGAGGTTCATAGTGGGTATCTTCAACCAGTACAGTCGTTCCAATGGACAGTCGGAGAATGTCCGCGACGCGGTAATCTGTCATACCGTCGCCGCTGCCTACTGTGACAGTTTCGTTGCGTACCAGTGAACTGGGGCAGTCATCTACCGCCAGCTGCCTGAAACTTACCTCAGAGTTGTCAGGCTCCCTGGGGTCAGCAGACACATAGGTCACCTCACACTGACCACTTTCGGTTGTACAGCTGCTGGTGATATCACCCAGTTCTGCCGTGAACTCAACCAGGGTTCCATCTGGTACCGGGTTGTTGAAAAAGTCTGCAAGGTCAACACGCACCGTTGTTTCAACGTTGTTGAAGATGTCACCTTCAATGGCCAGCGTTTCATCTGTGGAAATCGTGCCGCCGTCAAAAATTCGAGTAATGGTGAATGAATTCTGGTCAGGTGCACCACTGTTCTGGCCTGTGTTGGTCATGGTCAGCGAATCTGTGATCACAATGCCGTTAATCGTGGCACTGGCAGTAAATGTGCCAACGGCTTCCACAGCGTTTGAGGTGAAAGGCACCGTTGCACAGTCAGTCTCATCCTTGACCACGTTGTTGACCGGGCACTGTTCGAACTCCGTGACAACCGTGTCATTAACGAGGGTACCCAGGTCACCGACTTCAAATTTCACTGGCGCACCGGCATCTTCAGGCTCCAGCGCTGAACCGTCGTAGTCAAGTACTGTCGCTTCCAGGTTCAGTTCCTGGTTGGCGCCAAATTCAGTCACGGACTCGTCCGCCTTGTTTTTGACCAGCAGCGTAATGATCGGTGTGATCGCTGATGTCTGGACAGATTTTGAATCCTGGACAGCAATACCGTTGGTCAGCGTTGCGGTAGCTGTGACACTGACGTTCCCTGCAATGCCGTCACCAACCAGTTGTGCACGGGCAACTCCGGGTGTTGCGGCCTCGCCATAGCTGGCGGTACCTGTGGTTGCACTGGCGTTGGTCAGCGTACCGCCGGTAGTCGAAAACGTAACGGAAATGCCATCTTTGGCGACACCATCTTCCAGCACGGTAACCGCTACCAGGATCTTCTCATTACCGTCCAGGACGCCGTCCGTACCGGCATCAATGGCCGTCATGGTCATACGATTCAATTCGGTGTTAACACCCAGGCTGTTGGCGACAACCGAATCATCAAGAGAAAAGGAACCAAACGTCGCGGAGGCTGTGAGTGCGCCGTTCGCCGCCGTGGATGTACCGGTCAAAGTAACCGTCACTTCACCTTCCGCATTTGTCTGCCCGGAAGTACTGCTTAATGTCAGCGCATCAGCCGCAAAGGAGACGCCGATACCTGAGAGGGGCGTATCGTCCCAGTCGGTCAGCTTCGCGGTAATCATGGCAGTTTCCGCCGCCAGAAGTTCCACCGTGTCCGCTTCCTCGCCAGCAGAATTCAGCAGCACCAGACCTGGCGCATCGGAACTCGTCTGTACTGTCAGTGTCGTAGTCACCTCGGAGCCGTCACTCAGGGTTGCCTTGGCGGTCACAGTAGCTGCACCTGCTTCACCGGTACCAGCCATCTCGACGGTTGCCGTTCCACCAACTGCCTGTGCACTGGATTGGAGCAGACGACCTATTGTCGTTTCGAAGAGGACCACCAATTCTGCCGGTGAACCATTTTCTGTGACCTGGGCCGTCAGTGTTGCTACTTCGTTTCCTGCCAGAACATTATCGGGGTCGCCGTTGGCATCAACCATGCCATCGATGGAAAGCGTAATGGTGCCAGTGCTGCTACCGCCATCGCCACCATCACCACCGGAACCATCACCGCCACCGCCGATAATGAGGCCATCGCCACCACCACCGCCGCCACAAGCAGTCAGGACTAGTGAGAGAAGGCAAACAAGAATAGTTCTCGAAAGGGAATCGATGTGCATTGGAGCTCCTCTGGCAACCCGCTATGGGGAGAACCCTAGGTCAGGATATTATCGTTGTTAACCGCGACAACTTTAGAAGATGAGAAAGGGTATTTCAATAAAAATCAGGCTGTTAACTGAAGTTGTTACGGAACAACGTGAATAAGTCGCTCCAAAGGCCTATCTTTACTCCCAAACGGCACAAAAACACCGACAGCCGCGTGAACCGCGGTCAGCAGACATTCTGGAGGAACTGCCCTGAATCAGGCTTCGGTAGCGTACAATCGCTCCCTGGCGCGCTCATAGTCGCAATCACTGACCCAGTTGCTGGGCTTACGACCTTCACTGATAGACTCAGAAACCACCAGGTAAGACGGATCGAACGGCACTAGACTCTGACACAATTCCCCGTTTACCCCCAGGGCGGCGTCAGACATAGGTACAAATACTTTCATGGATTCCCTCGTTTCTCCCCCGACTGCTACCGTACTGGTGTACGCTCGTCGCAGCCGATTAACGGAGACAATTTGAACCTAGAATCAGTGATGCGCCGGTGAAGGAAAGTGAAAGTTCCCCTGAACTAATGTGGAGAAACGATGAATCGGCTAAAATTTTACAAAAATCAGTAGGTTGAGCTGGATAATTCCCGATTTCCGCTGTCTGATTACTATCCACCAATTTACGCCTCACGATTTAAACAGGAGTATCCATGGCAAAAAGTATTGCCATCGTAGAAGACGATCCCGACCAGAGAAGCAATTACGTCGATGCGATCACCAAGAAGGGCTATGACGTCGTTGCCTACAGCAGCCGCGACGAGGCACTGGCAGGATTCGAGCGGGAACTGCCTGATCTGGCAATCCTGGATATCATCCTGGGTGACGAGGTGGATGCCGGTTTCGAGATCTGTCGTGACCTGCTGGTCAAATCCCCATCATTACCAGTGATTTTTCTTACCGAAAGAATCACAGAGATTGATAAAATTTCCGGACTCCGCCTGGGTGCATGGGATTACCTGCCAAAACCCATTTCCCTGAATTACCTGGCGGAACGCATCAGCTCACTGCTGCGTATCAATACCGCAAGAATCGAGGCTGACGGTAATGCTTCGACAGCCAAGATGGTTGGCGACATGTCGATTGACCAGGAAGCGCTGCTGGTTTCCTGGAAAGGACATCCAATCAACCTTTCCGGTACCGAGTTTCGCATGCTGGCCAAGCTGGTCCGTGTGCCGGGGCACGCCGTATCCTACGACACGTTGATGAACGCCACTATGCAGTCGTTAGTTACCAACAACACGATCAACACGCACATGAGAAACATCCGCAAGAAGTTCGAGAGTATTGATCCCGACTTCGACTGCATCAAAAGTGAGTATGGTTATGGCTATCGGTGGTCAGCCAAGTAACGACGGGTAGCAACCATGTCAGCATCCTTTGTCAGGGGTCCCAGGCTTGGCACCAAGCTGTTGATTCTAATGAGCTTCGCGCTCGTCATTATTCCCTGGTTCAGTTATCTCTATGTCTCGGAGATGGAAGACTTCCTGGTAGACAGCCAGGCAAACGCGCAGCTTTTGACGGCGGAAGGTATTTCCACGCTGCTGAACGGTCGCTCGGATCTCTTTTACGAATTACCTCTATCTCCTGAAGGTTACGAGCAGCTTTACGCACACCCGCTGCAGAATCCGATCCGCATAGATGGCCGCAACAACGACTGGGAGGAAGTGCTCGAATACAATATCGGATTCGGCAACATCGAGGTTAACGGTGAAACAGACCCGAATCTCAACCAGTTCCATCTCGCACTGGGTGAACACAACGACCAGATTTATGCACTGGTAACCGTGAAAGACGATGCCCTGGTGTTCCGCGATCGCAACATCCTGCGACTGGATCTATCAGACCACCTGCGCATCACCTTCACTGGTCAGGACGAGACCATCAAAAAGGTTGTGCTGACCATGACTGAACCGGGAGTCATGACTGCCTACCTGATTGACAACGACTGGCGTTATGCGATCAAGGGAGAACCGGAAAACAGAATCCCCGGATTCATGAGTGAAACCGAAGACGGATATGCCATCGAATTCAGGATCCCACTGGAACTCCTGGGCTCAACCCGACAGTTTGGCCTCGCCGTCGTGGATGTCGACAACCCGGAAACCAGGGAAGTTGAATCCATTACCGGCACACTGCCCTCTGCGGGTCGCGACGCTTACGGTCTCGTGCTGCTCAAGTCTCCCGAGGTGCTCCGCATCATCGAAGGGCTGGGATACTCTGGCGCCAATATCCAGGTGATCGATTCGCAACGCAGGGTAAGGGCGGAAGTCGGCAGTAACCAGTCGGCACCAAGGCAGGACCCCGTCCAGGGGGATAGCTGGACAGATACCTGGTTCGCGTTTATTGGTCTCCTGATGGAACCACTCTACCAGGTCATCGAGGTTAACCTGCGCGCCTCTGCACGGGTTGATGATGAAGTCATCAAGGCATCTCTTGCAGGCAAACCCACCTACCAGCGAACCTACTCTGACGAGGATGGTGAGGTGATCATCGCTGCACACCCAATCATCGCGCAAAACGCAATCATCGGTACCGTCCTGCTGAAACAAAATACCGAGCGAATCCTGGAACTTCGACGGGATGCCCTGCAGCGAATCATCAACTTCTCGGTGATATCCCTGTTGATCTTCGTTGGCTTGATCCTCGTGTTCTCGCTGCGTCTTGCCGGCCGAATACGGCGACTGGGTGCTGAAGCGAACAATGCGATTGATATTTATGGACGCCTGAAGACCAACCAGCTCAAGGCTGAAACACAATCCGGCGATGAAATTGGTGACCTGGCCCGCAGCATCTCGGGTATGTTGGCGCGCTTGCATCAGCACAACCAGTTTCTTGAAAACATGCCGAGAACCCTGCGCCATGAGATCAACAACCCGCTGAATACACTATCAACGTCACTGCAGAACCTGGAACATGAAGACTCGCCTGAAGCCCGGGACAAGTACCTTGAAGCTGCGAAACGCGGTGTCACCCGCATTGGCATGATTGTGCAGAACCTTGCTGATGCTGCCAGCCTGGAAGATGCACTGGATGCGGAGGAAACCGAGATCGTGGATCTCTATCAACTGGTGCAGAACTACCTGCAGAACTGTAAAAGCATGCATGGCGACCGGAAGTTCAGTTACCAGGGTGTCACTGAAGCAATTAAAACCGACGTGTCCGACTATCGTATCGAGCAGCTTCTGGACAAGCTCATCGACAACGCCATGGATTTCTCCGAACCGGGATCAACAATTACCGTTGGCATTAATGCAGACGCAAAAAATCTCACGCTCTTCGTCACTAACTCGGGACCCACGATCCCGGAGGACCAGCTGGAAAGCATTTTTGATTCCATGGTGTCGGTGCGCGAATCGAATCCCGACAACCGACTCCACTTTGGTATGGGCCTGTATGTCGTAAGAATCATCGCCGAACACCACGGCGGTTCGGTTAAGGCAACCAACCTTTTCGACGGCAAAGGCGTCAGCATCAAAGTGACGCTGCCAATCCACAAAGAGACCACGGAGTTACCGGAACGAACAACCGTCGCCTAGCGAGCAGCCAAAAAAAAGCTCTAACACAATGTCGGGGGAGAGGTGTTAGAGCTTTACACACACTCAAAATATGCTTTGGGGGGAGGTGTGTATCTCGATGCTAGCAATCAAGGATGGAAACAGAATGGAGTGTCAGTGAGATATCGTTGATGCTGCCTGCTGTGGGACCTGCGCCATATCCAGCTGCCATTCACCTGCACTGATTGCACCCTGCAGCAGCTTTGCCACGTTATAGTTCAGTTTCGAATCCAGTTTGATGGTAATGCCATTACCACTCCTGGGTTCGATAGCAAGTGCTAACAAACCCGAATCAACCTTATATTTCAGCTTCTGTGCCAGTGCCGGCGCCTCACCAAGCGGAAATGAACTGGCTTCCTGAAACGCCTGGTCAAAATTACCCTGGGAAATAGCGGCTTCCTGCTTGAACTCTTCAACAGCCTGACCTGCCACGGGCGTTGCCTGTGCCGAGACATCCGGGTCTGCAGACCGGTGGGCGTTCAGCGCCTGTATGATCAGTTGGCAGTAGCGCCGGGTCAGCCAGAACCGGAATTCCTCCTGATCTGTGGTATTGATGCGTAACAGAACGCGATCTTCCTCCGCGGAGTAACTCATCTGCAGTTGTTGAATGGCGCTCATGGCCCCGATTATAAGGCATCAATGCTACCCAGGCTGTATCAATATTTTTTGATATACACTAATATATCGAAGTTTTTTGATATAAAAATCGAGACCAGCATCGACCTCCATGCACTCAGCAGCTACTGCAAGGCAGCAGCCGACCCACTTCGTCTCCAGATACTTCGCGTTCTCTCCCGCGAGTCGTTTGGTGTGCTCGAACTGTGCGGAATTCTTGGTACTGCCCAGCCGGCACTTAGCCATCACCTCAAGATCCTGAGTAATGCAGGACTGGTGGAAACACGCCGCGAGGGTACATCCATTTACTATCGCCGTGCCCTGATTCACGAGGACGACCCGCTTAGATCGCTTCGAGCCTGCCTGTTCGAAGCGGTTGATGAATCTGAACTGGCATTTGACCTCGTGAACGGTATCAGCCAGGTACACGACAACCGGCATGAGCAGGCAAGGACATTTTTTAAGCGCAACGCTGATCGCTTCCAGAACGACCAGGATCTGATTGCGCACTACGAACAATATGCAGAATGCCTCGAAGGTGTCCTGGGCAATGAGCAACTCAACCCGCAATGCCGGGTGATAGAAATAGGTCCAGGTGGCAGTGACCTGATTCTTAATCTGGCCAATCGCTTTAACCACATTCTTGCCATCGACAATAATCGTGAAATGCTGGAGAAAACCCGGGCCAAGGCAGCTCAGGCGAACCTGCTAAACGTCAACTATTTTGAGGGCGAGCTGCACCAGTGCGAGCAATTGTGTGACCTGCTGGTACTGAACATGGTACTGCACCACATCGCCTCCCCAGCCCGGCTGTTCCAGGAGGCTCGCCTGCACTTGAAACCCGGAGGAACACTTCTCGTCGCCGATCTTTGCTCCCATGACCAGGTCTGGACCCGGGAAGCCTGCGGCGACCTGTGGCTTGGATTTAACACCGAAGAAATGGACAGCTGGGCAACGGCTGCCGGTTTTAACATAGGACACAGCCAGTACCTGGGCCTGAAAAACGGCTTCCAGGTGATGGTCAAGACTTACAAATCAACACCCGAAGGAGAACACCATGACTGACTACAAGATTGCCGACATTGGCCTCGCGGACTTTGGCCGTGCAGAAATTACACTGGCCGAATCGGAAATGCCGGCGCTGATGGCGCTGCGCGAAAAGTACCGTGCTGAGCAGCCTCTTGCAGGAGCTCGTATCCTGGGGTGTATCCACATGACTATCCAGACCGCTGTTCTGATCGAGACCCTGGTTGACCTGGGTGCAGATGTGCGGTGGTCTTCATGCAACATCTTCTCCACCCAGGATCACGCCGCGGCTGCCATTGCGGCAAGCGGCATCCCGGTCTACGCCTGGAAAGGTGAAACCGAAGAAGAATTCTTCTGGTGCATCGAGCAGACCATCCTGAAAGATGGCAAACCCTGGGACGCCAACATGATCCTTGATGACGGTGGCGACCTTACTGAAATGGTTCATAACAAGTACCCGGATATGCTGGACAAAATCCACGGCATCACCGAGGAGACCACAACCGGGGTACATCGCCTGATCGAGATGATGCAGAAAGGCGAGCTGAAGGTGCCCGCCATTAACGTGAACGACTCCGTCACCAAGTCCAAGAACGACAACAAGTATGGTTGCCGCCACAGTCTTAATGATGCAATCAAGCGCGCCACAGATATGTTGTTAGCAGGCAAGCGTGCGCTTGTGATTGGCTATGGTGATGTCGGCAAGGGGTCTGCCCAGAGCCTCCGGCAGGAAGGCATGATCGTTCGCGTGGTTGAAGTTGACCCCATCTGCGCAATGCAGGCATGCATGGACGGCTATGAGGTTGTTTCCCCTTACAAAAACGGCATCAACACCGGCAATCTCGTGGACATAGATACAGAGCTGATGCGGAAAACAGATCTGATCTGTACCTGCACTGGTAACGTGAACGTTTGCGACAGCAATATGCTTCGTACCGTTGCTTCCAACGCTATCGTTTGCAACATCGGTCACTTCGATACCGAGATTGATACTGCATTCATGCGCGCAAACTGGAAGTGGGAAGAAGTTAAACCGCAGGTGCACAAGATTTACCGCAGTGAAGATCCAAAAGACTACGTCATCCTCCTGTCCGAGGGCAGGCTGGTGAACCTGGGTAATGCCACAGGTCACCCATCCCGCATCATGGACGGCTCATTCGCCAACCAGGTGCTGGCACAAATGTACCTGTATGAGCGCGCCTGGGCGGATCATGATCTCAAGCAGCGCCAGGATGTCACTGTTGAGGTCCTGCCAAAGGCGCTGGACGAGGAAGTTGCGAGCTACATGGTGCAGGGATTCGGCGGCACCATGACGCAGCTGACCAAAAACCAGGCCGAGTACATCAACGTACCCGAATCTGGCCCGTTCAAACCCGAATCCTACAAGTACTAAGATGAAGAAAGAACTAGCTGACCTGCTCGATCTGCTCGACCTGGAGCAGATCGAGGTCAACATGTTTCGAGGCGTCAGCCCCGCCGAGGGCTGGCAGCGTGTCTATGGCGGCCAGGTCATCGGTCAGGCACTGGTAGCGGCTTCACGCACTGTTGAAGATGAAGCTCGCATCGCACACTCACTGCATGGCTATTTCCTGCGACCCGGTGACACCACCATCCCAATACTCTACTCCGTTGATCGTATTCGGGACGGACGCAGTTTCACCACTCGCCGGGTCATCGCCGTGCAACGAGGCGAACCTATCTTCAGCATGTCGGTGTCATTCCAGGTGATTGAAGATGGCCTGCACCACCAGATTGACATGCCGGAGCACATCAAACCGCCGGAAGAGTGCGCCAGCCAGGAGGAACTTCGCGAGGCCTACATCGACAAGATACCGGAAGAGTATCGTGAGAGTTTCGAGCGACCGAGGCCCATCGAGATGCGGTTCATGGAGCCCAACAACGATTTCGAGCCGGATCCCATGCCGCCTTACCAGCATGTCTGGATCAAGGCGAGTGATACCATGCCCGGGGATGTACGCCTGAACCAGTGTTTCCTCGCCTATGCGTCAGACATGACCCTGCTGGATACCTGTTACAGACCCCACGGCATCGGCTGGACAGATGAGGATTTCCAGGTAGCGAGCCTGGATCACTCCATGTGGTTTCACCAGCCGTTTAGAACTGACGAGTGGCTGTTGTATCAACAGGACAGTCCTTTCTCTGGTGGTGCACGAGGGTTCAATCGCGGCAGCTTCTACACCCAGGATGGAAAACTCGTCGCATCTGCCACACAGGAAGGCCTGATTCGGTTGCACCGCAAGACAAGTTAAGGGAAGCTGCGGCCCATCAGACTTCATCCCCTACATGGAACGGACCCGCCTGTATTACCGGGCACAGGGATTCGAAAAAGACTATGTCTGGGCGTCTCATGAAGAGACGCCCTTTACACCTCTGGCCAAACCATTACCTGAGTGTACGGTCACACTGGTCACCACCGCCGTGGCCCACCCGGATATCCCAAAACCGGTCCGCAAGGCGGAAAGTATTCCTTTTTCCGAAGTGCCCGATTCATTCCTGACCGACGAGCTTTCCTGGGACAAGGAAACAACGCACACCGATGACAGGGAAAGCTATTTCCCGGTCGAATCCCTGAATGCGTTGACTGACGAAGGCGTGATCGGCTCCCTCGCGAAGCATTTTCATTTTGTGCCAACACAGTACAGCCACCGGGCAACCAAAGAGGAAGACGCACCCGCTATTGCCGCCGCATGCCGCAAGGACGGTGTCGATATTGCTCTGCTCGTTCCCATATGACCGGTCTGCCACCAGAGCATCAGTCTGACCGCTCGGGAACTGGAATCGCAGGGAATTGTTACCGTGGTGATTGGCAGCGCCATGGATATCGTTACTCACTGCAAGGTACCCCGATACCTGCACAATGATCTCCCACTGGGAAATCCGTTAGGTGAGCCAGGCGATCGTGTCGCACACAAAGAAACTCTGCTGAACGCCCTGGCACTAACCAGTGCTGATTCACCCATTGTAAAAGTCTCCGCCCTCCAATGGTCGGGTGACTCTGACTGGAAATCAGCCTACAACCGCGTCGACGACAGCAATCGTGAGTCACTGTTGAAAATGGGCGAGGAAAACAGACGCCGACGGGCCGCAAACAAGTCCCGGGGACTTACCCGCTAGCCACATAAGCCCTTGTTATGTCAGGTGATTTTTTGAGGCACCTGTACATTGGCAACCAGCATCCCGATAATGGGCGTCCTCTCGAACGAAGGATTAACAGTGGCGATTAAAAACGAAGATAAGCTCAAGGATGTTGACGCCATTCAGGGTCACTTTGAGTCCCTGGACTATATCTGCTCGCTGGAAATCGCGACGGCAGTTTTCCTGGCCTACCACCTGGAAAAACCTGTATTGATTGAAGGTCCACCTGGTGTTGGCAAAACAGAGCTGGCAAAAACCACCGCGGAACTGCTCGAACTCCCCTGCGTACGTCTGCAGTGCTATGAAGGACTCGATGAATCGAAAGCCATCTACGAGTGGAAGTACGGCAAACAGCTGCTCTATACACAAGTCTTGAAAGAAACCCTCGGTGAGATCCTCGACGGTGCGAAGGGCCTGTCTGAATCTGTCGCCAAGCTGCATGACTTCGGTGATATCTTCTTCTCTGAGGAATTCCTGGAACCACGCCCGCTTCTGAAAGCGCTGAAAGAGGAAGAGAGCTGTGTATTGCTGATCGATGAGGTCGACAAGTCAGACCACGAGTTCGAGTCACTGCTGCTCGAAATGTTGTCTGATTACCAGCTCTCGATCCCGGAAATAGGTACAGTGAAAGCTCACCCGGACAAAAAGCCGCTGGTATTCCTGACCAGTAACAACACCCGCGAGATCAGCGATGCACTTAAGCGCCGCTGCCTGCACCTTTATATTCCGTTCCCCGAGGCTGATCTTGAAAAACAGATTGTGCAGGCACGCGTTCCCGATATTCCACCGAGGTTGAACGATCAGCTGGTAGCGTTTATCCAGGAACTCAGGGAAATGGACCTGAAAAAAGTACCGGCTATCTCGGAGACGATCGACTGGGCGCGTACTTTGATACTCCTGCACACTGAATCACTCGACCCTGACCTGGTCAGGCAGACGCTGAACGTCATTCTAAAATTCCAGGAAGATGTTGAGACGGTCCAGGCTGAACTCCAGGGGCTGACCAGCCGGGCGGTGAAGGCCTCCACATGAGCGAAATGCACGACACCCTGGTCGATTTCGTCAAGGTTCTCAGAACCGCGGACATCAAGGTGTCACCCGCAGAAACACTCGATGCCATGCAGACGCTGGATATCGTCGGTTTTAACGACCGCCAGTTCCTGAAAAATTCCCTGTCACTGGTTCTCTCCAAGAACCCGGAAGAAAAAGAAGCCTTCGACGACTGCTTTGATCGCTACTTCACCTTCGACAAATTTAAACCCTCTGAATCTGACGACGCTCCAGCCAACGACGACAACTTTGACGACGATGGCGAATTCGAGACTGATAGCAAGCAGCAAGGCCAACCCGGCGGCAAAGGCAGCGGTATGGGCGGCCGCGAGGGAGGCGGCGAGGAAGAAGCTGAAGATATGGAAGGTCTCTCGCCCACCTCCGAGCTGGGCAAGCTGCTGCTGGAGGGCTCTCGTACCGATGTCATGGTGAAGATGGCGGAAGCAGGTCGGGAAGTCGAGGTTAGCCAGATCGTGGTCTTTACCCAGAAGGGTCTGTACACACGGAAGATCATGGATGCCATGGGGCTCAAGGGTCTGCAGGAGGAAATCGGAGAACTCCAGGAGGTAGGCGGCAGGCCACAAAATCATCTTGCTGGCAGGCTTAAAAAAGCCCGTGACCAGTTACGGGAGGCTGTACGTGATTATGTTGAGAGGCAGTTCATGCTGCACGCTGACGAATCCGGAAAACAACTGCGCGAGGAACTCCTCCGGAAAGTAAAACTCTCGAATCTCGAAAAACGCAACTTCAAGGATGTGCAGGAAATTGTGATCAAGATGGCGAAGAAACTCATCGCCATCCACTCGAAGCGGCGCAAAACATTTAAGCGAGGCCAACTGGATGTGCGCAAGACGCTGCGCCATAACATGCAGTACGACGGCGCGCTCTTTAACCTCAAGTGGAAGTCCCAGAAAGTTGATCGCCCAAAGGTCATGTGTATCTGCGATGTCAGCGGCTCGGTCAGCAACTACTCGAGATTCCTGCTGATGTTCCTGTACAGCCTGGCCGAGATCCTTCCCAAGGTCAGATCATTCGCCTTCTCAAGCGACCTGGGTGAAGTGACACGCCTGTTTGACCAGAACAACCTTGAAGATGCCATGGCCAAGACCATGCGTGACTATGGCAACGGCTCCACGGACTACGGCCAGATGCTGGAGGATTTCAGAAGCCACTGTATGAAGGATGTCGACTCAAAAACGACGATCATCATTCTTGGCGACGCTCGCAACAACTACGGCGATCCAAAAGCAGAAATACTTCGTGAGATGTACGACAAGGCACAGCGCGTGATCTGGCTGAATCCTGAACCTAAATCGAGCTGGACCGTCGGTGATGCTGAAATGAAAAAGTATGCACCCTGCTGCCACCAGGCAGAAGTCTGTAACTCACTCGCGCATCTTGAACGTGTCGTGGCCAACCTGCTGAGGGTCGCCCGCTAGCGCTTTTTATGGACGTCTACCGGACGGCTTTCCCCGCAGACCAGCGATAGGTCCCACACGGTTCCGACAAGTAACGCTGGGGGCTCACTTAATCCGTTTAACGTGGACCTTGCGCCCAACCGCCGGCACTTCCATCGTATAACCAAAACGGCTTTTACGAATAACCACCTCGGGTGAGTCCATGTCCGTAATGTAGGTACTGGACTGCCGCTGCTCCCAGACTTCACCATTCTCAAGCCGGAAACGAGTCTTATTATTTCTCCAACCCTTGAACTTGCCGTCAATGCGTGACCGTATCAGGTCAGGTTCAACTCTTTCCCGATCCCGCTCATCCAGCGTATCAACCAGCACATACTTCTGTGTGACCGGTTCTTCTTCCGGCGATGCTTGCTGCTCTTCAGGTTCGGCAAGCCTCACGTAACGTGGCGCCTCTTCTGCTTCCGGTGTGACCTCTTCGGCCACTTGTAACTTCGATTCCTGGCGTGATGGCGGTTCTGTCGTGTCTTGAGCAGGTTTCGCAGGCTGGACCTGCTTCTTTGATTTCTCGGGTTTGCTGACGATGTGTTTTTCAACCGCGTTATTCAGAATCCAGTTCTCAAGGACCCTGATCTGGTCTTCCGACAACTCACCAATTCCAGAGCGTTCGTAGACGGACTCGCCCATGATTTCCTTCAGCACGGCAGAGTCTGCTGCAGAAACGGAGAGAGCAACGAATAGGAGCGGAGTTACTAAAAGCGTTCTCATTACAGTCACCTGAATTAACCAAACGCTAGATTAGCATCCTGCGCGCTCGCTGCCACGGTTAATGGGCCGCGAGTGAAGAGCCTTGAGCGTTACTTGTCGGAACCGTGAGGGACCTAAAAGAGGTCGGCGGGGAAAGCCGTCAGGCAGACGTCCATAAAGAGCCCAAAAAAAAAGCCCCGGACAATGCCGGGGCTTTCGATGACAACAGGTTGCCGAGGTTTACAGGGAAACCTTAACACCTGCTCGGAGATAACGTCCGATGTTGTCGTACTGCACGTCGTAACCACGAGCAATCGCAGACTTCTCAGGCTCTTCGTCAAACACGTTGTTGACGTTGAGGCTTACAGTAACCATCTCGTTGAACTCGTAGGTTACACCCAGGTTGTGGAAGAAAACCGCGTCCAGGGTGTCATCCGGATAACGTGTCGGGGAAATGTCTGTTTCAACAACAGTTTCACCGATGTAACGGGTCTGCCAGAGAACCGTCAGGTTATTCCAGAAGTACGTGAAGTTCACCTGGATCTGCTCTTCAGCCATGAACGGCAGGTTGAGGTTATCAACAACCGCACCCTGGATCAGAGTTTCAGCCTCAGACGGGAAGAACATGTTACCGGAGATGCTCAGGGCACCCGGATTATCCAGGTTCTTGAAGCCAGGCCATGTGCTGAGGTCTGAGAACCAGTCAAACTCAACAGTCGTGCCCTGCAGAGTTCGCAGACCAGCGTTCACGTAACCAGAGACGAATCCGTTCGGAGAAACGATCTGGCCATCTGCGCCACGAGTGAACTGCCCACAGAAAGCAGTCGGATAGCTAGAAGCGTCGTAGCAGCTTTCCATGATCTGGGTCAGAGAGAAGTTCTCGATAGACTCTTCAACTTCAATGTCAACGTAGTCGATCGCAACAGTCAGGTCTTCAACCCAGCGAGGACGGAGGATAACACCGTAGGTGTAAGCGTCCGCAATCTCGTTGTTCAGGTTGATGTTACCACCTGTCAGACCCTGCACACTTGCGTTACGTACGTTTGAAGAGAAAGTCTCTACATCGATACCAGCAGCGATACAGTTAGCGCGACGATTAGCCGGAGCCGGACCGCTGTCTACGTTTGCCTGGTCACATGGGTCGTTCGCGAAACTGTTAGTGCCTGAAAGCGGCAGGAACAACTCGGTGATCGCAGGTGCACGTACAGATCGAGTAGCATTACCACGGAACTCGATGTCAGCGATAGGCGCCCATCGGCCACCGATCGTGTGTACATCATCTTTACCGGCGAAGCTGTTATCTACCTGACGGAAAGCACCTTCGATAGACGCGCTGTGTACCAGCGGGATGTCCATGTCCGGAGAAACTACCGGCGCGTAGATTTCCGCGTACCATTCGTCAGTCTCATAAGCACCTGAGGTGGAGTCAACAGGAACACTACGGCCAAGACCCAGTCGAGTCACACCGTCTGTACCGAAAGAACCCTTCTCTTCACGATGCTCAAAACCAACAGCAACCGCAAACTCACCAGCGGGCAGATCAAACAGACCGATGTTGGCATTCAAGCTGTATACCTGCTGTTCGATCAGGGAAGAAGCCGTAGCAACCGCGCCAATGTAGTCCTTCGCAGCCTGGCTGGGCGCACCTTCACCAAAGAGGTTCAGGGGAACACAGTCGTCAAAAGTGTTGGTCCGCAGGAAAATACCATCAGCCTCGCCTGATTGCGGCGGACGACTTGATGGATCAGCAACCACTCGACACTCAGGACCGTTACCAACATCAACGACATCAATTGCATAGAAGAAGCGATCGTTGATGATCTCGTCCTGAGTGATGGTCGCCTTGGACTCACCTTTGATCCAGGCAAAATCCCAGGAAACGGTTCGGTCAGCGATTTCAAAATCACCTCGCAGACCAGCCACGATTCTCCAGAGCTCACCTTCGTTAACAACGTTACCGGAACCGAGGTCAACTGACGCACGGTGCAGGCTGAACTCTGTCAGACCGATATCAGCCAGTTGCTGACGAGCAGTAGGTGTCAGCAGCGGGTGATCTGCAGAGAAGTTCAGAGCAGCACTTTCCTGAGGGAAAAATGCAGACTGATATGCAGGCTGGTTAACGAGTTCTTCCGTCTCAGTGTTTGCAATGTAAAGCTCGCCGTACAGCTCGATGTTATCGGTCAGATCATAGTTGGCGAATGCCGTTGCGATCTTACGATTAACAGGCGTGTACAGGGAGTTCAGTGATGGGAAGAAGATTCCGTCACCACCGATAGACCAAACAGCGTCAGGAGTCGGCAGGCCAATGTCGTAGGGGCCAAGCGATCCATCAGGCTGGAATGCCAACCACTGGGGGTTGCCGTCTGCGTCTGTAGTTACAGAACCCAGGCCGAAGTTAACCAGCGCAGGGCTGCCAAGCGGAGTAATCAAACCACCGTTAGCAACGATGTTTGCAGTACCGTTCGGGATCAACTGACGATCAAAACCGGTTGTACCGTCCGATGTACGCCACTGCCAGCCAGCTGCCAGGTGATCACGGTCTGAGCGAACCGCGCCGCCACGGTCATTGATTTCAATACCAACCACCAGGTTACCGCGTCCATTGTCGAAGTTACCACCGTATACCAATTCAAAAACGGTTTCCTCGATATCGCCTTCGTCAGCTGTTTCACCATAGCTGGTGCTGATTTCCAGACCTTCAAAGTCATCCTTCAGGATAACGTTGACGGTACCGGCTATCGCGTCTGCACCATAGATGGGTGCACCACCTACCGCCACAGTTTCAACACGCTCTACCATGGAACCAGGAATAACGTTCAGGTCTACCTGCAGACCAGGAGCCTGGTTGGTAAAGAGGCTAGGCGTACTGGATGATACAAAACGCTTGCCATTAACCAGTGTCAGGGTTCGCTGTGAGCCCATGCCAAAGAAGTTAACGTAGTTTTGACCACCACTGTATGTTGCCTGGTCGCTTGCGTTAGCAGCATCACCAACACCTGGGCTAGAGCCCGGTGAGCCGAAGCTGGTTACTTCATTCAACGCATCTGCAACGTTTGTATATGCACGACGCTCCATGAATTCTGAGTTGATGACGTTTGCTGGAAGCATCGTGTCGAAACCGGTTCGCGGGATACGTGAACCAGTGACAACCACTTCTTCGATCGCTTCTTCTTGATCATCTTCTGCATAAACAGGAGCGGAAAAAGAACCGGCACTCAATGTTGCCGCAGCAACAAACAGTCCCAGCTTTCGCTTAGAATAAATAGACATCAATTTTTTCCCCCAATGTTAAGTGAAATGTCCAACCACGAGTCCCGCCCAATAGCCAGACGCCCCATTTGTCCTAGAGACAATAATTCTCCGAGCGAAATAATGAAGGACACCGCGTCCAAATTGAAGGAATATTTGCTAAAAAAGTGAGTTTTTGTGGAGAAAATATATACATTTCTTAATAAACCTCATGTTAATGGTGTAGATAAGTGAGCCTAGCTCATAAATGTGATATCTGTATCCGGCTACAAAACCTAATACCCTTTATGAGCAACATTTTATAACCACCTGAATTTGAACATGGCTTTATCGGCCGGACTCATGCTCGTGCGGCGCAGCATTTTCAGGTCCAGCGGGGGCTATGAGTAGTTTCGTTCAATTCCAAATTGGAATCTCTGACATTACTGATAATATAGGCGGCCGTTTGCGCGGCAACCCGGACACTGCACCGCAACATGCTGATACAATCTTTTGTCCTGGCGAATATCCCTTTGATGGAGCTTAAGTGAGACGCATCACTGTAATTCTGACCTGTCTGTTTATTCAGTTGACGGATGGGACCGCCCTTGCCTCGCCGGTAGATTTCGAAAACCAGACCATCACCGTCGCAATAACCCAGGAACCTCCCCAGATGAACAGTGCCAAGGCCACCGACCAGGTGAGTGGTCTTGTTCTCGGTCACCTGATGGAAGGACTGGTCCGATATGACCGGCGAGGTCGGCTTGAACCTGGCGTCGCTGAACGCTGGGAGATGACCGATGAGAAGGCTACCTTTTACCTGAGAAAGAATGCGCTCTGGAGCGACGGCAAACCGGTGACAGCACATGACTTTGTGTTCGCCTGGCAAACCGCATTGAAACCTGTCACCGCCTCTGAATACTCTTTCATCTTCTTTCCGATAAAAAACGCACAGCAGATCAACAATGGCGAGCTACCGGCGGACAAGCTTGGCGCTGTCGCACTGGATGACCACACACTTGAAGTAACACTGGAGCGTCCAACGGCGTACTTCATCAAGCTGACCGCTTTTAACACCTTTTTCCCGATCCGTGAGGACTTCTTTAACAGCAAGGGTGACAAATACGCTGCCAACGCGGATGACCTTTTGTACAACGGCGCCTTCATCATGACCGAATGGAAGCACAGTGCTTCCCTCAAAATGGTAAAAAACCCCAACTACTGGAACAAAGATGAGATCACGCTCAATGCCATCAATGTCGACTACATAACTGCCGACACTCGCGCCCGCCTTAACCTTTATACAGACGGCAAGATCGCATTCACGCGCCTCGACGGAGAAACATACAAGGATGCGCTCAGCCAGCGTTTTCGGATTCGCCGCTTCACGACCGGCTCAGTATTTTTCATTGAGTACAACCACAGGCCGGAGAAAGTCACCTCGAACCTGAACCTGCGCAAAGCCATCCAGCATGTGTTTGACCCGGATGAGATGGTTAACCGGGTGCTGGCGGTGCCAGGCAACCTGCGTGGCGAAAGTATATTTCCCGTCTGGTTGAACGGTGTTGAGGACAAGTTCCGCAGGGAGTATCCCGCCCCAATGGCGAGGTACAGCGTAGCAACTGCACAACAGTACCTTGATCGCGCCCGTGAAGAGCTCGGCGGTGAAATCCCCCCCCTCGTTCTGCTCGTTAGCGACAGCCCTACAGCGACAAAACAGGGTGAATATATGCAGGGGCTGATGCTGAACAAGCTAGGTCTGGACGTCAAGATTGACGTCCAGACGTTCAAGCAACGCCTCGCAAAAATGACGTCCGGCGACTTTGATATGGTGGGCGCCGGATGGGGCCCGGACTTCGATGACATCATGACCTTCGGCGACCTCATGGCGTCCTGGAACCTTAACAACCGCGGCCGCTATAACAACCCTGCCTACGATCGCCTTGTGCAGATTGCAATGAACAGCACAGACCCAAAAACCCGAATGGATGCCATGGGACAGGCGCAGCAGATCCTGTTCGACGATGCCGCGGTTCTTCCACAGTATGAACAGGGCATCATCTACGTGCTTCACCCGAAGGTTAAAGGTGTTGTTCGCAGAGTTGTCGGCGCGGACCCGGATTACACGCACGCCAAGGTCGTCCCCTAAAAGATGCTGATGTACACCCTGAAGCGCCTGCTGGCAGGCGTCATCACCGTGTGGTTCATCGCCACGGCGACCTTTATCGCCATGCACCAGGTACCTGGCGACCCCCTGATGAACGACAAGGCTGTCTCACCTGAGATTCGCGCCAACCTCGAAGCCAAGTACGGGCTCGATAAACCGGTCACGACCCAGTACTTCATCTTTCTCAGTAACATGCTGAAAGGCGACTTCGGCATTTCCTTTACACAGCAGAACCGAAAAGTTAACGATATTATTCGCGACCACTTCCCAGTATCCGCGACTCTTGGCGTACTCGCTATTTTCTTTGCTGCCACGGGAGGGGTCCTGTTCGGTGCACTGACTGCCGTCTACCGCAACCAAATGCCGGATGTCGTGATCATGTTCCTGGTCATCCTCGGTATATCAGTACCTTCTTTTGTCTTTGCAGCCCTCGGACAGCTCATGCTGGTCAACATCAACAGCTTTTTTGGTTACTCCGTCATTCCCGTCGCCGGCTGGGGCACCATCTGGCACATGCTGATGCCGTCTCTTGTTCTCGGTCTCACTACCATGGCGTTGCTGACCCGCCTCATGCGATCTTCCATGCTCGAAGTAGTCAATGAGGACTACATCAAGACTGCCAAGGCAAAAGGGCTGTCACCAACCCGAATCTTTTTCCGGCACCAGTTACGAAATGCGATCCTTCCGGTTATCACCGTGCTGGGCCCACAGATTGCCGCAATTACCACCGGCGGCTTCGTGGTTGAGCTTGTGTTTGCGATCCCGGGTCTCGGCCGCTACTTCGTGCAGGCCGTCCAGCAACTCGACTATACGGTCATAATGGGTACCACCGTATTCTATGGCGCCTTCCTCGTTTTCATGGTGATAGTGGTAGACATCCTTTACGGATTCATTGACCCAAGGGTGCGACTGTCATGAGCCTGTTCCAGCCCGACGCCAATATGTTTGAGCGCCTGGAAACCCAGGACAGCGCCGAGATCATTGCAAGGCCTTCTCTTTCGTACTGGCAGGATGCCTGGGTCAGGCTGAAGAAAAACACGCGCGCAATTATTTCGCTAAACATCATTATCCTGCTGGCCATCTTCACGCTGATTGGCCCGCTTCTCTGGCAGGTAGACCCGGCTCTGCAGGATCTGAACCAGGTTTCACAACCGCCCGCCATGCCCAAATCAGCTCTTGTGGTCGACCCTTTTCGCGGCTGGGAAGGGATTACCATCGACAATTATGAACCTCCTGCGGACTACGCCGACTCCGTGCCCGCACCGACCAACGTGCGTGCAGAAGGCACGGCAACCACCCAGGCTGTCAGGATTGCCTGGGACCAGGTACCGGGCGCAGATGGATACAACGTTTACAGAAACGTAAGGGAACCCACCAGTTTTGCCGACCTGGGACTGCCGCTAGGCGCCACCTATGGCGACGAACTGAGCTACGAAGACAGGTTGTCTCTTGAAGCCAGGGACTACTACTACTCCATAGTTCCCACAGATGGCCTGGATGAGTACGAAGTTTTCACGCAACTGGTCGTAACCCCAAAACTCGCCATCACCCGAGATGAAGCGCTTGAACGTGGTCTGATTGACAGCCTGGATGCGGTCAACATCGGCGATGAAGTGACCATTGAGTTTCACCCGCTTGGCACGGACTATCTCGGGCGCGACATGCTGGCGCGCCTGATGGAAGGCGCCAGGGTTTCGCTGTTCATCGGTATCGTGGCACCCCTGCTTTATGTGCTGGTCGGCATTATCTATGGCGGCTTCGCGGGATATATTGGTGGCCGGTTCGACGTTCTATTAATGCGTTTCGCCGACTTCGTCGTCGCCCTGCCGTTCCTCCTGTTCATGATCCTGTTCAAGATCGCGTTTGGCATTGGTCCCGGGGAGAGCGGCATCATACCCATGCTGATCGCGCTGGTGCTACTGATGTGGCCCGCCACCGCCAGGCTGGTTCGTGGCCAGGTGCTGCAGATACGCGAAGAAGGTTACATCGAAGCAGCACGTCTTCTTGGCGCAAAGAATCATTACCTGATCATGAGGCACATCATTCCGAACACCATGGGTGTGATCCTGGTGACACTGACCTTTGCAGTGCCCGCGGCAATTTTTACCGAAGCCTTCCTGTCGTTTATCGGCATGGGTGTTGCGCCGCCCACCCCTTCGTGGGGTTCCATGTGCAACGAGGGCGTGAAGACGATGCTCAGCCACCCTCATGAACTGTTCTTCCCGGCACTGTTTATCAGCATCACGGTACTGGCCTTTAACCTTTTGGGAGATGGACTGACTGAAGCGCTGGATTCAAAAATGAGGTCCAGGGACTGATGAGCGAACCACTTCTCTCTGTAAACGACCTGGAGGTCGAATTCGACACCTATGGCGGCACAGTTAAAGCCGTTCGCGGCGTCAGCTTTGATGTCGCCAAGGGAGAAACCCTGGCGATTGTGGGTGAATCCGGCTGCGGCAAGTCCGTCACGGTTCAGACACTGATGGGCCTGATCCCGATGCCTCCGGGTCGCGTCACCAACGGCAGCGCCACCCTGAACGGCAAAAACATTCTGAATCTTCCTGCCGCCGAGGCGAACAAGTTTCGCGGTGTTGAGATTGGCATGATTTTCCAGGACCCGATGTCATCGCTGAACCCGACCATGACCATCGGCGACCAGATAGCGGAGACGCTGAAAGTCCATCGGGGTAAGTCGCACCAGGAAGCGTTCAACATGGCGATTGAACTGCTGGAAAAAACTCACATACCAGAAGCAGGCAGGCGCGCGCGGCAGTACCCTTTCGAGTTTTCCGGCGGCATGCTGCAGAGAGCGATGATCGCCCAGAGCCTCGCGTGCAGCCCATCGATTCTGATTGCAGATGAACCTACAACTGCGCTGGACGTGACCATCCAGGCCCAGATCCTGGAACTCATGCTTGAGCTGCAGCGCACTGAAGACATGTCGATCATCCTGATTACCCATGATCTCGCGGTTGTTGCGCGCATGGCTGATCGAGTTGCGGTGATGTACGCCGGCCAGGTGGTTGAGTCCGGTTCCGTGGATGACATTTTCTATCGCTCCGCACATCCTTATACCCTGGGCCTCAAGGCAGCGATGCCTTCAAACACCCACGATCGCGACAAGTCGCTGACGCCGATCCTTGGCAGCCCACCCGATTTGTTCAAACCACCGGAGGGTTGTGGCTACTGCGCAAGATGCCCCCATGCCATGAAAGTCTGTGCAGATCATCTGCCGGATATCGTCTCCGTGGCTGACGGCCATCACTCCCGCTGCTGGCTGCAGCATGAGGCTGCGCCGAGGGTCGACGAACTTCACCAGGCGGGTGCATAACATGCTGGTCCGAACGGAAGAACTGAAGAAACATTTCCTGATCGGTCAGGGCCAGACACTGCATGCCGTGGATGGTATTTCCCTGACGATTGAGGAAAACGAAATCCTCGGACTCGTCGGTGAGAGTGGCTCCGGTAAATCCACTTTCGGAAAAACCCTGATTGGATTGCATCCGAGAACATCCGGCCTGGCTTTTTACCGGGAGACACCACTGCCGGACAACTTCAAAACTTCAGACCACCTGCGTTACTCAAAAGAAATGCAGATGATCTTCCAGGACCCCTACTCGTCCCTCAATCCTCGCATGACCGTGCTGGACATTATTGGCGAAGGGTTGCGGCTCCAGGGTGAGCAGACCGGCAAGGAAATTCGCGAACGGGTAGCTTACTGGCTGCAGCGAGTCGGGTTGCATCCCGATCATATGTCACGTTATCCCCACGAATTCTCAGGTGGCCAAAGGCAGCGGATCGGTATCGCGCGCGCCATGATCATCGAGCCAAATTTTGTGGTCTGCGATGAACCGATTTCAGCGCTGGACGTCTCCGTGCAGGCACAGGTCATTAACCTGCTCGACGAGCTGAAGCAGTCCATGGGTTTAACCCTGCTGTTTATCGCCCATGACCTGTCCATGGTGCGCTATGTCTCTGACCGAATGGCGGTCATGTACCTGGGCGCACTGGCTGAAGTAGGACCATCAAACGAAGTGTTTTTCGAGCCGCAGCATCCCTATACCCGGTTCCTGGTGGAATCGAATCCTGAACCAGACCCCAATACCGAAAGGGAGCGGGCCCACAAACCCATCGTTGGTGAGATTACGTCCCCCGTAAATGTGCAACCGGGTTGCCGCTTTGCCAATAGATGTCCCAGGGTGATGGACCGCTGCCGGGTTGAAACACCGCAACTGATTGCGACTTCAGAAAATCGCCAGGTCGCCTGCCATCTCTACAACTAGCTCTGCTCCGCTGCTAGCGGGCAGAGAGATCCGGCAGAATATCCATGGTTTTCGCCAACATCCTCAGTATCGACTCTTCTTCGGTATACCGGGTCAAGGATTCAAACGGAACCCAGGCAAGGTCATGGGATTCCTCGCTCACCACGAACTGATCGCTACCTGAAGACTTCAGGAGGAACCTGCAGTCATAGTGGAAGTGTTCGGGCTCATCTTTGCGCGCCGGGATGGCATGAATATCGACATCCAGGAGTTCAGACGTGACGAACTCAATGTCAGGCAGTCCCGATTCCTCCAGGGCTTCCTGCATGGCAACACTGGCGACATTGCTTTCGCCATCAGCATGGCCGCCTGGCTGCAGCCAGCGGTCCAGCTTGGCATGATGGGTCAGCAGCACCTGCTTGCAACCTGAATCGAGCAGGAAGGCAGAACCCGTGACATGTCCGATCAGTAACGATCTGGCGAAGCAGTTCGGGTTGGCTTGAACAAAATCCAGGTATCGCTGCACCATCCCGGATTCACCGGGGTAGCGGGCAACATAATCATTGAGAAGTTGCAGCAGTGGTTGTCGATTGTCGTCAGGCGACATCTGATGGCAGGGCTCTCAACTTCTTGTTCGACTCTTCATCGAACAGGTCAACCAGTTGTTCAGTCATGGCATCACCCAGCTGTTCCGCGTCCGTAATGGTTACCGCTCGTCGGTAGTGGTGTGTGACATCATGGCCGATACCAATCGCCACCAGTTCCACCGGTGAATGGTTCTCGATCTGGTCAATCGCGTACTTAAGGTGCTGTTCAAGATAGTTGCTTGGATTAACGAGTAGCGTCGAGTTGTCCACGGGCAGCCCGTCGGAAATGACCATCAGGATCTTTCGATCTTCCGGGCGACCGACAATACGATTGTGCGCCCAGAGCAGTGCCTCGCCATCGATGTTTTCCTTGAGCAGTTCTTCGCGCATCATCAGGCCAATATTGGTTCGGGCGCGCCGCCATGGCATATCCGCTGCCTTGTAGATGATATGACGCAGGTCATTGAGTCGACCCGGCTGTGCCACCTTGCCCTGCTGCAACCAGAGCTCCCGGGACTGGCCACCGCGCCAGGCACGGGTCGTGAAACCAAGGATCTCCACCTTGACGGAACAGCGCTCAAGCGTACGACCGAGGATATCGGCACACATCGCAGCAATCGTGATTGATCTTCCCCGCATGGAACCGGAACTGTCAATTAACAGCGATACCACCGTATCACGGAAGTTCGTGTCCTTTTCCTGCTTGAATGCCAGCGGATGGAACGGATCCATGATCACGTTCGTCAGGCGGGAAGTGTCGAGCGTACCTTCCTCAAGATCAAACTCCCAGGTCCTGTTCTGCTGGGCCATCAGTTTTCTCTGCAACCTATTGGCCAGTTTACTGATAATGACCTGGGAACTTTGCAGGTGCTTGTCCAGGACACCACGCAGACGCTCCAGTTCAACCGGGTCGCAAAGTTCATCTGCCATGACAGTTTCATCAAACTGCGTGGTATAGGCCTTGTAGGTATTCTCTTTCGGGCGCAGCCAGTTCTTCTCGCCAGACACCTCAGGTGGTGCGCCGGCTTCATCCTCATCCCCTTCCATCTCCGCCATTTCCATGGCGTCCATATCAACGGGCACTTCACCTTCAATGGCATCGGCGAGATCAGAGTCGCCACTCATGTCCTGCTCAGAAGACTCGTCGCCGGACTCGGACTGCATTTCCTCTTCCTGGTCCTGCTCGTCTTCGGATTCACCGTCCGATCCGTCCTCGCCGTAATCATCGGGGAGTCCCAGGTCGGAAATCATCTTGCGAGCGAGCTTTGTAAAAGCCTCCTGGTCAAACAGCAGGTCTTCCATACCTTCCAGATCGTCACCAAGGGCGTATTCCAGTTGATCACGCCAGAGGTCAACCACCACGTCGCCACCCACGGGAGGCTTTTTGCCGGTAATCTTTTCTCGAATGAGCATGCCTAGCGCCTCTCCGAGTGGCGCCTGGCTCTGATTTTCAATCTGCTGGTAACCGTGGTTGGTGCAGTGTTCCTGCAACTGCGCATGCAGGTTTTCACCCACACCTTTCATCAGGTAGGAACCGATACATGCGATCCGGGCATCCTCGACGCTGTCGTACACATCCTGGGCAACACCCGCTGAAGGACGTGTTGCGCTGTGCAAACCGTCGTCATGGAAGCGATGGCGCAAGGCAAACTTGTCAGCACTGCCACGCAGCGACGCCAGTTGTTCCGGTGTCAGACCGACATCCGGCAACGGGATACGCGCTCGACTTCCCTGGAGGTAGGGTTTGCCACGGCCGAAGCTGACCTGCAGTTCCTCATTACCCGAGATCGCTCTCATGGTTGAAGTCACTGCCTGCTTGAACAACTCCGTGGAATCATCAGGATTCACAATGAGCCTCTAATTTCCTATCAGGCCAGGACCACGTTGGCGCTGGATTCCGGCAGTTCCTCGCCCATGCAGCGCTGGTAGTATTCGGCAACAATGGCACGCTCTGTTTCATCGCATTTGTTGAGGAACGTCAGGCGGAACGCAAAGCCATAGTCTCCAAAAATTCGCGCGTTTTCTGACCACATGATCACCGTCCTGGGCGACATGACAATCGAGATATCACCGTTCATGAAACCCTGCCGGGTCAGGTTCGCAACAGACACCATGTTGGCAACTGTCTTACGGTCCATGTCCGGCAACTTCGACACGATAATGTCAGTTTCCTTCTCGCGATCCAGGTAGTTCAGCGTGGTGACAATGTTCCAGCGGTCCATCTGGCCCTGGTTGATCTGCTGCGTACCGTGGTAAAGACCAGTAGGGTCACCCAGGCCAATCGTGTTGGTTGTCGCAAACATACGAAAAGACTGGTGCGGGCTGATTACCTTGCTCTGGTCGAGCAGCGTCAGCTTACCTTCCACTTCGAGCACTCGCTGAATCACGAACATGACATCCGGACGACCCGCATCATATTCATCAAATACGATCGCGCAGGCGCGCTGCAGGGCCCATGGCAACAGACCTTCCTTAAACTCGGTTACCTGCTTGCCATCCTGGAGCACAATGGCGTCCTTACCAACAAGGTCGATCCTGCTGACGTGCGAGTCCAGGTTTATTCGGATACACGGCCAGTTCAGCCGAGCGGCAACCTGTTCCACGTGAGTCGATTTACCCGTGCCGTGATAGCCCTGGATCATGCAACGTCGATTGAAGGCAAATCCGGCAAGGATCGCCAACGTCGTTTCTCGATCGAACAGGTAGCTTTCATCGATTGCAGGGACATGATCTGAAGGTTCAGAGAAAGCCGGGACTTTCATATCCACGTCCAGGCCAAAGACTTCCCGTACATCAACTTCCGTATCAGGGATTCCGTCTCCTTCCAACGCACCGAGTTTTTCTGCCATTACTGCCATACCTACATTTCTCTTGATCTGTGTTCGCAACTCGAACAAAACCTGCCCGTCGGTCAAGACCCGGGATGATCCCAGGTTAAATGACTCGACCTACCGGAACGGGAATTATCGAGACAGTGCGGGCCCGAAAGAATAGCTTTTATGTGGGGAAAATGCCATTCGCCCTGGCTGCTGTAGAACCCGAAGGGAGCACCCGATATCAGGGCTGGCGGGGCCTAGTTAACAGGATGGAATTGCCTTGCACCCGCCAGGGAGAGGACTACTTGCTGAAGAGATCGCCACGGGTCCCCCAGGACCAAACCTTTCACCATTCGATCTATGGTCCCAAGGGAAACCTGCAGTGTCCTGAGCGATGCCACATCATGTCGATCCAGACACCGGGAAACCAGTGGCACGCGTTTGTCCCAGACGCGGGCTTTCTTGAATACTTCCCTCTGTTGAGTGCCATTTGCCAGGTCTGTTTTCATCGACTCGAGGGAGCGCAATTCGCGCGCCAACATGTTCACGATGAACAGGCTTTCAACACCTTCCGCGCGAAGACCGTCAGTCATTCGCACACAGCGGGGAACATCTCCGACCAGGGCGGCATCAATCATCTTAAAGACATCGTATCGTGCACTGTCGGCAACACCTTCGAGTACATCGTCGACCGTCACATTTCGATCGCCAACAATGAGCTTAAGACGCTCAATCTCCTGGATTGCCGCCAGCAGGTTACCCTCTATGCGTTCCGCCATTACCCGAATCGCATCCCGGTCGACCCTGAGTCCCGCCTGGCGGAAACGACCTTCCAGCCACCTCTGAAGCTCCTTTGCCTCGATCGGCCAGACCTGTACGAAAGCCGCCGCCGACTCCACCGCCTTGAACCACCTGGTTCTTTGCGTTGACTGGTCAGCCCGGGGCAACACCAGCAGCACTGCAGTTTCATCATTTAACTGCCCAACCAGCTCTGCCAGCACCTTACCGCCTGCATCGCCCGGCTTCCCTGTCGGCAACCTGATTTCCATCAGCTTTTTGTCAGCAAACAGCGACATGCTGTTACCGCTGTAAAGCAGGCTATTCCAGTCAAAGCCGGACTCCGCGTGAAATACTTCCCTTTCGGTGTAACCCTGTTTTTTAAGTTCGCTGCGAACCAGGTCGCAGGATTCCTGCACCAGCAATGGTTCATCACCGCTGACAATAAAAACCTGCTGATCACCCTTGCGGAGAAGTTCGGGAAGTTTGTTGGGATAAACTTTCAAGTTTCAGCCGCTACCAGCGACCATTTCGATTTGCCGCGCCAGCTTTCGCGCAAGTTCAGCACGCATCTCGTCCATCAGAAGCGTCTGCTCTTCAAAACTCCCGGAGAGATTGGCGGAATCCACCGCGTAGACGCGCTCGGCAACCAGTGTCGCCTGCTCCAGCAGGACCTCTTCGTTTCGGGTGATAGACACGTCCAGCTCCAGCCGAAGTTCATACTCTGCTGCATCAATGACATCCGTCGTTGCGACGGACCGGCGCATGGATCTTTCACCAAGCAGGTGTACAGCGACCACATCATTGGCTGGGGCCACAATCGTGACATTACTCTCTTCCAGGGTGTCGCGAATCGCTCGGAAAGTGACCGGTGCTTCACGGGTTCCTGAAAAACTGATGGCCAGGAGGTCACCAAGATTGCTGCCACGCAGCTGATAACCGCAGCCGCTCACGAGGAGCGACAGCAGAACAACAAAAATGGATCGACTAGGAAACGACAAAATTGAGAATCTTGTTGGGTACGTAGATGATCTTGCGGATCGTATTTCCTTCGATGAACTTCTCGACATTTTCCTGCTTCCTTGCCAGTTCCACCACCACATCTTCTGCAGCATCCACCGGCGCGTCAATCTTACCGCGAACCTTGCCATTAACCTGAACGGCCAGCTCAACGGATGATTTCTCTAGCGCATCTTCATCCACCGCCGTCCACTCGGCCTGCTCAATATCACCCAGCCCCATTGCCTGCCACAAAACATGGCAAACATGCGGCGCAATCGGGGACATGATCAATACCGCAGCTTTCAGTGCTTCTCGTTTTACCGCCCTGCCCTGCTCAGAGTCATCATCAAACTTGATCACCTGGTTCTGCAGGCTCATCACAGCCGCAACAACCGTATTGAAAGCGAGGCGACGGTCATAGTCGTCTTCGCACTTCTGCAGGGTTTCATGAGTCAGCCTGCGCAGGTCCTTCTGCTCTTCCGTCAACTTTGATGCATCAATATCTACGACATCACCGATGGTCATATGTTCCATCACCGGGTTCCAAAGGCGGGTCCTGAGCCATCGATTGGCGGATTCCACACCATGTTCGGACCACTCAAATGATTGCTCCGGAGGTGCCGCAAACATCATTGCCATACGCACCGCGTCAGCGCCGTGCGTATCCATCAGGTGCTGCGGGTCTCCGGCATCACCCGCGGACTTGGACATCTTGGTGCCACCATGCAGCACCATACCGAGGGCGAGCAGCTTCTCGAATGGCTCATCGGATTCCACCAGGCCTTCATCGCGCATCACCTTGTGGAAGAAACGTGCATAAAGCAGGTGCAGGATGGCGTGTTCTTCACCGCCCACATAATGATCAACCGAACTCCAGTACTTGGCCCTCTCGTCCAGCATGGCATCCGGCGTATTGCTGCTGGCAAACCGCGCGTAATACCAGGAGGACTCCATAAACGTGTCGAAGGTATCGGTTTCGCGCTCAGCCGCACCGCCACACTCCGGACAGGTGGTCTCATACCAGGACGGCATCTTCTTGATCGGTGAACCGACGCCTTCAAATTCCACATCAGTCGGCAATACCACGGGCAGGTCTTCATCAGGCACCGGCACCGCACCACACTTGTCACAGTTGATGATCGGAATAGGGCAACCCCAGTAACGCTGGCGTGAGACACCCCAGTCCCGCAGACGATAGTTCACCTGCCGTTCGCCCAGATCCTTGCTGCCAAGGGCTTCAGCAATCGCATTAAAAGCCTGCTCAAAATTGAGCCCGTCAAACTCACCGGAATTTACCAGGAGACCACGTTCGGTGAAGGCAGCCGAATCGAGATCGCAGGACGTCTCACTGTCCTCTACCGGCTTGATCACCTGCCTGATGGGCAGGCCATACTTGCGGGCAAACTCCCAGTCACGCTGATCGTGCCCCGGCACTGACATCACAGCACCGGAGCCATATTCCATAAGTACAAAATTAGCGACCCAGACCGGGACAGAATCACCGGTGAGGGGGTGAGATACCGACACGCCCGTTGCCATTCCCTGCTTTTCCATCTTGGCCATATCGGCCTCGGCAACCTTGGTGCGATTACATTCTTCAATGAATGCTGCCAGTTCCGGATTGGTTTCTGCAGCACTCGCAGCAAGAGGATGCTGGGGCGCAACGGCCAGGTAGGTGACGCCCATAAGCGTATCCGGTCTCGTGGTGTAAACCGTCAAGTCGGAACCATCACCGGTCGGGAACTTGATTTCGATACCTTCCGAGCGCCCGATCCAGTTTCGTTGCATGGTCTTAACCTTCTCGGGCCAGCCAGTCAGCTTGTCCAGGTTGTTCAGCAGCTCTTCAGCATAGTCCGTGATCTTGACGAACCACTGTGCGAGTTCCCGGCGTTCAACCAGGGCGTCAGAACGCCAGCCACGACCATCAATCACCTGTTCGTTGGCAAGGACCGTCTGGTCCACCGGATCCCAGTTCACCCAGGCAGCTTTCTTGTAAACGAGTCCCTTGCGAAACAGGCGTGTAAAAAACCACTGCTCCCATCGATAGTATTCCGGGTCACAGGTGGCCAGCTCTCGACTCCAGTCAAAGGCGAAACCCAGCGCCTGCAACTGCTTGCGCATGTAGTCAATATTCTCGTAGGTCCACTTTGCAGGCGGGATGTTTCTCTTGATTGCCGCATTCTCAGCGGGAAGACCGAACGCATCCCATCCCATGGGCTGAAGCACATTTTTACCTTTCAGCCTCTGGAAACGACCAATGACATCACCCAGTGTGTAATTACGCACATGGCCCATATGCAGCTGTCCGCTGGGATAGGGGAACATCGACAGGCAGTAGAACTTTGGCTTGTCGCTGTTTTCCGTGACCTCGAAGCTGCGGTGTTCCTTCCAGAAGGCCTGTGCCTGCTGTTCCACTGATTCGTGGCTGTAGGCCGAACTTTTGTCGGTGTTATCACTCATGATCTGATCTGAAGAAAAAGGCGCAATTCTACATGATGCGACGCAGCAGGACATGTCCCTGGATGCAGATCAGCAGTAGCAGCGATACAGCAAGCGTCGGCCGGCTGCCAAAGCGGTGGAAAGGTGTATCGCCGGTTCTCAATTCGACTTCGTGCCTGAGAATACCTGCTTCAAACTGGGGTAATGTTGCCTGGAGCCGACCGCGATGATCAATAACCGCGGTAACGCCGTTGTTAGTGGCACGTACCATTGCCCTGCCATTCTCCAGCGCTCGCATGCGTGCCATCTGCAGGTGTTGCCAGGGGCCAATGGAAGCACCAAACCAGGTGTCATTGCTGACGGTCAGAAGCAGTGCCGGTGATCTTGCGGCTTCCCGAACCAGCTCCGGATAAACCACCTCGTAACAGATCGATGCCGATACCGGCCTGCCGCCGATCTGCAGCGGTAACTGATCCGAAGGCCCGGGGCGATTCCGGGACATGGGCAAATCAAAAAAACTGATCATGCCGCGAAGGATGTTCTCCAGGGGCACATATTCCCCGAAAGGTACAAGCCGGCGTTTGATGTAGCCACCCTCGCCTTCACCCAGGGCAATAATAGTGTTCTGGAATCGGCCATCGGCATCTCGATCCGGGATACCCAAGACAACAGTAGTGCCCCTGGATCGGCCCTGGTGATTCAGTTGATCCAGGTATTCGCCAGCGAATTCCCGGAAAATCGTGATTGACGCTTCCGGCCAGACAATCAGGTCACGCCCCCACTCGTCTTCGCTTGCATCAAGGTAGCGATTCAGGATGGGAAGACGGTTTTCCGGACGCCACTTCACGTGCTGGTCCACGTTACCCTGCACCAGCGACACGGTCATACTGCCATCAGGTTCAGTAAGCTGTATGCGCTCCAGGACAAATCCCCCGGTCAGCACCAGCATAAACGGCAGCACCCAACGAACCTTTTGTTGCTCGAAAGCCAGGCACAAAGACAGCGCAGCGATAAGTGTCACCAGGCTCACCCCGAACACACCAACGTACGGAGCAAATTGCGCGAGCGGAGTACCCATGACACCGTAACCCAGGAACAACCAGGGAAATCCTGTCAGGAACCAGCTCCTGACCCACTCCTGCAGGACCCAGAGGCCGGTGAATCCGCAGACACCGGCAAACACCGTCGACCGGAAGAACCTTGAATAAACATAGGCCAGGGGTATCGACACCAGTGAATAAGCCGCAACAAAAATACCCACCAACACAGCTGCCAGGAAAATCGAAGCGCCGCCATAGGTGTGGATCGAAACAAAGATCCAGGAGACGCCGACACCAAACATACCAAGGTTAAACAGGTAAAAGCGTACAACAGATCGCCCGGTACTCCCGGTGCGTGTCGCGAAAAAAAGTACAACAGGCGCGGCCAGGGCCAGCGGCCAGAAGTCAAAAGGAGAGAGACTGAAAGGAAACAGCGCGCCCGCACCAAAAGCGGCCAGGTCCAGCACCCGACGATTTTGTGCGAGTGTCACTCGACAATATTCATCTGCAGCAGATGCACGCGCCGGCCATCCGCATTGAGAACCTTGAAACAACAGTCTTCGATGGTCACCTCCTCATCACGTTTTGGCAGGTGGCCAAAACAGCTGGTGACAAGACCACCTATCGTGTCGAATTCGTCAGCGCTGAAATTACTGTCGAAGTACTCATTAAAGTCCTCAATTGGTGTGAGAGCCTTAATGGTGAACGAGCCATCCGCGTGCTTATTGATGTATCCCTCATCTTCAAAATCGTATTCGTCTTCGATGTCACCGACGATCTGTTCAAGCACGTCTTCAATCGTCACAATGCCGCTGATACCGCCGTACTCATCATAGACCACGGCCAGGTGATTTCGCGTGGCTCGGAATTCCTGCAGCAGGACATCGAGTCGCTTGCTTTCCGGGATCGCCGTGCAGGGTCGCAGACTGTCACGCAAATTGAACTTCTGTTTGCGATCTTTTTGCGCCAGGCTCAGCAGGTCCTTCGCCAGGAGAATACCGACAACTTCATCCTGGTTTTCACCGAGCACCGGGAAGCGCGAGTGACCGCTGCCGATAACAATAGGCAGGAACTCTGACGGTTCCTGATCGATGCGAACGAAGACAACCTGGGACCGGGGAATCATGATTTCCCGCGCCTGCATGTCAGAAACGGTCAGGGCACCCTCAATAATCGACAAGGCCTCACCATCAAGCAGCGCCCGCTGCTCCGCGGCACGGAGTAATTCCAGCAATTCAGCACGGGAGCTCGGCTCACCACTTAAGGCAAGCGACAGTTTTTCAAGCCAGGACTGTGAATTTTCCTGATCACTCATAGGGGTTCTCAACACCTAGCTGGGACAATAAACGAATCTCGAGGGTTTCCATTTCCCCGCGCTCCTTTTCTTCCATGTGGTCGTAACCGAGCAGATGCAGTACACCATGAACCAGCATGTGCCGGAAGCGGTCCGGATAGCTCCGGCCAAACTCCTGCGCCTCTTGTGCAACGACCGGTGTACAGATGATGACATCGCCAAGGATTTCGAGCTGCTCAATGCAGAGGTCAGCCGGGAAGGACAATACGTTGGTTGCAGAGTCTTTTGAACGATAGGTCTCGTTCAGTTCAGCAATCTCGGCGATAGAAACAAGGCGCACAGAGACTTCAGAGGCAGGCCGTTCGAGGGCGTTCAAAACGCACTCGACGGCCTCGGTTATCGCGGGCTCATCCGGCTCATCATCAAGAGGGTCAATCGAACGGGATACCTCCACCTGGTGATACGCCTCAGTCATTCCGGGCTTCAGACTTTCCATAAGCCTCGACGATACGCTGCACCAGCGGATGACGCACAACATCCTTTGACCTGAAGTGGGTAAACGAAATACCTTTGACCTCGGACAACACATTCAGCACATGCTTCAGACCTGACAAGGTTTTTGGCGGCAGGTCAATTTGCGTGATGTCACCGGTCACGACGACCGTGGAGCCAAAACCTATCCTTGTGAGGAACATCTTCATCTGTTCAGCCGTCGTGTTCTGGCTCTCATCTAGGATGATAAACGAATCATTTAAGGTGCGACCGCGCATGTAGGCAAGCGGTGCCACTTCGATGACATTCCGTTCGATCAGTTTCTCAACACGCTCGAACCCAAGCAGCTCATAGAGCGCGTCGTAGAGCGGGCGAAGATATGGATCAATTTTCTGGCTGAGATCTCCCGGCAGGAAACCAAGCTTTTCACCGGCTTCCACTGCAGGCCTGACCAGGAGAATCCTGCGAATACGTTCCTGTTCGAGCGCTTCGACAGCACAGGCAACCGCGAGGTATGTCTTGCCGGTACCGGCAGGTCCAATACCAAAATTAATGTCATGACCTCGAATCGCATTCACATAGCGAATCTGGTTTGCACCCCTGGGTTTGATGCTCTTTTTCCGGGTCTGGATCAGGCAGTCGTCAATTTCACCGTCTTCCATCAGGGCCTCAACACCGGATTCCTGCAGAAACAGGTGAACCAGCTCAGAAGTCAGGTCCGTGCCACCATTCACTTCGCGGTACAGGTGATTCAAAAGTTCACCCGCTGCTCGAACAAGTGTGTTCTCGCCAATCAGTTCGAAATCATTTCCACGGTTATTTATCGTAATGCCAAGTCGGCTTTCGATTTGTTTCAGGTGCGCATCATAGGGACCACATAACATGGCAAGCTGATGACTGTCGTTTGGCTCCAGGACAACCTGGTGCGGCACTGTGTTTTGCAAATTCATGGTCTGGTGACTATCGGAAGTTAAGGATAACCCTTCGAATCGGGCAGGAAAAGATTGCCAGAAAGGGTTCTACAGCAGGGTTCCGCGCAGTGAATTAGGCAGCGCTTCGCCGATTTCAACATCCACGAACTGGCCAACCAGTGAGGAGTCTGTGCAGGCAAAATTTACCACCCTGTTATTCTCTGTTCGGCCCTGCAATTGCCCGGGGTCTTTCCTGGAAGGTCCCGTCACCAGAATCTTGTGGATCTGGCCCACCATGCTTTCACTGATACGCATCGCCTGCCCCTGGATTCGCCCCTGGAGTACGGCAAGTCGTTCTTTTTTGACCGACATCGGCGTCTCATCAGGCAGATCCGCAGCCGGGGTTCCCGGGCGAGCGCTATAGATGAAACTGAACGAGTGATCAAAACCCACTTCATCGATCAGATTCATGGTCGCCTCGAAGTCTTCGTCCGTTTCCCCTGGAAAGCCGATAATGAAGTCACTGGAAAGGCTGATATCAGGACGGATTCGTCGCAGCTTGCGGATACGCGATTTGTATTCGAGCGCGGTGTAGCCACGTTTCATCTTGGCGAGGATACGATCTGAACCACTTTGCACAGGCAGATGCAGGTGATCGACCAGTTCGGGTACCTCGCCATAGACCTCAATTAGCGAATCGCTGAATTCCATTGGGTGAGACGTGGTGTAACGAATGCGATCTATGCCGTCGATCGCTGCAACCATCGTCACGAGATAGGCCAGGTCTGCCACCTGATCGCTGTCCTCCATCGGACCGCGATAAGCGTTGACGTTTTGTCCAAGCAGATTAACTTCCCGCACACCTTTCTCAGCCAGACGATAAATTTCACGCAGCACGTCCATCAGCGGGCGACTGACCTCTTCACCGCGGGTGTAGGGTACGACGCAAAAACTGCAATACTTGCTGCAGCCTTCCATTATGGAAACAAAAGCGCTCGGGCCTTCTACCCTGGGTTCCGGCAGGCGGTCGAATTTCTCAATTTCCGGGAAACTGATATCCACCTGGGTATTGGTCGTGGCACGGGCCTCGTCGATCATCTGTGGCAATCGATGCAGGGTTTGTGGTCCAAAAATTACATCGACATAAGGTGCCCGGGCACTGATGGCCTCGCCTTCCTGGCTGGCGACACAACCACCAACACCAATCTGCAGTTCCGGGCGTTCAACCTTAAGCTGGCGCCAGCGACCCAGCTGGTGGAAGACCTTCTCCTGGGCTTTTTCCCTGACGGAGCATGTATTCAGCAACAGCAGGTCTGCCTCGGATTCATCCTCGGTCAGCTCGTATCCCTGGGCAGCACTCAATATGTCCAGCATCTTGGATGAGTCGTACTCATTCATCTGGCATCCGTGCGTTTTGATAAAGACCTTGGCCATAACCTTCTGGGGACAACCTTCTGGGGACAGTTTACTTCGAGAGCACTTTGGGGACAGTTTACTTCGTCAGACGAAGTAAACTGTCCCCGAAATGCCGGGGGGCGCCATTATAGCCTTGAAAATCGGCATGAAAACCCCAATTTAGGCCGTTCAGGATTGACAATACCCGTGTAAAAACCAAAACTGCAGCGTCCTCTCGGAACCAACCTATGACCAAGACACCCATTTACAAGATCATCTTCTACAATCAGGGCCAGATCTATGAGATCTATGCACGCCAGATCTACCAGTCTGATCTTTATGGTTTTATCGAAGTGGAGGAACTCGTCTTTGGCGAACGTTCCGGCGTCCTTGTGGACCCGAGTGAAGAAAAGCTGAAATCAGAGTTCGAAGGTGTGAACCGAAGTTACATCCCTATGCACGCCATTGTACGCATCGACGAGGTCGCCAAAGAAGGCGTCGGAACTATCACAGAGGCTACCGCCGGTAATAACGTTTCCATCTTCCCGACCCCGGCGTTCAATCCTAAGGGATCAGGGGAGTAACAGACCTCATCTCGTTATCTGGCGAATTCAGGACCAGATCGTCCAGGCTTTCCTGCCGATCAGGAAAACGGTAGTCCGGATCGAGTTCGCGCAATGGCAGCAAAACGAACTTCCTGTGGTGAGCCCGGGGATGTGGCAGCACCAGGTTGGCTGACGAATAGACCCTGCCACCAAAGTCGATAATATCAAGATCAAGGATTCTGGATTGGTAGCCGCCATGACTCGAATGGACTCGGCCAAACTCATTTTCCAGCGACAACAACCGGCTGAGCAGTGTTTCCGGCCCTATCGATACTTTCATGCTCATCACCGCATTGGCGAAATCAGGCACTTCCTCGTCAAAACCCTCCGGTCGACTCGTCCAGATGGATGAACCCGCCACCGAGCCAGTCGCCAGTCTTGCAACCGCACGGGCGCCCTGGACCAGGTTGTCCACAGTATCACCGAGGTTGGACCCCAGCCCGATGTAAACCCTTTCCGCCACTTTTGCCCAGGCTCCTGAAATAGCATTGCGCGCGACAAACATGATACGTTTACCGCTTTCAAAAATCAGCAAAGAGGGAATAAATGAAAGCAGCTGTCCTACGCGAAGCGAATACGCCATTGGAAATCGAAGAGGTCTCCATTTCCAAACCTGGGCCCCGCGAGGTGCTGGTTCGACCTGTTGCTGCGGGTGTCTGCCACAGTGACCTGCACTTCATGGACGGCTCTTACCCTTATGCCCTGCCCACCATTCTTGGCCACGAAAGCGCCGGTATCGTTGAAGAAGTCGGCTCTGACGTTACTTACGTGAAAAAGGGTGACCATGTGATTACCTGCCTGTCTGCTTTCTGCGGCCACTGCGACCAGTGCATTACCGGGCACCTTTCATTGTGCGCCAGCCCCGAGGTCGGTCGCATGCCGGAAGAGGCGCCTAGACTGCACAAGGGTGACGAAACCATTCACCAGTTCCTGAATCTTTCATCTTTCGCAGAACTGATGCTGATCCACGAACATGCGCTGGTAAAGATTCGTGAAGATATGCCCATGGACCGCGCGGCCCTGATCGGCTGCTCAACAACAACCGGTGTCGGCGCTGTTTTTCATACTGCCGGTGTTGAGCCAGGTTCCAACGTCGCGGTTATCGGTTGCGGCGGTGTGGGTCTTGCGGCGATCAACGGTGCAGCCATCGCTGGCGCCGGCATGATCATCGCCGTGGATATGGTTGATTCCAAACTCGAACTTGCCAAATCCCTGGGTGCAACCCACACCATCGACGCTGGACAGTGTGATGCCGTCGGAGAAGTCAAAGAACTGACCCAGGGCGGCTGTCACTATACCTTTGAAGCGATTGGCCTGAAGGCTACTACCGAGCAGGCCTGGCAGATGCTCAGGCCCGGTGGCGCCGCCACCGTCATCGGCATGATCCCCGTTGGCACCATGGTGGAGCTGCACGGCGTAGATTTCCTCGCAGAAAAGAAAATCCAGGGTTCCAACATGGGATCCAATCGTTTCCGCGTGGATATGCCACGATTCGTGGACTTCTACCTCAACGGCAAACTGCACCTTGACCAGATGATTTCCAAGCACATCAAGCTGAGCGAAGTGAACGAAGCTCTGGCTGCCCTGAAAACGGGACAGGACGCACGCCACGTCATCATGTTCGATCAGTAATGGCAAAGGTTGAAATCCCGTCCGAGGTGACGGGTAACGTCTGGAAAATCACGGCCAGCGTGGGTGACACGCTGGCTGCTGATGACGTCATCATGATTCTCGAATCCATGAAGATGGAAATTCCCGTCGAAGCACCGGAGGCCGGCAGGCTGGTGGAGCTGCTGGTGAGGGTAGAAGACGGCGTCGAAGAGGACCAGGTCGTCGCCGTAATTGAAACCTAGCTTCCCTTAAACCTAGTTCCCTTTAAACTCCGGGTTGCGTTTTTCAAAGAACGCTTTCATTCCCTCGCTGCGATCTTCTGTTCCTGTGGCCAGCAGAAACTGGTCTGTATCCATATGCATGATGGCCTGGTCCAGCGCATTGCTTACCGCGTTGATACTTTGCTTGATCATCTGCGTGGGAATCGGCGGCTGTGCCGCATAACGTTCGGCCATTTTCATGGTCGCAGCCTCAAGTTCCCCGCGAGGAGCCAATTCATCAAAGAACCCCCAGTGAAAGAGCGTTTTCGCACTTTCACGATCTCCAAGCATGATCATGCGCTTGGCGCGGGCAGGACCAATCAGCCGGACACAAAGTGGTAATGAGAGCCACTGCAGGTTAATCCCGAGGTTCACCTCAGGGTAACCACAGAATGCATCATCAGCGCCCACACGAAAGTCACAGGCAGTTGGGATACAGGCTCCACCGCCCAATGCAGCACCATGAACCGAGGCAATGGTCACCTGCGGAATCTCCAGGATCGCCTTGATCATTCGGCCACCAAGGCCTGCAACACGACGCTGCATCACCAGGTTGCGGGGCGGTGTTTTTTCCTTAAGGTCTGCGCCCGCGCTGAAGTGTTTACCCGCGCCCCTAAAGATCACAACGCGCGATTGTTCATCTTCGAGAAAACCCCTGGAAACCTGTTCAATTTCAGTCATCAGCCCGGAACTCAAGGCATTGAATTCTTTCGGCCGATTCAGCGTCACCGTGGCAATATGCCCATCACGACTGATCTCAAGAAACTCGAAACCTGTCGTCATTCCTGCGCTCCACTGCCTTCTTCTGGTGGCTGCAGCATATCTTCCATAGTCTTGTTCAGATCACGGTAGGTAAACTCGCTGATCCGATACTGCCAGTCACGTTTACCATCGAGCCCGAGGTGCAGCCAGTATTCTTCTCCTGACTGGACCGTTTGAACTTCAATCACGTCGCCATTTTCAAGCGTCAACCGGGTAACCGTCGGGTCGATAAAGAAACCATCCTGGTAGGGTTCAACATCCAGCAAACGCAGGTTCACCAGGAGCCTGCCAAGAGTGTCTGCAATACCCTCGTAACGAAGCTCCCGGTCCACTGGAACATTCTCAAGCCTGAGTTCTGCAGATTCCTCATCCCAGGCAGCGCCCAGGTAACCAGCACTTTTTGTTGCGATGGAAACCTGCCTGACAGTCTCCGCATCAACGTTAATGATCACCGGATCGAGCCAGGTGAGCGCATCCAGGCTGACCTCAAGTAAACTGTCCGCGAGATAAACCTGGGGGTCATCTGCGTAACGGAAGTAGCTGCCGCGACTTGTGGAAGTACGACCAACAATCAGTTGTTCACCGCCTGGCTTGAGCGTAACAGAGGTTCCTGCGCCTTCCCCGGTGTCCGCAACGCCGAGCCGATTGTGATTCTCAGGCTTTGCGGTTTTACGCTCCGCAATCCTGAGCTTAGATAACTGCAGTAGGAACTCTGCCAGGTTTTTGAAGTCCGCGGGGTAACTGGCCTTCTGTTCAACCTGCCAGCCGTCCGGGCCGAGAACCAGGGATACACGTTCCTCTCCGCGGCTGAGCTCCAGTCCACTGACGGCATCCAGGTCCAGTCCCGGTAATACCAGCGTTTCACCCTGCTCTACGCCACCCTGGTTCGGCGCCTGCAGCATCAGGCCTGTTGCTACAACCGCAAGCAGGATCAGTGCTACGAGAAACCTCTTGTCCTGCATCATGACAGGCTGCTCCGGCGACCCAATCCCAGAATGCGAAAGGCTAGCAACAGTCCGGTAAGAAGCAGCGGCATTACCAGGATGTTCACAATCTTCAGCATACTTCCCAACTGTTCTATGTCCTTGTCCAGCTGATGGCGAACGTCCCTCAACTCCTTGCGGATACGCAGCTTTTCATCCTGGAACTGAAGCAGCGCAGCTTCCTGTTCCGGGGTCAGTGTCAACAGACCGTCCTCAATTCGGGTTGATTCAAGTTCCGCCAGCTGACGTTCCGTCTCTGACAGCTGCGCCTGCAGGTCCTCCGCGCTCTGCAAGTATTGTGCTTCTGCTTCGCGTCGAAGGTTTTCAACCACTTCAAAGGGGCGCGTGTACTGACCTCGGGAGCGGACATCAATCAGCGCACTACTGCCTGACAGATTGTCAACCAGATTGGTGACGAAACTGCCATTGTCTGCAAATGCACTGGCAATCTGCTGACCAAAGAAGTTCTGAACCTGCACCCACAGCCGGTCTGACAACACATCGGAATCAGCAACGACAACCACCTGCAGTTCTTCAGTTGCTGACAGGTGTTGCCCAACCTCACTTTCTCCGGGTGGCCCCTCAGGAAAAGCGCTGGCGGCTTTGCCGGACAGGCGAACCGCCGCAACCAGCGGTTCGCCAGCGGAGGAAAATCCGGGAATCAATTCTTCGGGGTTCTGCAGGAACTGGAACTGGATAGTATCCAGTGCACCTCCCTGATCACTGGAAACAATAAGCGGCTCTGCTCTGACACCCTCCACTGAATCAATATCGAGAATACCGACCGTCGACATGTTGATGATTTCAAGATCGGCAGTCACCACGTCTTCACGGCCCAGGTACTCCGGTGTAAAACCAACAATACCGAGGTGGCGCACTGGCCGACCATCTGCACCACCTACCAGGAGAGCTACAGCCGGGTCACCCAGCACCTGACCTTCGCGCATGGATACGCCCCAGGCTTCTGTCAGTCGATTGAGGTTTGAGCTGCTGCCGCCTGGCATCTGCATTCCAGGTGACTCAGGCTGATCCATTTCTGCTAACGGATCAATAAAGGCGATAAGTTTGCCTCCCACCATCACAAACTGATCAACGGCATAGATATCTGTTTCGGACAAGCCCTTTGGGTGGACCAGCAACAACAGATTAATGCCGGAGAGGGATTCCGAATCAAGCTCCTCCAGCGTATCGATCTGAAACAGCTCTTCGAGTTGGTCACGGAACACCCAGCCGGGAACCTGCTGGAAAGTCCGCGGGTCAACGCTCGACTCCACGGGAATGCCCGAGTATATCCCCAGGGTCGGCCGGTCCTCTGCGCCAAGCGAATGGATCAGCTTGGTCACATCGTATTCCAGGAATTCTTCCCTGTCCGGCTGGAAGAAAGCGATGACCTCCTCGCCGTCGAGGGCATTGGTGCCTGCCAGACCGAAATAGAGCTCATCGCCTGCCTGGTTCACCGGCACACTTTGCAGGCCAAAGCTCGCTGCCTGGTCCTCTTCTTCAGAAAAGGGTTCCGGATCAATCACGGTCAGGCGGATATTACCCCCGGCAATCAGTTCATATTCCTCCAGCATTTCCTGAACCCGGCGGGCGTAGGCTCGCAGTGAAGTCAGGTCCTGGCTGACCTTGCCGGAGAAAAAGAAGTACAGGTTGATCGGCTCTTCAAGCTCACCAATAATTTCACGGGTACCGTCTGACACCGTGTAAAGGTTATTCTCTGTCAGGTCGACCCTGACACCACTGGCCATGTAGTTATTCACGACGGTGAACAGCAGGAATGTCACCAGCACGAGGATCAATGACAGTGTCGCATTCAGTTTCATCTTCACCCTCCCTTTTTCACATCAAGGACGATTGAAGTCGCGGCGAGCCAGGCAAGAATCATCGAAACAAAGTAGAGGAAGTCATTCAGACTCAGGACCCCCCTGGAGATGGCGTTAAAATGTGTCAGGAAACTCAGTGAAGCCACCATGTCCACCACACTGAGCGGTAACCACCCCCGAACGACATCCAGCACCAGCGGGAATCCAGCCATGACAAACATCAGGGTGACGAAACCGCAGAGCACAAAGGCCACGACCTGGCTGCGAGTAAGCGCCGACATGCAGGAACCAATCGCCAGGAAGCCGCCCGCCATCAACCAGCTACCGAGGTAGCTGGCAAAGATGACGCCATTGTCAGGCTCACCAAGAAAGTTCACGGTAATCCAGATCGGAAAGGTCAACAGCAGAGCCATACCCGCGAACAACCAGGCTGCAAGGAATTTACCCAGCACAATATCCCAGCGCGACAGCGGCAGGGTCATGAGGAGTTCCAGTGTGCCTGACTTGCGTTCCTCCGACCACAGACGCATGGATATTGCGGGGATCAGGAACAGGTAAAGCCAGGGGTGAAAACTGAAGAAGGGCACCAGGTCAGCCTGTTGCCGTTCAAAGAAGTTACCCACATAAAACGTAAAAACGCCGGCCAGAACCAGGAAGATAAAAATAAAAACGTATGCCACTGGCGTAGCAAAGTAACCCGCCAGCTCACGCTTCAACACAACACTGATATTCATTGCGTCTCGCCCTCCGTCAGTTTTCGGAAGACATCTTCGAGGCGCCCCTGTTCAACAAATGCAGCATTCACCTGGACATCCTGTTCACGCACAAAAGACATGACCCGGGCAAAAAAGTCAGTGATACCTTCCCCAGGAATGAGCGTGACCCGGTCATCCTCCCGTTCGAGGGCGGATACACCTTCTATCGAATCCAGCGAGGAAACCAATGCATCACTGATATCCGGGAGTTCCAGTGTCACAGCGCCGTGATGTCGACTGAGCGCGAGAAGGGCTTCCGGTGCACCGTCAGACACGATCGAACCACCAGCGAGGACCATGACGCGATTGCACACCGCCGTCACCTCCTCGAGGATATGGGTCGAGACAATAACAATTTTTTCTTCCGAGAGTCCCTTGATCATCTGTCGGACCTCGTGTTTCTGGTTTGGGTCCAGACCATCGGTGGGTTCATCCAGGATCAGCACATCAGGGTCATGCAGGATGGCCTGCGCCATCCCTACCCTGCGTTTGAATCCCTTCGACAGGGTTTCGATCTTCTGGTGAAGGACACCCTCCAGCGACATGGTTGCTGCTGCTTTGCTGACCGCCTGATCACGCGCCTCTCCTGAAAGCCCACGAGCCTTAGCGATAAACTTCAGGAACCCTAGGGGCGTCATCTCCTCGTAGGCTGGCGCCCCTTCGGGCAGGTAACCTATATGAGACTGGGCAGCCAACGTTTCTGACCAGACATCGTTGCCCCAGATACGGACTTCACCGGAGGTAGGCCTGAGATAACCCGTGAGCATCTTCATGGTCGTGGACTTGCCTGCACCGTTCGGCCCGAGAAAGCCGAGGATTTCACCAGGAACAAGTTTAAAACTCAGGTCTTCTACCGCGATGAAGTCACCGTAGTGTTTCGAAAGATGACTGACTTCAATCATGAAGTACCTGTACCTCTATTTGTTTCTTGAAAAAGACCGGCATAGTAAATCCACGATAGATAGACCTCAACTTTTACGATTTTCTCCCTTGAACGTTTTTGGACGAACAGGGAACTTACCCTGGATACCTGCTTTTTGGGGGAAGGAGTCTGTGGCGTTTGGCCGTATCCTCCAGTTGGCCGCTGTCCGGGGGGCAGCACGCTACAGGCTCACCTGAAGTCTCATGTTGAGATGGGCGTCAGTTCTTGCCAATATCGCGGGTCATGAACACACCGCGCAAAGAACGAATCTCCAAAGAAGAAGCGCTGAACTTCCTGCTGACGCATATCATCGTTGAACGGGGAGAATCACTTATGCTGGACCAGCTGACGCTGTTCAATCTCACCAACCTGGCCCAGCAGGCAGTTAAACAGATTTCCGAATCGGAAGGGATCATCCCGCACGAGGTGATCGAGACCCTTGCGGCAGAGTTCATGGAGAACAATGCATGAGCATAGAGCTGATCAACAATCCCGTTGCGGCTATCTTTGACCTTGATGGCACCCTGCTGGATACAGAGCCTCTGTACACCGATGCCGTGCAGAAAGTACTCGACCCCTTCGGAGCCACCTATACGATGGCCTTGAAACGAAAAGTCATGGGCGGTGACTCACGCAGGAGCGCACAATTGACGATCGAAGAGTTTGATCTCCCAATGACGCCGGAGGAATTGCTGGCGGCGAGGGAGGTTCATCTTAAAAAACTGTTCCGGCATGCCCCGGAAATTAACGGTGCTGGCCTCTACATCAAACACCTGGCCAGCCAGGGCATTCCAACCGGGATTGCCACCAGCTCACACAGTCACCTGTGTGAACTGAAAATCAGCCACCGGGACTGGACACCACTTATATCAGAGATTGTCTGTGGCAATGATGAATCTCTCAGCCGCGGCAAGCCTGAACCGGATATCTTCCTGCTGTGCGCACAAAGGATGGGCGTTGACCCTGCGCGAACACTGGCCTTCGAGGATTCAAGAAACGGTGTGCTCGCCGCCAAGGCTGCGGGTATGACCGTTGTTGCCATTGAAAGTCCCTATACGACGCCGGAAGACCTGGCCGAGGCGGACGTCATCATCCCCGACTACCACCTCCTGCTGGCCAGCTAGTCGTTGTTGGGTGCCTGGTCTTTTTGGGGTTCCTGTTCAGGCTTTTCCTGTCGGGGTGGCTCCTGTACGGAGCGGTCCGGTCTCATGGCTGATCCAGCCATACGATTCCAGAACTCCATGTTCTGTTCCATCGCATTGCGCATGAGCTTCAGGGGATCTCCACTGGTCAGGTCACGCACGCTTCGCTGGTAACGATCCTGGTGCTCAAGAAAGGTCGTGATGCTCTGTTCAATATAACGTCCGACAATGCTTTGCATCGCATCCCCATAGAATCGGATCAGCTGCTCGAGTACCCGATTAGTCAGGATGGGTTCATGACCTTCCCCTTCCTGCTCGGAGATAATCTGCATCAGGACAGTTCTAGTCAGGTCCTTCCCTGTTTTTGAGTCGACTACCGTGATGGATTCACCGTTCAGGATGATCTTTCGGATGTCCTCGACGGTCACGTACTTGCTTTCTTCGATGTCGTAAAGACGACGATTCGGATACTTCTTGAATGCTCGCATGATCACCCTTAACGGTTTTTGTGCAATGAACAATGAAGTTTCGCCAGTTTCCGTCTAAGTTGCAAATAGCCGGGACATGCTGCTAAATTGTTGCGCTGCAGCATGCCGGAATTCCCGGCAAACTGCCAGGAGGGACAAAACATGAAAATCACCATCGACTTCGATGTCACACCCGAAGAACTTCGCCAGTTCCTGGGCCTGCCAAACGTGGAAGGACTACAGGAAGAAATGCTGAAAGCTGCCCAGAAACAAATGGCGGAATCAGGCCAGACCATGTTCAACGAGATGGTCACCGGCGCCGTGCAACCCATGCTTGCCTACCAGCAGTGGCTGCAGCGCATGATGACCGGCAACGCGCGAAACCAGTCAGGCGATGAGCCGGATAACAATGTGGCAGACAGCAAGGAATGAGTCGCGGAACCGTCCTTATCACGGGTGCGTCCTCCGGGATCGGTGAGGCACTGGCGCGAAAGTTTCATGATGAGGGTTTTGACCTGGTCATTACAGCCAGGCGCACCGACAAGCTGGAAGCACTGAAAGCGGAACTTTCCAGGCAGGACGTTACCGTCATTGGCTCCGACCTTGCTTCAAATGCCGGGATCAGCGCGTTTATCGAGGAACTGTCACCACACGCAAACACCGTGGACATTGTGATCAACAATGCCGGGATGATGGTGGAAGGCAACTTTACGGAACTCAGCGACGATGACATCACACGCACGATCAGCCTGAACATAACAGCGCTGACCCGGATTACCCGCTACTTCGCCGGGGAGATGAAATCCCGGGGACATGGTCGAATTGTCAATGTCGCTTCTGTGGCAGCGTTTCATCCGGTGCCTGGCATGGACCTTTATGCCGCAACAAAGGCCTTTGTACTTTCCCTTTCCGAATCACTGGCGGAAAACCTGCGTGCTTCGGGTGTCAGCGTAACGGCTGTCTGCCCTGGCCTGACGAAAACCGAGATGGTTGACCAGGGCCTTGCAGCCACCCTGCCTCCGTTCATGATGTCGACAGTCGAAGAGGTCGCTCGCGAAACTTTTGATGCTGTCATGAACCGCGAGGTCATCCGCGTACCGGGTCCGGCAAACCAGATTGCACTGACCTGGGCGCAGCACCAGCCCCGATGGCTGGTTCGAGGGCTGGGCGGACTGGCCGCCAGATTCTCAAAAAACTGACCGCGCCGCGGCATTGGTGTAAAGTTTCCGCATCCCCAATTTCGCCTTGCCACAAACGTCATGAAGAAGCTGCTTATTGTCCTGTTGATGCTGCTGCCACTTGCTACCCAGGCAGAGCAGATCGACTGCAACGACCGCGCTAATGAAGTGCGCATGTCCGACCGCCTCGATGAAGCGATAGACGTCCTTGGCGATTGCCTGTCAGAGGAACTGAACCGCGTTGCACGTACCTACCTGCTACTGGGTCTCACCTACTACGACGCAAAAGAGCAGAACAAAGCAATTGCAAACTACTCAAAAGCCATCGAGTTTGCACCGAACTATGTCACCGCGTTCGCCAACCGTGGTCTCAGCTATTCCATGAAAGGAAACTACAAGGACGCTCTGGAGGATTTTGATAAAGCTATCGACCTTGATCCGGGCTATATGCAGGCTTACTACTTCCGAGCATTCGCGCATCAGAGAGAGGGTAATCACCAACGTGCCATAGAAGATTTCACCACTGCACTGACCATGACCAGCGATACCAGTGAGATGGCATCTATCTACTACAGTCGGGGTCGAGCCAACAAAGAGCTGAAGCGTTACGACGATGCTTATTCTGACTACGGCGAAGCCATTTCCCTGAAGCCAGATGATGCTGATTTCTATTATTCAAGAGCACTACTGCATCACCAGCGCAAGGATCACGATGCAGCGATCGCCGACTATTCAAGAACCATTGAACTCAACGACCAGCATGCCCGCGCCTATTACAACCGGGGCCTCTGTATCGAAAAGCAGGCACGGACTTCCTGGCGATTCGCGATTTTGAAGCGGCAACTGACATCGAACCTTCTTTTGCACGAGCATATGCAAACCGCGGATACACCTACATGATCCCGGTAATACCACTGCTCTTTATACTGGCGTTGGGCTAAACCAGCCCCTTCAACCGTTCGTCGGACCGTTAGTCGGTGGTACCAGCGGGAAGGCGACGAATGGTCGACCATTCTGTGACGTACTTCAAAACGCGCAACACGATATTCCAATAACCTGTCATTCCTCAATTAACGGCGAGTAATGACATGTACATCAGAAAGTTCCTGAAATGGAGTCTGGTATTCCTGGCATTTGTTGCCTACAAGCATATCGAAGGCAATAACGATGAGCCGGGCCGAAGCGAAGTGGTCTATATGGCTTATCACGAGAAGAACTGGGGCTTTCATGGCACCTATTGTTCGCAAAGTGGTATTTTGGCAATAAGAGCGTTATCGATGTGAACCCCCTTTCATGGATGACAGGAGTCGTCTCCTTCCTGAACACCTGATTCTCGCCAAGCAGGCTGAACTGCTGCGCGGCTTCTTCAAGCTGGTAGCACTGCTAACAACCACCGCACTTTTACTTATTGCATTCCTGACAGGATTCGCCACCGCAGAAGATATTCTCGAACCTTTCCTGCGCAACGTGGTTTGCCTGGTGGTGATTGGTGGGTTGTACCTCATCCTGGAGAAAGGCTACATACTGGCCAGTATCTACGGCACGATTATCTCCGTTGCCATTATCGCCAGCTATACGATCTACCAGGAAAGCCCAGGGAACATGCAGATGATGGCGCTCATCATGTTCCCAACCGCACTTGCCGGATTTCTGCCCAGGCGTGAACAGTTCTGGTTGGTTTACTCCCTCAACTTGTTCCTGATGTTTTTTACAGCGTGGATGCTTATTGCCATCAAGGGAATCGAGATGGAGTATCGCTCCATTGTGACCCTTGGTATGTTGCTGACGTTGCTGGCACTGGTGGTCGATTCCCTGGCCAGTTCATACCGGGACAGTATCCACACAACCCTGAACCAGCTGGTGCAGATCGAGGCGGCAGAGGAGCGACTGACGCAACTGGACCAGGACCTGGGTGTCGCGGTTTCTGAAAAAATACACGCTGAGATCGTCTCTAACCAACTGGCAAAACAGGGACGGATCGCACTGGAGGTTGCCGGAGCCGGCACCTTGAACATCAACCTGTCCAGCGGCCTGGTCGATGCGTCCAGGGACTTTTTCGAACGTTACGGATTCCCTGCACCAGGCGATATCCAGGCTTTGTACCAGGTGATCCACGAATCAGATCGAGCCCGATTTGAAATGCTGGTAAAAACCGACACCGCAGCAAGGGACAGAATCGAAGGCGATTTCAGAATCGCAACCAATAACACCACCTACTGGATGTTCGTCCTGGAATCCGGCGCCACCATGGAGGGGCACGACATCCTGCAGGGCGTCGTTGTTGATGTCACATCACGAATGCTCGAACAGTAACGACAATTTGCCGAGGATAGCAAGGCCCATGAGTCACAGCGGCTGGAAAGTCTCGGCATGCTGGCAGGCGCAATCGCCCACGATTTCAACAACCTGCTGCATGTGATCATGCTGAATGCTGACCTGGCGAAAAAGGGACTGGCTCCTGACTCCAAGCCCGCGGTATCTATCGACCGACTTATGACGACTGTGGAGCGCGCCGCAGAACTCTGTTCTGAATTGCTTGCCTATTCAGGACGCGGTCAATTCACGATCGAGCCTTTTGACCTGCAAACAATAGTCGAGGAGATGCAGTCACTGCTGGACATATCCATACCCAAGGGCGTAAAGATTACTGTTTCCGGTGACGGCAGCGACACCGTGGTTCAGGGCGACGTGACGCAGATCCGCCAGGTTTTGATGAACCTGATTACCAACGCTGGCGAAGCAGTTGACCCAACGACTGGCGAGATCGAGGTTGAAGTAGCCAGCCGGTACTTTAATGAGGAAGCACTGCGCTCGGGCAACTACATCGAAGCGGTGGCAGCAGGTCCTTTCGTGTCCGTCACGGTGACAGACAATGGCCAGGGTATGGATACCGAGACCCTGCTACACATGTTCGATCCCTTCTATACCACCAAAGAAACCGGGCATGGCCTGGGGCTATCTGCCGTACTGGGTATCATCAGGGGGCATGACGGAACGATTGAAATCAGTTCCACCCCGGGTCAAGGCACTACTGCAAGAGTGCTGTTACCCAAGAGTGAAGCCAGACCAGCGATAGAAAGAATTCGTAACGACGATCTACCGGCAACACGCGGGTCCGGCATTGTCCTGTTTGCAGATGACGAGTCGGATATTCGACAACTGGCGATGGTGGTGCTTGAAGATTCTGGATACCAGGTTATTGAAGCCGAAGACCGCCAGGCTGCTGTCGAATTGTTCCGCAAACACCATGAGCAACTGCACCTGGTTATCCTGGATCTGATGATGCCGGTGAAGACGGGCCTCGAAGCCTACCTGGAAATCAGTGATATCGATAAAAGTGTTCCGGTGGTGTTCTCCAGCGGATTCAACGAGAGTGACGCCCTGGATCAGCTACCACCGAAGACCCGTTCCGCGTTCCTGAAAAAGCCGTACCTGGCAGCGGAACTGAAACAGTTTGTTCTGGACATCATCGGACCACGGAACTGAGCTCGTCGTCTCGTGGATTCAATACCTCGTCATACCCGGCGTGTCCGCGTAACCAAGGTAAGCGCATCGCCTGAAACCCAGATCCATATCCATCGCACTGGTTACGACAGTGTGGTCATCAAGAACCGAATATTCGGGGAGCGAGCTGAGATTATCGCGCATCGTATCTGTCAGTGGCTTCTTCAACTCAATCTCGAACTGGTAAGGCACTGCAACGTCTTTTCTGATCGTAAGCTCGCCCGCCCTCGCAAGCGCCACTGCCTGTTCGGCGGCATCTCGAATCATGGGTCTCGCACGCTGGGGTGGGATGCAGTTTCCTGACTGGTGTGCCAGCGCCTGCTTCACAATCGCGGTGACCGCGTTCGGTGCAAAAGCGAGAACCTGCGCCGCGACCACCTGGTCACCACTGACCATGCCAACCGGGACACCCAACTCCCCGGCGCGGATAGAGAAAAAATCCGGTTCGCCGATCACTTCTCCATTGAGGAGTACGCGTTTAAACCAGCCATATGAAATGGTATGGGCCATGATACCCGGGAAAGTGCCCGCACTTGCATGGTGACCTACCAGCAGCACAACTCCAGCATCTTCAGTGAGGCCTGCCATGGTGGTTGCGCCGGGGCGACCGGCGCCACGAATGACACTGCAGCGTGGATCAATCTCATCCATGACCAGCACGCAAAGATCTTCAACCCCATGGTTCTCTTCCACGACAACCTCTGACGCCCCTGCAGCGAATGCGCCATCAATTGCCGCATTGGTATCGGCGGTCATCAGTGAGCGATTACGGGGAAAATCGATACCTTGGCTGGCGACATCCATCCACCTGACAAGTCCGGAAATACCTTCCATATCGACACTGATAAAGACCTTCATGCTTCAGCTTCCATTAACCACTAGTCCAGTAGTGGGCAATGTACAAATTGCCTCAGCAAGGTTCCGGTCTTTTTCGGTGATCGTATTACCCGCGTCATGGGTCGTCAGGCGAACTGACACGCGGTTGTAAACATTTGACCACTCAGGATGATGCTGATGCTCTTCCGCCAGGCCTGCCACTTCTGTCATGAAAGCAAAGGCATCCACAAAATCTTTGAACTCGAGGTCCGCCACCAGGGCGTTGTTCACTTCTTTCCACGTTATTTCCGACATGTCGCTCTCATTATTAGCGCCTGTAATTCGTATAATAGTCGCCATGCAACAAATACTCATCAACCTGAGGGAAATGGGTTTCCTTCGAAACCTGCTCCATGGAACAGCAGCGCTGTTCACCCTGCTGATGCCGTTTGCCACGGGGCCCAGCTATTCAGACAGCTGGAACCTGTTTTTCAGTGGCATCCTGCCAGCCACTGCACCCATCATTGTGATTGTCATTGGCCTCGACACCATGATGAGTTCCATATGGCGTTCAGACTCGGACGACGAGGAGCGCATCCTGCAGCTGACAAGAGTGATCAGGGCCCACCAGTTTTTTGGTGGTGTCCTGTTATTCGCCTGGCTGGCTGTTTTCCTGCCGATCCTGCTTTAGCTAACCCCACCACCCGGTCGTTGGAACGCGGCACTTTCAGGCAAACTTGCCCTCTATCGCCCTTAACCGACCCTTAAGCTGGCCTTAACAATCGGAGCTTATAGTGCAGCGTGTCAATTTGACGGCTACTTATTGTTTCGGGGGTTTCCATGAATAAAGTTATCGCGCTTGTGGCGTTGATGCTGACATCATTCAACGTATTTGCAGCTGGTTCAATCGAAGGTCGTGTTGGAGACAAAGGAGAAAATGTCTTCCTGCAGGGTGCCATCGTTACGGTTGTAGAACTTAATCGGCAGACGAGCACCAGTTCCAACGGCGCTTATCGGTTTGGCTCCATTCCAGCGGGCAGCTACACCGTTAGAGTAGACTACCTGGGTGCAGAAACCACCGAGATGAAGGTCAACGTTCGTGACGACCAGATCGCATTACAGGACTTCAGGCTTTCCGTTCGAGGCGACCTGGTCGAGGAAGTCATTGTGTATGGCCAGGCTGCCGGAACGGCAAGCGCACTGAACCAGCAACGGTCAGCCGACTACGTCACCACCATCGTCTCTGCAGACGATATCGGGCAGTTTCCTGACCAGAACGTGGCAGAGGCCCTGCAACGCCTGCCTGGTATTTTTGTTGAGCGAGACCAGGGTGAAGGCCGGTTCATTGGCATTCGCGGCATCTCACCAAACCTGAACAACACCAAAATCAACGGCCTGAACGTACCTGCGCCGGAAAGTGATCGTCGCTCTGTCGCGCTGGACGTTATTCCGAGTGAGCTGCTCGAAGGCCTGGAGGTCGCAAAGACCTTCACGCCAGATATGGATGGCGACGGCATCGGCGGTCATATCGACATCAAGAGCCTCTCGGCTTTTGACCGTGATGGTGCTTTCCTGAATATCGGTGCCGAAACCAGCTATACAGACCTGGATGAGGAGCACAGCCCCAAGGTAAACATCGCGGCAGGCAATGTGTTCAGCATTGGCGACGGCACCGACAATCTTGGTGTTGCCGCGACCATCTCCTGGCAGGAACGTGACTTTGGCTCCGACAACGTTGAAACGGATGGCGGCTGGGACTTTCTTGAAACTGAAGCTGGTGACGAGTTCCTGGGCGCTGAAGAAATAGAGATGCGTGACTATGTCGTCACTCGCGAGCGCATGGGCTTCACCCTTAACCTGGACTACAAAGCGTCCGAAAACACCACGCTGTTCTTCCGTTCGCTGTACAGCGAGTTTTCCGATCAGGAATATCGCAACAGGAACCAGTTCAAATTCGACGATGGCGACGCTGTTGCAGGAACCGATTCAAGCGCCACCTGGGAAGGTGCCACGCTCGAGAAAGACATGAAGGATCGCTACGAAGAACAGCAGATCCTGTCACTGCAGGTTGGCGGCACCACCTACTGGGATGCCTGGACATTTGACTACCTGCTGGGTCGTTCCGAGTCAGAAGAATCTGAACCCGATCGTCTCGATACCACCTTTGTCCTGGAAGGCATCGACATGGGCTACACCAGCATCGGTGAACGTCCGGGACTGTTCGCTGACAGCATGGGCCTGGATGCCGGTAACTACGAGATGGATGAGATCGTCTATGCGGACAATCTCACTGAAGATGAAGAAACCGTTTTCAAGA
>JADHNI010000091.1 GCA_016779585.1 Pseudomonadales bacterium
GCCCAGGGTCACCTCCCTGCACATACTTCAGGTACCCGTCCACTTCGTTGGTCACCGGCACGCTACGCACCTCGGTAACATCGCGGTTCAGGGCTTCAGTAACCGGTTTTTCCGGTGCCTGTTTGGACGGCGGGTTGTTGTCAGTAATCAGGATTCGCAACTGGTGCTCACCTATGGTGATCAGGTCCTCGTGCTTGAGCGCATGTTCCTTGATCTGCCGGCCGCGAACATGCACACCATTCGTGGACCCGAGATCGCGAAGGATATAGCCGTTGCCGACAAATTCGATCTCGGCATGGCTACCAGACACCGCCGGGTCCTTGATGGGAATATCACACTCGGCACGGCGACCGATCACCAGCTTGTGCTGCTCCATCAGCACCTGCTCGATAGGTTTATCTTCCCTGATTACGATGATCTTTAACGTCATTCAAACTACTCTTTACTCAAACCAGTTGGCGATCCGCTCGAACAGCCCGCCGCCGCCCTCGTCAGGGTAAGGTTTGGCAATCCTGGTCAGGAGAACCGATACATTATCTTTGCCGCCGTTGGCATTCGCCAGATCTACCAGATAAGTGGCCAGCTCCGTGATACTGCTGCCCAGTTCAATAAACGCACGCTCTATGTCCCTGTCCGGCACCATGTCGTGCAAGCCGTCCGAGCACATGAGGTAGATGTCACCAACCTCGGTCTCATACTCATGGCATTCAACTTCAACAAAAGGTGCCACACCGAGGGCTCTGGTCACGACGTTTTTCTTGTCTGAGACCCTGGCTTCCTCTTTTGTATACAGTCCCTTGTCGATCAGCTCCTGCACAAAGCTGTGGTCCTTGGTGACCTGTTCGAGGGTACCACCGCGAAACAGGTACACACGCGAGTCGCCGATATGTGCAATCGATACCTTGTTGTCATAAAACAGGCTGGCTACCACAGTTGTGCCCATGCCTTTGCACTGCGGCTGGGTCTGGGACGTGTGGAACACGGCGTCGTTGGCTTTCTCGACCGCCTTCCTGACAACCTGCGCTTCTAGCGGCAGGTCCGATTCGGAATGCCCCAGTTCTGCAGGCAACTCAGAGTCTCCAAGGCGGTAGCTGGTCAGCTCTTCCATCAGGAGATGGACGGCCATCGAACTTGCCACCTCACCAGCATTCAGTCCGCCCATGCCATCGGCGAGCACGGCGATACCTAGCGCCGGGTTATCACTGATGTAGTCTTCGTTGTGATCACGAATCTGGCCTTCATCCGTGCGGCCAACGATATCGATCTTCCCTTTGAGGTTAATGCTCATAACGCTCCTGCATCCTCGTCATCCGCACTTTTAACACCCATTCTCTCCATGACCACTTTCAGATGCGCGGCCAGCTGCTTCCCGCTCAGGTAGAGCTTCTCGGGCTTCTTGCCCATGGCGTTATGTATGACCTTTCGTAGTGCAGGGTTAATGTCGGGCTTAACCTTCTTAATGTCAATCGCCGGATCATTCACGATGGAATACATGAGCGTCGCCATGGATTCACCCTTGAATGGCAGTTCACCGCTCACCAACTGGTAGAGCACAACCCCAAGCGAAAACAGGTCTGCCCTGCCATCCACCTTCTTGCCCATGCACTGTTCGGGAGATATGTAATTGGGTGTACCAAGCACTGTGCCAGTGCGAGTTTTGCTGGAGTCTGTGATACGGGCAATACCAAAATCCGTGATCTTGCTGGTTTTGCTCTCGGGGTCATACATGATGTTGGAAGGCTTGATATCACGATGAACCACCTGCTGGCTGTGCGCGTAATCCAGCGCCAGGGCACAGTCATGGACGATCTGCAGCACATCGGTAACCGGAAGGAGATCCTCCGGTTTGATATGTCTGTCGAGGTCGTACCCCCTGAGCAGCTCCATCGCGATATATGCGAGGTCATGGTCTTCCCCGGCGTCGTATATAGCCACGATATTGGCGTGGTTAAGGCGACCCGCCGATTCTGCCTCGCGGAAGAATCGCTCTTTGACCTCTACCAGCTCATCGTCCCCGAATTCCTGTGACAGCGCCATGGTCTTGATGGCGACTTCGCGGTTGATCTTGGGGTCTTTACCAAGGTAAACAATACCCATGGCTCCCTTACCCAGTTCTTTTTCAACCTGGTAGCGACCAAGCATGGGTTTTTCTATCGTGCCATCTTCGTTAACGATGGTGGCGCCCAGCATGCCAACGGTGTCCCCGCCAAGAAGCACGGCATCTTCCATGGATTCGCAACGGGTAATCCGTTTTTGGACATCACGGAAATCAGGCTGTGTTTCCGCAATAAACTCGTAACAGGTTTGCGCCTTGTTGTACTGGCGCTTTCTTTCATAGTCCAGGCCGAGGTTATAGACCAGGTTATAGGTGTTTTCTTCTGGCGGGCATCGCCGGAACTTATCAAATGCTGCATCGAGCTGGCCCTGGCCCTGGTAGGCAAGACCCAGCATGCGGTTACTTTCGGCTGAGTCTGCTGCACTCACCGCCTGGCGCTGTTAGGAGATCACAAACAGGCGAATACTCATGGCGATCACCACCAGGAACCCGGCCAGCATCGCATACACCATGGAGATGACGGTACCGAGATAGATGTAAATGGCAGAGACTGCAACGGCATAGATCACGTAGATACCCAGGACCGCTGCGATTCGCGCACCAAGGCTCGCGAGCAAACTGGTTGCCAGCAGAGCACCCAGGAACAGCAGCGTGCTGGCGGATTCAACCAGGATGCTGGCAGGACGAAGCGGCGCCCCGTTCATCAGCGTGTGTATGGTGTCCGCAATAATCTCGACCCCGTAAACCGAACCCATCGGGGTATTAAACTTGTCATGCGTGACCTCCCAGGTGTCACCCACCAGGATGATCTTGTCACCGAAGACGTAGCGCCATTCCTCAGCATCCGCCTCGCTCACATCACCCAGCTCCAGGATCTCAAGCGCCGAGAATCCTGCCTCACCTTCCAACAGGTATTGGGTGCCCGCATCCAGCCTGGGGAAATCGATGTAGATGTCACCGAACTGATCCAGCGGTGCCCTGAGCCTGTCTCACATCACAAGAGTGTTGTCTTCTAACCTGGGTTCAACGTCCCAGTACATGGCGAGAGCCTGAATAGCGTAAGGCCAGCCATCCTGGTTATTGGTAATGTCCTTGTGAATACGAACCCGTGCCAGGTTATCGACGATAGCGCTCGTAGGCGAAAGATTCGTGTAGCCAGAGATAGAGGTCGCATTGAGTGTTTCATTGGGATAGGTGAGCCCCGTGAACTTATCGCCATCAAAATTCGCATACGACACCAACAGAACATTGCCTGCCTCGGTCAGCATCTCTGCAGTAGGTTCATCCTCGCCGTAGGAACTGCGAAAATCCATAAGGAAGTCGAGTGCAACCACCTTAGCCCCGAAACGACTTAGTGTCTGCGCAATCTGTCCGAGGTCGGTGCGCCTGAATGGAAAACTGCCGTACTCTTCGTAAAGCGCTTCGTCCAGGGCAACGATCATGATCTCATCGCGCAGCTTCATCATTTCCGGGTCACCGAACACGGTTCGGAAGATGTGGCGATAGGAAATCGTCTGGTCTTCGAGCAGGGAAAATGCCTCGAATCGTTCAGCGGGAATGGTTATGAGAAACAGAACCAGAGCGACCGCTACATCCCAGCGCTTGAGTGGATTCTTCATATCGCAATCTTGCGATATCGGACAATACATGTCCATTCCACCACCCCGGTAAATCTAGTATTCTTAGCCACTTTTGGGCCTCCACCTCATTCAATGCTGACCGTTATATCACCGGCGAAAACGCTCGACTTCGAAACGCCATCCTCTACCACCAAAAGTTCGAAACCCGCATTCACCAGCAAGACCAGCGAGCTGATTGGTGTCATGCGCGACAAGACGCCGAAGGAGCTCTCGAAGCTCATGGGTATCAGCCCGAAGCTGGCAGAACTGAACGTGGAACGATTCCAGAAGTTCAAAACCCGCGGCGCCATGAGCGACGATTACAAACAGGCTGTGCTCGCCTTCAGGGGAGACGTTTATATCGGCCTTGACGTGGACTCCTACAACGAACGTGACTTCACTTTTGCGCAGAAGAATCTGCGGATCCTTTCAGGCCTTTACGGCGTGTTGAAACCACTGGATATGATCCAGCCTTACCGTCTTGAGATGGGCACGAGGCTGAAGACGAAAAAAGGCTCAAATCTTTATGAATTCTGGGGCGATGCCATTGGGAAGTCGCTGGCGACAGAACTTGAGGAACACCGCAACAAGACCCTCGTGAACCTTGCCTCTAATGAATACTTCAAGGCGGTGGCGACGGATAAACTCCCAGGCCGCCTGATCACCCCGGTCTTCAAGGACTATAACAACGGCACCTACAAGATTCTCAGCTTCTTCGCAAAAAAGGCGCGCGGCTCCATGGCATCATTTGTGGTGAAGAATCGCATCAGCAAGCCTGAGGACCTGAAGGATTTCAACGAAGACGGCTACAGCTACAACGACACCTACTCTTCGGAGAGCGAGTGGGTTTTCACAAGAAAAGCCACCTGAATCCTGCATGCCCCTGGGAATTATCGTTAACCCGTTCTCGGGGCGAGATGTCCGGCGTGTTGCTGCCAGGGCCAGCACCAGTGACCACCATGAAAAACAACAGCAGGTAACTCGCCTGGTGCTCGGCGCCCTGTCGATGGGTGTCGAGCGTATTTACCTTGCACACGAACCCTTTCGCATCAACGAGAAGGCTGTTGAAAATCTCGCCGAGCGGAATCGCGTTGAAATCCTGCGCTACAAGCTGACACACACTGCTGCGGACACACACACCATGGCATCCATGATGTGGGAAGCCGGTTGTCGCGTGTTTATCGTGCTGGGCGGTGACGGCACCTCAAGGATTGTGGCGAGAAGCTTTACCGAGGCGACCATCCTGCCGCTGTCCACCGGCACCAACAATGTTTTCCCCTATCGCCTGGAGGCTTCTGTCGCTGGTATGGCAGCGGGGCTGGTTGCTGCCGGCAAAGTTTCGAGCGAGGACTGCATCCGCTGCAAACGAATCCATATCGACAAACAGGATGAACACGATATCGCACTGATTGACGCGGTCGTGCTGAGAAACGACTTCCTCGGTAACCTGCTGCCGTTTGAAGCTGACAATCTTGCTGACATTGTCCTGACACGGGCCGAGCCTGCTTCCATCGGCATTTCGCCCATTGGTGGGTTTATCGAACCCACGGGACTGCATGACGATCATGGCGTTTACGTGCGCTGTGACCAAAGCGCATCGCGAAAACTGGAAATCCCGATCTCACCCGGCCTGCACCAGCAGGTAGGCATCGGGAACGTTCGAAAGCTGCCCCTGGGTGAAACGGTTGAAGTTAGAGGACCCGGTGTGCTCGCCTTCGACGGCGACCGGACCATCAAGCTGCTGGAGAGTGAGACCGCCAGTATTCGCGTGGAACGTGATGGACCCCGCATCATCGAAGCTGAAAAAGTGATGGCAGAAGCCGCCAGCCAGGGCGTTTTCGAACAGAACGCCAGCTGAATACGTACGAGAATTTCGCTGCCAAAGACCGGTCAATCCGGTATCCTACAGACCTGCGGACTTAAAGCCCTGTCTACAGGAAAACCGGTAATACCATGAATATGTTACGTATTTTTACTCTGCTTTTACTGTTCCCTGCCACCACCTACCTGGCGGTTGCGGAAAGTGCCTCCGATGCTGTCGAATCCGGTGACCCTGGTGCGGTTACCAAGACCCTGGTCTGGCCAGACGGCACTCGTTACGTGGGCGGTGTGGTTGGCGGAAAGCGTTCCGGCAAAGGCACCATCTTCTGGCAGGACGGCACACGATTCGTGGGCCAGTTTGAAAACGATATGCGCAATGGTCCAGGCACCATGATTCTGCCTGACGGCACCGTCTATACCGGATTCTTTAAAGATGACGAACTCGTCGATACCGAATCCACCATCGCAGCCAGCAATACAGAATCCATGGCCATGGACGCCGAAGACACTCTGGATGCGCTGGATAATGCCAGCCTGCCTATGGAAGCAGATTCACTGGAAGATACCGAAGCACCTGAGCCCGCAGAGGTTGCACAGGTGGATGAATACGACACCCTGGAACGCACGACCTCGGATGACTATGAGAATATTGTTGAGGAACCCGTAGTTGAGGAACCCATAGTTGAGGAATCCATAGCTGAAGAAGCGGCAACAGCTGAAGTGGACGAATATCCCTACTCCAGCGACGTCACCGAGATCACCGAGGTGGTGAAGGAAGAACTGATTGAAGCCGTCGATCTCTGGGCAGCTGCCTGGTCCGACCAGAACGTGCCGCAGTATCTGGCCAACTACTCAGACGATTTTTCTGTTCCCGGCCGTCAAAGCCGGCGCACCTGGGAGGCACTCAGGCGAACCCGCATCACCCGACCCAGCTATATCAAGCTCGATATCGAATACCAGCGGTTTGAACTGGTCGAGGCCATCGTGGTGGACGTTTTCTTCCGCCAGACCTACAGCAGTAACACCTACAGCGATTTGACTGACAAGGTGCTGCGACTACGCAGGGAAGACGACACCAACTGGAAAATCCTCGTCGAGCGATCGCGATAATGTCAGTCGCACCTGCGGTACCGGCGGCGACCATCCTGATGCTGCGAGACGGTCCTACCGGACTGGAAACCTTCATGGTGGTCAGGCACCACCAGATTGATTTTGCTTCCGGCGCGTTGGTGTTTCCCGGCGGCAAGGTCGACGATGGTGACTTTAACGTCCGAGACTACTGCGACGGTGTCGACGACGCTGATGACACCATGCTGGCAATGATGGCCGGTGCTATCCGCGAATCTTTTGAGGAGTGCGGCGTGCTGCTCGCCCGGGAAGCAGGCGGCGAAGATTTGGTTTCCGGCGAAAAACTGAAAACCCTGGAACACTACCGCGACCCGCTCAACAATGGAGAAGTCGCGCTGGTTGATTTCCTGGAGAAAGAACAACTCAGACTCGCCTGCGACAAGCTGCAGCACTTTGCGCACTGGATTACACCAGAGGCTTTACCCAAGAGATTTGACACACACTTCTACCTGGCCCTGGCACCGGCTGATCACCTGGCCATCCACGATGGCTACGAATCAGTCGATTCGATCTGGATCTCACCGGAAGACGCACTTAAGGGTAACGCTGACGGTACCTACACCATCATATTCCCGACTCGCGTCAACGTCGAAATGTTAGGGGAAAGCAGTTCTGTTGAAGAGGCCATGCAGATGGCAGCAGAGCGAACCATTGTGTCGGTACTGCCGTGGATGGAACAGCGGGAAGACGGTGGTTATGTCTGCATCCCGGAGGATGCGGGGTATGCGACGACTGCGGAGAAGATGCAGTCTCCGGGTTAGGCGGCTAGCGAGTACGCCATCCGTGCCACGGCCCTCGCTTTCGCCACATCAGATTCGTGTTGAGCTAACACGAATCTTCGATATGGCTGTCGCAGTCGGTTAAAGCTTCGCTTTAACCTCCGAAGTCATCCAGGAAGATATTCTCACGCTCGACGCCAAGGTCTTCGAGCATGCCGATCACGGCGGAGTTCATCATGGGTGGTCCACACATGTAGTACTCGCAGTCTTCCGGCGCCGGATGATCTTTAAGGTATTCCTCGTAGAGCACATTGTGGATGAAGCCGGTCAGGCCATCCCAGTCTTCGAGGTTCTGGTCTGACAACGCAATGTGCCAGTCAAAGTTTTCGTTTTCTTCGGCGAGCTTGTCGTACTCATCAACGTAGAAAAGCTCACGCTGGTTACGGCCACCGTACCAGAAACTGATCTTGCGATCCGTCTTGATGCGCTTCAGCTGGTCAAAGATGTGTGCACGCATGGGCGCCATACCGGCTCCACCGCCGATGAACACCATCTCTGCATCGGTCTCCTTGGCAAAGAACTCACCATAAGGGCCGAAGATGGTGACCTTGTCACCAGGCTTAAGGGTGAACAGGAAGGAAGACATCTTTCCGGGTGGGAAGTCTGTCCCCGGAGGTGGTGACGCAATCCGGATGTTGAACTTCATGATGCCCTTTTCTTCCGGGTAGTTCGCCATGGAGTAAGCGCGAATGGTCGGTTCATCTACCTTCGACTTGTGGTCAAAAACACCGAACTTGTCCCAGTCGCCGCGATACTCATCAGCAACATCGATCTGCTTGTAGTCGATATCGTAAGGCGGGATTTCAAACTGCACGTAACCACCGGCACGGAAGTTCACTTCCTCGCCTTCCGGCAGTTTCAGAACCAGTTCTTTAATAAAGGTCGCAACATTGTCGTTAGAGATAACCTCACATTCCCAGCGTTTCACGCCGAAGAATTCAGCAGGGACTTCAATCTTCATATCCTGCTTCACCGCTGTCTGGCATGACAGGCGCCAACCCTCTTTCGCTTCACCGCGGGTGAAGTGACCAGCCTCGGTGGACAGCATGGAACCGCCGCCTTCCATCACCTTACAGCGACACTGGGCACAGGTGCCACCGCCACCACAGGCGGACGACAGGAAGATGCCGGAGTCTGCAAGCGTGTTCAGCAGCTTGCCGCCGGCAGCACAGGTAATGGTTTTCTCCGGGTCACCATTAATTTCAATATGCACTTCACCCGTGCTGACCAGGAGCTTACGAGCATAGAGAATGACAAACACAAGCATCATGATGACACCTGTGAACATGGTCACACCCAGAACGACTTCAATAAAATTCATACCTAGACTCTTTACCTAGATTTCTTACCTAGACTTCTTAAAGCGAGATGCCGCCGAAGGACATAAAACCCAGCGACATCAGACCCACTGTAATAAATGTAATACCCAGTCCACGCAGACCTTCAGGTACATCGCTGTACTTCATCTTCTCGCGGATGCCCGCCAGCACAACAATTGCGATGGCCCAGCCCACGCCTGAACCGAACCCGTAAACAACACTTTCGCCGAAATTGTAGTCACGATTCACCATGAACAGCGATGCGCCAAGAATGGCACAGTTCACCGTGATCAGGGGCAGGAACACACCGAGTGCGTTGTACAGTACAGGGACATACTTATCGAGAAACATCTCGAGAATCTGCACGATTGCCGCGATCACACCAATGTAGGACAGGAAACCCAGAAAACTGAGGTCCACATCCGGCAGACCCGCCCAGGCAAGGGCGCCATCAGCAAGGAGGTAGGCATAGATAAGGTTATTCACCGGGACGGTGATTGTGAGTACCACGACAACGGCGATACCCAGTCCCAGGGCCGTTTCGATCTTCTTGGAGATCGCGATAAACGTACACATGCCCAGAAAGAACACCAGGGCCATGTTCTCGATAAAGACGGCACGTACAAAAAGGCTCAGATAATATTCAACCATGGCTCTGCTCCCCTAGACCTTTGACAGAGCGGTATGACCGCCAATTTCGTACTCGGGCTCTTCCACCTGCTCGGGCTTCCAGGCCCTGAGCGCCCAGATCAGGAGGCCGATAATGAAAAATGCACTGGGCGGCAACAGCATCAGGCCCATCGGTGAATACCAGCCACCGTTGGTGACCAGCGGCAGAATCTCAATACTAAAAAGGCTGCCAGAGCCAAACAACTCTCGAATGGTAGCCACCACCATCAGGCAAACGCTGTAACCCAGTGAGTTGCCGAGTCCATCAATAAAACTCAGCCCAGGAGGGTTCTGCATGGCGAAAGCTTCCGCACGCCCCATGACAATGCAATTGGTGATGATGAGTCCGACAAACACGCTGAGCTGCTTGCTGATGTCATAGGCAACCGCGCCGAGAATCTGGTCCACCACAATCACAAGGGAAGCAATGATCGTCATCTGTACGATGATTCGAATGCTGCTCGGAATCTGGTTGCGGATCAGTGAGATAAACACGTTGGAGAGGGTGAGCACGAACGTCAGCGCCAGGCACATCACCAGTGCCACACTCATCTTGGTTGTCACCGCAAGCGCAGAGCAAATCCCCAGGATCTGCAGTCCGATCGGGTTATTGTTGAAGATAGGGCCCAGTAAAACTTCTTTGGCATTTGCACTCATTCGCTTTCCCCTTAGCTCCTCAGGTCATCCAGGATGGGACCAAAGCCTTCATCACCCATCCAGTAAACCACCATATTCTCGACACCCTTGCTCGTCAGGGTCGCACCGGAAAGGCCGTCGATCTGGTAATCAAAATTCGAATTCGCCGGGTTGGCATTACCCTTGATGACTCTTAAGCCAACCTCATCACCTTTATAGAGTGACTTTCCAGGCCAAAGCCCCTTCCAGGCAGGATTATCAACCTCGCCACCCAGGCCAGCAGTTTCACCATGCTCATAAAAGGTGATACCGGAAACCGTGTTCATATCACCCTTGACCGCGATAAAGCCGTAAAGGATGGACCAGAGTCCGTAGCCATGAAGCGGCAGAACCACTTTTTCGATATCCCCTGAGTCGTCTTTCAACAGGTAAATGGTGCTGTAACGCGCACGACGTGAAATAGAGGCAATGTCTTCAGCGGTTTCGAGTTCTTTTGAAATTTCAGGATCTTTCGCTGCCTTGCGCTGGTCGTAGCTGGCCGGGTCAATACCGAGGTCAGATGCTTCGAGGTCACTCAAAACTCGTTTTTCCTGCAGGTCGACCAGGCGGATCTCAAACTTTTCGAACTGTTCGGCAATGTTCACCTGCTGGCCGGAAGCCTTGTCATAAAGACCGGCGGCTTCCAGGATGTTCCGGTTTCGATCCAGGTCCTTATTGGCCAGGCGCTGTGGCTTCAGAAACACCGCTGCGCTGGAGACCACGATGGAACAGACAAAACACACCGCCAGTGATACGACGATGATGTTTTTCATTGAGTCTTTATTCTTTTCCTTTTTAATGGGCTCCGACACGTGCCAGCCTCCTTTTCACATTGCTGCGAACCACCTGCCAGTCAAACAGCGGCGCAAACAGGTTCGCAAACAGGATCGCCAGCATCATGCCTTCAGGGAAGGCCGGGTTGACGACCCGTATCAGGACAACCATGACGCCGATCAGTGCGCCGTACCACCATTTGCCAGTGTTCGTCATGGCCGCTGACACAGGGTCAGTCGCCATATACACCATACCGAAGGCGAATCCACCCATAACCAGGTGCCAGTACCAGGGCACGGCAAACATGGGGTTGGTTTCTGAACCCACGGTGTTGAACAGGAGTGAAGTTGCGACCATGCCGAGCATGACACCTGCCATGATGCGCCAGGAGGCAACCCTTGTGATCAGAAGAATCGAGCCACCAATAAAGATCGCCAGCGTAGACGTCTCACCAATGGAGCCCTGGATGTTGCCGAGGAAGGCGTCCATCCATGTCAAACCAGATGCGGCGACACCCTGCACGCCCTGAAGGGCGGCAATACCCAACGGGGTGGCGCCACTGAAACCATCAACTGCGGTCCATACTGAATCACCGGAGATCTGGGCCGGATAAGCAAAGAAGAGGAACGCACGACCGGTGAGTGCCGGGTTCAGGAAGTTCTTGCCGGTACCACCAAAAATTTCCTTGCCGATCACCACACCAAAACTGATGCCGAGTGCAGCCTGCCACAGGGGAATAGTGGCAGGAACGATGAGCGAGAACAGGATACTGGTCACGAAGAAACCTTCGTTCACCTCGTGCCCGCGAATCACGGCAAATATGACTTCCCAGATACCACCGACGATGAACACCGTCATGTAAATAGGCACATAGTGAACAGCGCCATAAACGAGGCAGTCCCAGACACTGTTGGCATCATAACCAGCCACCAGTTCCAACAGGAACCCGCGCCAGCCGCCCAGACCCTCGATACCCATGTTGTCCATGGCGATATTGGCCTGCAGGCCGCAGTAGTACATACCGGCGATCATGGGGAAGAAAGCGCACCACCAGACCGTGGTCATGACCCGCTTCATGTCCACTGCATCCCGAACATGTGAACCGGTCTTGGTCACATGACCGGGTGAGTACAGGATGGTGTCGACCATCTCGTACAGCGCATAAAACTTCTCGTATTTACCGCCCTTCTCGAAATGCGGTTCAAAGGTGTCTAGTGTTTCACGCAACGACATGCTTTAACTCTCTACTTCGATCCGCGTCAGCATCTCACGCAGATAAGGTCCATATTCATATTTACCCGGACACGCAAAGGTACACAGTGCAATGTCCTCTTCGTCCAGCTCAAGGACGCCCAGTTCGATACTGGCGTCAAAGTCGCCGACAATCAGTGCCT
>JADHNI010000019.1 GCA_016779585.1 Pseudomonadales bacterium
TGTGGTCATCGCGAATGGCAATGTCATCGGGGGCTTCGTTAGCATAAGGTTTGGCAAAGGTCATAACAATAACTCCCGTTTAGAAGTTGATGGTTCGCCCGTAGGCAGAAAGTACGGATTCGTGCATGGCTTCAGACATGGTCGGGTGCGGGAAGATGGTTTCCATCAGCTCCGCTTCCGTGGTCTCAAGACCAATGGCCACAGCGAAACCCTGGATCATCTCGGTAACTCCTGGGCCGATCATGTGGGCACCAAGAAGTGCACCCGTGGCTTCATCAAACACCGTTTTGATCATGCCGTCGGTATCGTTAACCGCCACGGCTTTACCGTTGGCAATCAGCGGGAAGCGCCCGACTTTGATAGCCCCTCTCTCAGCAGCCCGCGCTTCCGACAGGCCGATACTGGCAATCTGTGGATGGCTGTAGGTACACCCGGGAATACGTTCCCGGTTCATCGGGTGCGGCATCTCACCGGCAATCGCTTCAACCGCGATCACCCCTTCATGTGACGCCTTGTGCGCGAGGCAGGGTACACCGGCGACATCGCCTATGGCGTAGATGCCATCAACGCTGGTCTGCTGGTATTCATCAACGGTTATAAACCCGCGATCAGTTTCCACACCCAGGCTCTCGAGACCCATGCCCTCGATATTACCGGACACTCCCACAGACAGGATGGCGGCATCAAATTTTCTCGACTCGCCCCCTACTGTTGCCGTCAGGCTTTTTTTGGCAACGTTCAGCTCGTCCACGGCAGTACCGGTCAGCACCTCAATGCCATGGGCTTCAAAGGCAGACTTCGCCATGCCTGCAATCTCAGCATCTTCAGCAGGCAGTATCTGGTCCATGACTTCTACCAGCGTAACGTTAGCACCCATGGTGTTATAGAAACTCGCGAATTCCACACCAATGGCTCCGGCACCAATAATCAGCAGGTTCTTCGGCATAAAAGTCGGAGTCATGGCATCACGGGCATCCCAGATACGATCATGGTCCACAGCAATGTGCGGCAGGTTTCGAGCGCTGGCACCGGTCGCCACAATAATGTTGTCAGCAACAATTGAGTCATCGCCGACAATGACCGTGTTCTTGTCCCGGAAGGCAGCCTCGCCGACAAATACGGTGACCTTGTTCTTGCGCATCAGGTGGGAAATACCGCCAGACAGCTGGGCCGCCACATCGCGTGATCGCTTCACCACTTTCTTGAGATCAAATTTGGGTTTGCTGATCTCGAGGCCCAGTTCCGAGGCGCTTTCTGCCTCGCGAAGCACATCTGCAGTATGCAGCAGTGATTTGGTCGGGATACATCCCCAGTTCAGGCAGACGCCGCCAAGTTCCGCTTTCTCTGCAAGGCCAACGCTGAGACCCAACTGCGAAGCGCGAATCGCCGCGGTATAACCACCGGGGCCGCCGCCTATGACCAATACATCCAGGTTGTGTTCTGACACCATCGCCTCCTAAACCAGCAGCCGGAAGGGGGCTTCCAGCAGCTCTTTCACTGTGACGAGGTATTCCGCCGCAGGTGCACCGTCCAGTGTGCGATGATCCCAGGTCAACGAGAGGTTCATCTTCTTCGTTTTCACCGGTCGATCACCATCCCACTCGACGCCATCATAGAGCCGGTTCACACCCATGATGCCAACCTGTGGCTCATTGATAATCGGTGTAAACGAATCAACACCGAACATGCCAAGCGCAGACACCGTAAAGGTGCCACCGGCATAATCATCGAGACCGAGATTGCCGTCACGGGCTGCAACCGCCAGCCTTGAGCTTTCACGGGCAAGGTCTTTCAGGCTCAGGTGATCGACATGGCGAATGACCGGCACGACAAGTCCTTCCGGCAACGCCACCGCCATACCGACATTGATTTCATTCTGGATAACAATTTCTGACCCGGCGAACTGGCTGTTCATCATCGGGTGAATCTGCAGCGCTTTCGCACAGGCTTTAATCACAAGGTCTGTATAGGTGGGTTTAACACCTTCAGCTGCCCATTCTTCTACCAGACCAGTGCGCATCTTGACCGCGTCATCCATGAGCACTTCCATATCCATGGTGAGCTGCGCACTTTCCATCAGGCTGTGATGCATGCGGCTGGCAATCGTCTTGCGCATACCCTTGACTGGAATCACCTCGCCAGGCTTCGGCGCATCTGCCGCGGGTGCTGACGGTGCTCCCGCTGCGGCTCTTGCTGGCGCTGCACCTTCGACATCTGACTGCACAATACGACCACCCGGACCGGTGCCCCGAACGGTTCGCAGGTCGATACCTCTTTCCGCGGCAATTCGCTTGGCCAGCGGCGATGCTTTGGGTTCCGGACCTGAGGCAACAGGTGTTGCAACAGGTGCTGCGGAAACACCCGATGTAGCTGCCGCCTGCACATCTGCTTCTACGATGCGACCACCAGGTCCGGTGCCGATAACGCGTGTGTAATCAACACCGAGTTCTTTCGCCAGTCGTCTTGCTGCGGGCGACGATTTGATACGACCGTCTGCTCCCGCCGGTGCCGATTGAACAGCCGCCGGGGCGGGTTGTGCAGGAGCCGCTGCAGGAGCGGGTTCAGCCGCAGGCGCTGGTTCAGCCGCAGGCGCTGGTTCAGCCGCAGGCGCTGGTTCAGCCACAGGCGCTGCCGGAACACCGCCAAGATCATCAGGGATTTCCTCGCCCGGTTCAAAGATATAGCCCACGACATCGCCCGGCGCGAGCGTGATGCCAACATCCACCAGGTGTTTCACGATACCGTCATACTCGGCATCCACGTCGAGGTTCACCTTTTCAGTTTCCAGGGCGTAAACCAGTTCACCTTTCTTGACTTCGCCACCATCGGGAATGAACCACTCTGCCACCATGCCCTCGGTCATCGACATGCCGACTTTGACCAGGTAAATCTCTTTAGGCATCTGCTGCTCCTGTTTCTTCAGTTAAACACCTTGCGACTCGCCGCAAGATGCATGGTTTTATTAATATCCAGGACACTGGGACCTGACCGGCTCACCCGCATCCTCACGCCCTGTCCGGGCTGGATTTCCCGCTCGCGCTCGCCGTCGAATGCCAGCACACAGGGACCTTCAAACTCAATCACATCGTCGAAGCCCAGGACTTCAACTTTCCTCAACCTGAGTGTCTCGTACATGCCCGGCGCAATGGGCGCGTGCACCCTTTTCCGGCCACGAGGTCCGAGCATCATATGCAAACCTGCATCCTCTTCCTCAGGAAGCGGATGTATCAGGCCACCCACCGATGTCATGCCAACCGCTGTCGGTTCTGCCCGCGTCAGGAAGATGCGCTCAATAGCATCTCCATCCAGCAGCGCCCTGCTGCCAATAAATTGATCGCATGTGACTACCGCATCGATGAGAGCAATGTCCGGGTCCTCACCCTCTATCTCGACATCAATAATCTTGACAGGTATCGCTGCCTCCTCGAGTGAAACAGCACCTGTAGCAACCACTCCCAGGGCAGCGCCAGCGACGGTTGCCTCAGACATTCTGGGGAACACGTTGTTGGTTCCCGTGGATAGCGGTAACAATACCGAATGGCGCCAGCCTTTCACAAAAGCCCGGCTGGTACCATCGCCACCCAGGATCAGGGTCACAATCGGGTCATGTTCCTGAAGGGCACGGGCACCATGGATCGTATCGAGCACAGAAGAAGTCTGGACGCAGGGCACCTTGATGGCATCAAAACTTTCCCCCATCTCAGCCAGTTCATCCAGTGCGCCTCCAGCAATATTGTGAGAGTCATCCAGGTAGGCAAACTTGTCTGCACCTGCATTGATCGCACCCGACAATGCTCGTCTGATAATGGCGCACTTTTCACGGTTATCGAACACGGACGCACGCGCGACGAGACGCCGCACGTCTTTTCCGGATGCAGGGTTGGCGACAATGCCAATGGTCCGCGCTGTCACCGGCTAATTCCTGGTCGCAAACGCTGGATTAGAGTTCCAGCGTTTCCTTGACCTTGGCAATGATGGATTCCGCATTCGGGATATACACCTGCTCAAGAGCCGGGCTAAAAGGAACCGGTGAGAAAGGTGCGGCTACTCGCATGACCGGTGCGTCCAGGTAATCAAAAGCTTCTTCCTGGATCTGCGCGGTAATTTCACCACCAATGCCGCCAAACTTTACAGCCTCGTGGATCACAAGCGCCCGATGGGTCTTCTTAATCGAGTTGACCACCGTTGCCGTATCAAACGGCTGCACACTGCGCGCATCGATAACCTCGGCATCAATACCGAGATCTTTAAGCTTGTCCGCAGCTGCCATGGCCTCATGCACCATGCGACCAAACGCCACAATGGTCAGGTTGGTTCCCTGGCGCCTGACACAGGCTTCGCCCAGTGGCACCTCATAGGGACCTTCCGGCACTTCCATGGTCATCGCCAACGATGCCTTGTTCAGGACCACAAAAACGGGGTTATCGTCTCGACAGGCTGAGATGATCATGCCTTTTGCGTCATAAGCATCTGATGGCATACACACCTTCATACCAGGCAGGTGTGCGAGCCAGGCTTCCAGGCTTTGCGAATGCTGGGCAGCAAGGCTGCCACCAGCACCACCCATGGTCAGGACAGTGACAGGCAGGGTGGCTTTACCACCAAACATGAAACGCATTTTGGCCATCTGGTTGGCCACTTCGTCCATGCACTCACCAATAAAGTCCATGAACATCAGGTCAATAATAGGCCGACAGCCCGTGGCAGACGCACCTACGCCGAGACCCATGATGCCTTTTTCTGAAATGGGGGTATCCACCACGCGGTCAGGACCAAACTCATCGAGCAAACCGGTGCAGTAACCGTAAACACTACCGGCGACTGCAACGTCTTCGCCTGCAATAAAGGCATCTTGCTGTTCACGCAGAACTTCGCGAATGCCTTCGTTGATGGCCATTACATAAGGTAGTTCCCTGGCTTGTGGTTTTGCAGCTTCAGACATCTCAGGCTCCTTTCTCATTGTAGACGTTTTCGAGCAGCGTCTCCGGACCCGGGTAGGGTGACTCGTTTGCGTACTCGATAGCTTCTTCCACATCTTTTGCAACAGTTGTGTGTACAGCCTCTATTTGTTTCTGCGTCATGACACCCAACTGCATCAGCCGCTTTTCAAATCCTTCAATGGCGTCTTTCTTCTTCCACGCCTCAATTTCCTCGTCAGTACGATAGTTAAGCCCCATACCGCGAACACCAACGTGGTCGTAATAACGATAGGTCTTGCACTCAAGCAGCGTCGGCCCCCCACCATTACGCGCTCGCTCAATGGCTTCACCGGCAGCTTCATAAACAGCCATGACATCCATACCATCGCAGATCACACCGGGCATGCCGTAGCCGGCAGCACGGTCAGCGACATCGACAATTGCCTGGTGACGCGCCTGGGAGGTGTATTCGCCGTAGCCATTGTTTTCGCAGACGAAAATGCAGGGCAGCTTGTAGAGCGCCGCCATGTTGGCAGCTTCGTGCACACTGCCCTCATTGGATGCACCATCACCGAAGAAGGCAACAGACACATTTTTATTCTTGCGGAACTTGTTGGAGAACGCCGCACCCATCGCAATGGGTGGCCCACCGCCAACGATGCCGTTTGCACCCAACATCCCGAGGTCCATGCTGGAAATGTGCATGCTGCCACCTTTACCCTTGCAGTAACCAGTGGCACGACCGAAGAGTTCGGCGAACATGGGTTTGAATTCGCCACCTTTTGCCACCAGGTGACCGTGCCCTCTGTGAGTCGAGGTAATCCAGTCCTGGTTGGAAAGATGCTGCATGACGCCTGCGGCCACCGCTTCCTGGCCAACGTAAAGGTGAAGTGCACCAGGAATCTTGCCATCTTCCATCATCTTGCCGGCGCTTTCCTCAAACCTGCGGATACGCACCATCTTGAGATGCATCTCCTTCAATACCTTATCGGAAGGGCCTTTTACTTTTCTGGCCGGGGCTTTTTTTGCTTTAGCAACTGCCGTTTTTGCTTTGGGTGCTGCTGCCTTTTTTACAGGCGATTTTTTCGCTGCCGGTTTCTTCTTCGCTGCCAAAAATTCTCTCCTCACTGTTCCCCGGGAATACGGGTGGTTAATGCCGGGCTGAGGCGAGACTATAACGTAAACGAAGCCGGTAGAACACGCGCCAGAAGCTGCCTTCAGCCTTCCCGCCAAGGAGCGGGGCGAGTTTTGTAACACGTTGCAAATGCAATATCCAGCCGATAGTCTTAGGCGATATACAGCCAATAGGAAGACTGATCATGGGCATGAGTGACGACCAGATATCAACCATTAAACGATTGATGGAATACGAAGCTGCAAGAACAGAACCACCGGTTAGCTTCCCCAATCTGCCCGATATCCCTGCCGGCCGCTATATCGACCCAAGGTTCTTCGAGCTGGAAAAAGAACACCTCTGGCGCAAGTCCTGGCTGTTCGCCGCACATATCGACGAAATTCCGGAACCGGGCTGCTACATGCTCTGGGAGAATGCCGGCCAGCCCGTCATCATCGTGCACGGAGACGATGGCGAGGTTTACGCACACTACAACACCTGTCGTCACCGCGGGGCACCGGTCGTCACCGAAAAGAGTGGCAAAAGGGCGCGACTGACCTGCAAGTACCATGGCTGGACCTATACACACCAGGGAGACCTCGTTTCAGTGCGGGATCCTGAAGACTTCCGCGATCTCGACCTGTCCTGCCGCGGACTGATTCCTGTCCGTTGTGAGCGCTTTGGCAACCTGATCTTCGTGAATTTCGATGAAAACTGCATCAGCCTGCGCGAGTACCTGGGACCGATCGCTGACGAATGGGAAGAATTCCAGATGGACAAGGTTCGCCTGGCAGCTCGTCATACCTTCGTTCTGGACTGTAACTGGAAGATCGCCATGGAGGCCAATACCGAGGTCTACCATGTGAAGAGCATTCACCCCAGCACGGTAGCACCAGCCCTGGACGACCGCCGGAACGTCAACACTTTTTATCCCAATGGTCATGGCAGGATGATTGCGCCGCGACCCAAGGGCGGTAACATGCAGTCCGCTATTGAACTGCCGGACCTGCCGGAAATCGAAACCGTCGGCGAATTAGGCAGAACCTGCACCCAGTCATACGGTGTTTTCCCCAACTGGGTGTCACCACTTAGCCATCGTGCTGTACCGCCGCTGCTGTTCTGGCCGCTGTCTATCGACAAGACCCTGTTCGAGGTCTGGACGATGGCACCGGACTGGGGTGATGGCCCCGGCCCGGACTATTGGACAGAAAACAACGGCGAACAACTGAACCAGGTATTACGCGAAGACACAGAATTCGGTGTCTGGATCCAGAAATCCATGGAGTCCTATGGTTTTCGTGGTGTACCCCTTTCTTACCAGGAAGCCCGCATCTACCACTGGAACCAGCAGGCAGACCGCGTGATCGGCATCGAGAACATCCCCGAGGAACTGCGCGTTGAGCAAGTGATCGGCGAAGACTGGGTGTATCCAAACGATCCGCGTATTGCCTACGCCTGATCCGCCGAAGCAACATTTCCAGTCACATGGCGCCGCTGACAGGCATCAAGGTTGTTGAGATGGGCGTGATGATCGCGGTGCCTGCCGCATCTGAATCGCTCGCTGGCCTGGGTGCAAGCGTTATAAAAGTAGAAGACACTGCCCGTGGTGATGAGCTGCGCAGTTTCGGCAGCTCGCGCGGCGGAATGAGCGTCTGGTTTGCCAACGCCAATGCCGGCAAGCGCGGCCTGTCCGTTGACCTTGCCACCGATGAAGGTAAAGACATTCTCTGGAAGGTCCTTGAAGACGCCGATGTGTTCATCCAGGGTTTCCGTTCCGGCGTTGTGGCAAAACTGGGCTTTGACTATGAAACCGTGTCACAAAAATTCCCGAAGCTTATCTACTGTTCCTCTACCGGTTTCGGAGAATCCGGTCCCTATGAGAACCTCCCCGCCTATGATCCGGTGATTCAGGCAATGACCGGCTGGGCAGGTTTCCAGAAGGTTGACGGCAAACCCACGCTGCACAGGGCGATGGTGTCGGACAAAACCGCAGCGGTTTTTAATGCCCAGGCAATCCTTGCGGCACTGGTGCAAAGGGCACGAACCGGTGAAGGCTGTTTTATCGAAGCTTCCATGATGTCATCCAACCTCATGTACAACTGGCCTGATGTGATGATGCATTGTTCGCTGCTCGAAGAGGATGGCAATCACCTGCCTAATCTCTTGTCCAGCTACCGCCTGTACCAGTGCCAGGACGGTTTTATCACCGTTGCCCTGGGTACGGACAAACAGTTTCGCTCATTCTGTGAAGTGCTCGATGCAACAGAACATCTGGCCGATGAGCGACTGGCCTCAGCGGCCACCCGCGCGGCAAACATGCAGTTTGTCTTCAGCCTCATCGGCGAAATCACGGCTCGTTTCGACGTGACAACAATCGTTTCAAGATTGAGGGAAGCGGACGTACCGGTTGGACCTGTGCTGGATCCTGATGAAGTTGCAAACGACGAGCACGTAAAAGACATGAACCTGGTGCGGGAAAGAACGCACCCCATCCTGGGCAGGCACCTGAGCGCTGTGCATCCTGCAAGCATGTTCGGGGAAGACCTGGAGCTTTCCCCGGCGCCCATGCAGGGTGAACATTCCCGCGAGATACTCTCTGAACTTGGCTACAACGCAGAAACACTGGAAACGTTGATCAACAGCGGCGTTGTGAAAACCTTCGAATGAGTCAGGTCTCCTGGCGCGTCCGCCTGGCCTTCGGTGTCGGGCAGTTACCCGAGGGCATCAAAAGCGCGGCATTTGGCTTTTTCCTGCTGTTCTATTACAACCAGGTACTGGGGCTTTCTGGCACATTGTCCGGAATCGCCATCTTTATTGCACTGCTGTTTGATGCAGTCAGTGACCCCCTCGTCGGCGCCATTTCCGATGTCACCCGTTCTAGATTCGGGCGACGCCATCCCTACATGTATGCGGCAGCTGTACCCTTTGCCATCTCATTCTATTTTCTCTTCGCGCCGCCGGACGGACTGACCGAGATAGGACTGTTCGCATGGCTTACGGTTTTTTCCATCGCGACACGCACCTTCATGACCTTTTACTCCGTGCCGCAAATGTCGCTCGGCGCAGAGCTGTCCAATGACTACGATGAGCGGACTCTCCTGTCGTCGGTTCGCATGGCGATGCAACTGGTTGGCATGTTTGCGGTCCTGATTGGCGGCCCGTTGCTGTTCTTTGCAGCCACCGAAGAGTTCACCAACGGTCAGCTGAACGGTGCGGCCTATCCCAGGTTCGCCGCGGCAGGTGCAGTTATCATGGTGTTTGGTGTCTGGCTATGCGCAATTGGTACACACGACCAGATCAAGCGGTTGCCGCAGCCCGCGGAGACAGACCGTTTTTCTGCCCAGGATCTGCTGATTGACATTGGTCGGGCATTCCGCATCCCGTCTTTTGCAGCCATCGTGTCAGCCTCTATTGTGTCCGGGATGAACCAGGGGATGGCGCAGGCACTGATGATCTACACCGCCACCTATTTCTTCGAGCTCACCGCAGGCCAGATGACGTTCCTGTTTACCGGTGGCGTGATTGGAGTCATGACCGGCAGCGTCCTGGCACGGCCTCTATCCAACCTGGTACCCGAGAAAAAGCACCTTTACATGGCAAGCCTGGTCTTCTACGGCATCACAACCTCATATGTCGTGATCCTGAGGCTGCTGGATCTTTTGCCGCCGAACGGCGACCCCTTGATCCCACCGCTTTACATCATCAGCGCGGGAGTATCCGGTGTGGGGCTCGGCATATACATCACACTCGGTGCTTCAATGATCGCAGACATTACGGACGAACATGAGCGCCTTTACGGCAAGCGTCAGGAAGGTATCTACTATGCGGCAGCATCATTTGCCGGCAAGGCCATTGGTGGTTCCGGGGCTATCCTCGCCGGCCTGATCATTGATTTCGCTGGTATACCACAGGGTGCAGCACCTTCTGCCGTCGACCCTGAATCGATCACACGTTTCGGCTGGGCCCTGGGTCCTGCCGTGCTGTTCATGATGGCAGTCGCCCTGGTTTGCATCAGCTTCTACACCATCAGCCGCACACAACACGCCCGAATTCTGCAGGAAATAAGGGACACTGACAGAAATTTGGCCTGACCTGAACCTACTGGTATGCTCGACCGCGATATCAGCTGCCCCACGGGAGACACCGCATGACAAGAATACGAAAGCTGGAAGTTGATGAATGGGATCCGGAACTGCGCGAGATGGCGCGTGCCGATTCCGCCACCGCCCTGGAACAGGGACTCACTCGAATGTTCGCGCACACGCCCGAGGTTACAAAGGGCATGATCGCGTTCGCCGGTGCCATGAAAGTACATCGGGAATTGCCGGAGCGGCTCGTTGAGCTGGTTCGGCTGCGTGTTGCCTTCCATAACCAGTGTCGCAGCTGTATGGCGATCCGTTATGAGGATGCCATCGCTGACGGTCTTACCGAGGATCTCGTCTGCTCACTGGAAAAGCCGATGGAGGCGGATGACCTCAGCGAGGCTGAAAAAGTCGCCATTCGCTATGGCGAACTCATGGCAACAAACCACCTGGCCATCGATGATGACCTGTATGACGAGCTGGGCAAACACTTCAGCGAAAAGCAGATCGTGGAACTGGGCATGACCGTCGCTTTCTTCGTCGGTTTCGGTCGCCTCGCTGCAACCTGGCACATGGTTGAAGAACTGCCGGACAAGTTCCAGTCTGAAGATGGTCCCATGACACCCTGGGGCGAAGAGTCTGTCAGGGTCCGCTAAATTGTCGGCTTTTCCAGTAAAACCCGAGGATCTCTCGGCGGCATGGCTCGGTGAGAAACTGGGCTGCACCGTCAACGATTTTAAAGTTGAGCGTCTGGGAGAAGGCGGCGGCCTGCTTGGCCTGGTGACGCGTGTCCACCTTGATTCCGACGGTGGACCGGACACCCTGATCGCAAAGTTCCCGACTGAAGCTGAAGACAATCGATTTGTGGCAACAACCTATGACATGTATGGCCGCGAATACCGCTTCTATACACAGGTGGCACCCAATGTGCCGATTCGTGCGCCTATCTGCTACCACGCTGAGTTCAACGAAGAAAATTCCGACTTTGTGCTCCTGATCGAAGAACTCCTGGGATACAACCTGGGCGACCAGGTGGCCGGATGTACACTCGGAGAAGCCCATGCAGTCGTGAAGGATCTCGCCGCACTGCACCGATCCACCTGGCAGCCGGGCCCCGAGATCCAGATCAACCAGCACGACATGCCGTACCAACACGAGGGCATGATCGGTGGTTTTGGTGTGGGCTGGCCCGGTGTCCTGGCTAACTTTTCACATGTCCTTGAAGCCGAACTGACCAGCGACGAAATCGAACTGCTGGCCACGCTGCCGGAACACGTTAACCAGCTGCTGGATAAGGTACACGACGGCCCGTTGGTGATTGCCCATGGCGATGTGCGTCTCGATAACATCTTTTTCTCAGATGAAGGCAATGCCCTGGTAGATTTCCAGGCTGTGTGCAAAGCGGCACCGGAACACGATCTTTCCTATTTTGTCACCCAGAGCCTGCCGGACGAAGTTCGCCACGCAGAGGACTGGGTAGCTGTCTACCATGGTCACCTGACCAGCGAGGGCATCAACTATGACCTTGCCCTCAGCCGCGAACGCTTCCGCTACTGCACCATGTATTTCGTTTGTTATGCAGTCATCATCGCCGGCACCCTGGACCAGGCCAACGAACGTGGGCGCAAACTGGCAGAAACTTTGCTCGCTTATTCGTTACGCAGCGTCAAGGAACTCAATGCATTTGAACTCATCAGATAGGACACCACCATGCAGTTAGAAAACAAAATCGCAGCAGTTACCGGAGGCACCGCCGGTATTGGTCGCGGTATCGCCGAGGCGTACCTAAAGGAAGGCGCAAAAGTTGCCATCATGGCAAGGAACGCCGAGAAAGCTCAGAAAATGATGGATGAGATCGGCGCAGGCGACAGACTGGTTTTTATCCAGGGTGATGCAATGAGCCAGGAAGATATTGAAGGCTTTGTAGATAAAACCATTGAGGCTTTCGGCACCATCGACATATTGGTCAATAACGCCGGTGGTGCCGGAGGTGACCTGCAACCAACCGTGAACCTGTCGGATGAAGAGTTTGATCTCTGCATGAAGTGGAATGTTTATTCCACCTTCTGGGCAACGCGACGCGCACTGAAAACCATGCTGGAAAACAAGTGGGGTCGGGTGATCAATATCTCATCCCAGGAAGGCAAGCAGGGTAAACCGGTTGTAACCGCCTACACTGCCGCCAAACACGCCATTAACGGCATGACCAAATCCATTGCCCGGGAAGTGGGTGAAGATGGCGTCACTGTTAACGCCATCTGTCCCGGCATCATCATGACTGACGTGGTCATGGAAACGGCGCCGGAGACTGCCAAGGCACTTGGCATGACTTTCGATGAATTCATCGACTGGTTCACCTCAGAAACCGCGATCAAGCGACCAAACAAGGTTGAAGAAGTAGCCGCGATGGCTGTACTGCTGGCCAGTGAGGCCGGTGCCGGTATTACAGGCGCGCAGCTCAGCGTGGACGGCGGCGCAACCCAGTACTGATCCTCAATCTGCTGTGCAGATGAAAACCGGAATGTTCCTGTCCGTCCTGTCCTGGTACTCCTGGTAGGGCGGATAGTATTCGCAGCAGGTTGGCCAGACTTCGGCCTTCTCTTCATCCGTCGCCAGCCTGGCCGTCATCGGTGTGGTCTTTCCATCATAGGTAATCCGTACATCAGGATGCTTGACCAGGTTGTGATACCAGACCGGGTGTTTTGGTGCCCCACCCTGTGAGGCAACCAGCACAAATCCGTCTTTGTAAGGCACATACATCAGTGGAATCGTGATGGCCCGACCACTTTTAGCGCCCGTCATTTCAACCAGGAGAATCGGCATACCTGCCAGCTTGTTCATCCAGCGACCATTGGAGTTTTTGTAGACGAAGACGTTGATCTTAGTCATCAGTTTCAATAACCAGCGTGGTGGTGGAGAACCTTTCCCGGAACCTGTTTGGCTTGTCTCCTGCTCACTCATCTCAACTCTCCTTATCGATTCGTTCCTGCCTGAGTGATTTTCGTCTTACTTTTCCCGCGTCATCACGAAGTGGTTCGTCCGAAAACTCTATGGTTCGTGGGATCTTGTAGCGCACCAGGCGTTCTGCCAGGTGAGTCAGAAGCGCTTCCTCGGTCACGCCCTCTGGCGCATCCACAATGGCATGCACAAAATTCCCCAGGTCTTCATGGGGCAGGCCAATGACAGCAGACGAGCGGACACCGGGGCAGCTGTCGATGGCCGCTTCAACTTCCGCCGGATATATATTCGCACCTCCGCTCAGGATCATGTCCGTCTGGCGATCGGCAAGGTACAGGTAACCATCTTCGTCAAAGTAACCCATATCACCGATGCTCTCGAAACCGCCGTCAATGGCCTTGGGTTCGGCGCCAATGTAGCGATAGGTAGAGCCAGGTCCCGTGATCGGGCGCATGTACACCTCACCAATTTCGTTAGGCGGTAGCTGGTTACCCTCTTCATCGACGATTATCATCTCGCACGTCACGTTAGGCTTTCCCACGGAACCACGGTGTTCCAGCCACTCGGAGCCTGTAATCACGGTTCCTCCCTGGCCTTCGGTACCACCATAGAGCTCCCAGATAACATCAGCACCCAGCCAGTCAATAAAAGCTTCCTTGAGCCAGGCAGGACAAGGCGCGGCCAGGTGCCACAGCGTGCGAAGACTGGACAGATCATATCCCTTACGAGCTTCCTCAGGGAGATTCCAGATGCGCTGCATCATGGTGGGCACCATGTAAACAATGTCGACTTTCTGCGACTCGATCAGGCGCAGTGTCTCTTCAGCATCAAAGCGCGTCGTGACAGTGACCTGGTTGCCGCGAAACAGAGCACTGAAACCCCAGATAAAAGGACCGTTGTGATAAAGCGGCCCGGGAATCAGCATCGAACCGCCAATCTGCGATTGCAGGCGATCCGCATCAAGATCCCAGATTGCACCCTGGGTCGAAACAATCAGTTTGGGCCGACCCGTGCTGCCACCTGAGGTCATGGCTTTCCAGGAAGAGGCAACATGCGCCGGCAGGGGCGAGTCGTCTATCGTATGGTCAATAGCAAATCCGACGAGCAAGGTCTGGAACCCGGGGTGCGTACCGTCATCTACACCGGTGATCAGTTTCGGGTTTCCGACCTCAACGATCTGGTCACGTTCAAACTGGGGCAGCTTCGCAGATACCGGCTGGGGCGTCGCGCCAACTTTCCAGGTGGCAATGGTAGACAGGAAAAACTCGATACCGTTGGGCAGCGCGATTGTGACGAAGTCGTCCTGGCCCACTCCCATAGATTCATAGATGCGGGCAAGCCGGTTGGTTGCACTTTCCAGCTCATTCCAGGTGATCGTCTCACCTTCATGATAGATTGCCACCCGATCGCCCTGGCGCTCAGCCCAGTAACTGACGAATCGGCTCATCGGAATCATTAGCATCGACCTTCTCCTGCTGCGAGGCGCCATGGTAGCATGAAAGTGCTGCACCAGAAGCGGCACCTGGCCTTACCACTACCTAACAGGAAAACAAAGGGGATAACGTGTCAGTTCCTATCATCAGTGAACTCGACAACAGGTTTTTACCCTACCGGGACCGTGTTTCCTACCCTTATGGCTGGACCCTGTTTCTCGGGTTTCTTGTTTTCCTGGCGACACAGTCAATCCAGTACAGCGACACCGATCTCTGGTATCACATTCACGGTGGGCGCTACCTGTTCGAGAATGGTGACTTCTACAATCCGCTGGTAGACAGCTACCTCGAAGCCACAGATCGTCCGGATACCATCTACTTCTGGGGTTTCCAGGCACTGGTTTACCTGGTGTGGTCACAGGCGGGGGAATTTGGCCTCGTACTGCTGAAAGCCATCGGACTCTTCCTGGCCGGGTTCTTCGCCCTGCGCGTTGTACTCAGGGATCGCACCCTCAACAATGCTACTTTCCTGCAACTGGTTGTCATCACGGCAGTGGTGGGTCTGCTGGCCGCAAGAGGGTTCAGCCTGCGGCCTCACGTTGCCTCCTACATCCTGATCGCTGTCTTCACCTATGTTCTCGGGCACAAGGAAAAGGCATATCCAGTATTGCCGTTACTCACCATAGTCTGGGTCAACCTGCACGGTATTGAGTACGTTGTGGGTGCACTCATCTGCGGCGCTTTTTTTCTGCATCGACTGCTCGACTGGCTGGATAACGGCAGGCCCGCAAACAGCATCATGCCAATGGTCTGGATCGCTCTCTGTGCTCCAGCCATGTTTGCTAATCCCTTTGGTTATCACCTGGTCGCCACACCTTTCCTGCACAGCCCTGATCTCAACCTGTTTATCGGTGAGTTGAAACCTTTTGAACTCGAACTGGTGCTTGATTTACAGGCGGGGCTGTCGATCAACGCCATGTTGCTGGCATTAATGGGAATCGCGATTTATGCAGCCCTGGTTTGCCTGGGCGAGTACCGGAAACACCTTGCTGTTTTGATTCTGGCAATCGGTGGGCTTGTGCTCCTGCTTAGGGCACAGCGGTTTGTCTGGGAATGGATTCTGCTGACGTTACCTTTGATAAGCGCCGGGCTTGCCCATGAGAAATCGATCAAGCACAACCTGTTAACCACGTGCGCGCTCGCACTGATGCTGATTGGCCTCACGATGACCTTCTGGCCAAACATGCGACAGGGTCTCAATTACTATCCTTACGACCAAAACAGCCTGCCTAACGGCACCACTGAATTCATTCGCGCTAACGGTATAACGGGTCGCTACGCCATCGAACCTTCATACGCGGGATATGCGGAGTTCATCCTGTCACCTGACGTTCAGGTCCACATGGACATGCAGTTCCCGCCCTTCACCAGCGAGGACTACCACGAGATATCTTCCGCTATGCTGAGCGCCCCGGGACTGCGCAGCTATGTGCAGCGCTACAACCCTGACTTGATAGGCGTCAGGAAAAGTGACGGTTTCTTTCCCGCGGGAGCCGCCCGGGAACTGGGGTATCTGCCCGTCTTCTTTGATCGCCAGGTTGTGCTCTATCTCAGTCGACACAGTTACCCTGACCTCACGGCCGAGTTCGAACTGACTGCCGTAGATCCATTTAACCCAAAAACATTTAAAGCCAGCGAAGTTGAAAAAGCGATCATGGAGCTGCAGCGAATGCAGCAGGTCATTGACGTGCCCGAGGTCAAGCAGACGCTGTTGAACCTGCATGTGACACAGGGTTCAGTAACACCCGCAAGAGTACTCCGGGACGAATTGCTGCAGGAAGATCCCCATCATCCATCGACCCTGTTTCTTTCGGCCCGGGTTGATCACCTCTCAGTAAACTGCGCCAGCGCGGTGCTTGGATACGAAGCAGCCATAGAAGTGACCAAAGATGACGTGAAACCCATCAGGCGACTGGCTGCCGAATGCTACTTTGTATTGAAGGATCTTCGAGCCGCCTACGAGCAGTTCAGTCTCGCAATCAATCCCTATGGCGATCCAGGCCCGAACAAGCTGCAGTACTACCAGTATGCGCTTTCTGCAATTGGTGTCGGTGAAAACGACCACGCCAGAAGATTGCTTAGGATGCTGGGCACCATCGACCCCGAGGGTGAATATGAAGACCGTATCGCAGAAGTCCTTACAGCACTAGAATAGGCAGCATGAGCGAACCACTCGACATTGCTGTCATCGTTCCATGCTTCAATGAGGAGGCAGCGATCGGCAGTGTTATTGATGGTTTCCGAAGTGCCCGTGACGACATAACGGTTTACGTCTGCGACAACGCCTCCACGGACAACACAATACAGGTGGCAAAACAGCACGGTGCTGTCGTACGCCATGAGCCGGCACGTGGCAAAGGTAACGTGGTACGCAGGATGTTCGCCGATATCGACGCAGACATCTTCGTCATGGTTGATGGCGACGATACCTATGATCCCGGTGCACTGAACGAGATGATCAACGTTTTGCTCAACGAACGTTGCGACCTGGTGACCGGCAGGCGCATTGAGCAGCATGAAGATGCCTATCGCTTCGGGCACCGGTTCGGAAACCGCCTCCTGGCAACCATTACCACCCTGCTGTTCGGCAGGAAATCTGTAGACCTGCTGTCGGGCTACCGGGTCATGTCCAGGCGATTTGTTAAATCGTTCCCGGCCATTTCATCAGGTTTCGAGATTGAGACGGAACTGACCATTCATGCACTCTCACTGAACCTGCCGATGCGCGAGGTGGCTACTGCCTACAAGGAACGTCCGGCGATGAGTGAAAGTAAACTCAATACCTATCGCGATGGAGTCAGAATCCTCTCAACCATACTGCTGTTCACCAAGGAAGAACGCCCGTTCCTGTTTTTCTCCGGTCTTGCTGTTTTCCTGGTGCTGTTGTCGCTGGGCCTGGGTATACCGGTGACACTCGAGTTTTTCGAGACCGGCCTGGTGGAGCGTTTCCCTACGGCCATCCTGTCTGCAAGCATCATGCTGCTGGCGTTTCTCAGTCTGACGACCGGCATGGTGCTCGATTCTGTGGCGCGCGGTCGGCGAGAAACAAAGCGACTCGCCTACCTTGGGCTGTCATGGTTAAAACGCTGAAGCGTTTTGGCTCAGGGCTGTCATGGTTAAAACGCTGAAGCGTTTTGGCTCAGGGCTGTCATGGTTAAAACGCTGAAGCGTTTTGGCTCAGGGCTGTCATGGTTGAAGCACTGATATAATCCCCGCTTTTTTAGGCAGGCCCAACCGTGAGCAAGATTTCCTCCGCCGACTTTCTCGAGATGAGTCACCCCGTCGCCACCATGAGATGGCAGTTACCCGTCGTGCCGAAAACTACCGGCGGCAGGGGTTCCCTGTTCGGCGGTGCCGGTCTCGCCGCGGGCATCGTCGCCCTGGAACAGGCAACGGAAAAACCCGTTGTCTGGGCGACCGGTCAATACCTTTCATTAACACAGCAACCGGTTACCCTGGACCTTGAGGTGCTGTTACCCGCTGTAGGCAGGAACGTGATCCAGGGTCGTGCTGTAGGTCACCTGGGTAACCAGGAGGTGATCACCGTATTCGGCGCATGCGGTGAACGCCCGAATGTGGCGGAGGGAAACTGGAACCGCATGCCCGACGCCAAACCCCCGGAAGAGTCTGAGCTGTTGGAGCGGCATCACGAAGAAGCCACGATTCACGAGCATATCGAGATACGGATGGCGCGCGGCATGTTTGGTTTCTCCGGTACAGGCGAGCCCAGCGGAGACAATCATTCGCTGCTCTGGGCACGCATGCCGGAGATTGAACATGATGCAGGTGCCCTCGCGATAATTGCAGACTATATGCCGTCAGCCCTTGGCAATGCCCTGGGCCGAATCATGTCGTGCACCAGTCTCGACAACACCATTCGGTACGCAAATCGCGCAACCAGCGAATGGATTCTTTGCGACAATACCATCGAGTTCGTTGGTAACGGCTTCGGCTATGGTCACGTCAATATGTGGAGCGATACCGGCATACTTCTCGCCACGGCAAGCCAGAGCATGATTGTCAGGGAGCCGAACTGGTAGAAGCGAAGCGACCTTCGTTAAACACCATCAAGTAACGGTTACCGAGTTTGTCGTTCACCTGTTCGAGGTACTGGAGCATCTCGTCTTTACCCAGACCTGATACGGCTTTGGCAAGCTGCTGCCGGCTGTCAAACGTTGTGACATCACGATCCAGGTCTGACCAGTAACGCTTCGCCCGCTGCACAAGCCCCTTGTCACGCTGTGTGAGCTTTACAATCAGGCCACCCTTGTTGGTGCCGAACTCTTCTTCGGACATACCCCGCAACCGCTCCAGTTCAGATTCCATGAACTGCAGCGTTCGATCGCGCAGGATGTCCGGGCCCGCCACCGGTGATTGCACGATGAACTCCAGACCACCGGTATCCCGAAGCGTTGTGTTCGCGGCACCGACAACATAACCCAGTTGCTGTTGTGTCCTGAGCGTGGCGAAGTATCCAGGCGCCACCAGGTGCTGCAGCAGGGTCATCTTCGCTCGTTCTTCCAGCGAGTCCTCGTCGGCCTGGACGTAAAGCACCATAGACGCATCGTCATGATCAATATCCAGTGGGATCGTGTTGGCCCCTGTGACCCGCGCAACTTCCGTATCGGCAATTTCAACATCCGCCAGATTGAGGTGTCTGTCCAGCATCTCCTGCAAGGCAGAGACATCATCCGCATTAACGTTGCCAATCATGAGCGCCTGTGCGGACACTGAATCAAGCAACTCATCACGCCAGGCCTGAAGTTCATCTCGCGTGATCGAGAAAACCGGCTCGAGCATCTGGTCTGCAGTCCAGCTGGTGCTGAGCAACTCGTCCTGAAGTCGTTGCCTGCTTTGAGAGAAAGGACGCTCACGTTTTGAGTTAACGAGGTCACGAACCAGCTCCTGCTTCAGCACCTCGAATCGATCGGGGTTGATCTCAAGATTGACCAGGCGCTCAATCACTTCTTCAAGCAATACCAGTTGCTTGTCATCATAACCGCCAATCGACACACGGAAACCCTTCGGCGGACCAACCAGGTCATAATTCAGCCCCGCCAGGTACGCAGGATAGGCCAGCGCATTCAGGTCATCCTGCACCAGCGCGGTGTAAAGGTAAGCATTCGCGCGATCTCGGATATCCATGAATCCCCTGTTGTTCCCGAGGCTGAGATGGGTCACTGCCCTGGGGACGCGAAACTCCATGTCAGTATCGAGGTAAACCTCCAGGCCAGGCACCTTCAGCGCCACCGCGGGAATGGCCGAATCATCTTCGAGAAGCTCAAATGATTCCGGCAGGAACGGGTTCCGGTCAGGCAGGTGCAATGCGCTGCCGTCGACGTCTGCAACAGTGATCGCGCCACGTTCCAGGTCATAGGAAACGCCAAACCACCTTTCTGTCTGACTGCCTTCATAACCCGGTTGCGAGACAGTCACCAGGACATTATCCCTGGTAAGCTGATCGATATAGTCACGTATCAACGCGGCATCGAACTCTTCCATCAGGTAAGGTGCCGCCAGGATATCCTCAACCGGGTAGTCTGCCAGGTAGGATGCCAGGTATTGCACAGTACTGATCGCAGGGCTCTTTTCAGCAAAACGAAATCCCAGCTCGGCAACGGTCGCCTGTTCTTCATACAGCCAGGCTTCCACCTTTGAGGAACGCAACAGGTCCAGGTAATCGAACAGGTATCCGGTAACCTCCGGAACATGCTTTATCCCCTCACTCGTTAACTCAATAGAGACAACGAGCGCGCTCGTGCCATCATCAATGTCCGTGTCACCGGCAGATAAAGCTGTAATCCAGCCTTTCTCGGTCAAAAGTTTGTGCAGCGAACCGTCACCTTCATGTCCTACCAGGTTGGCAACGTACTGGACGGGTTTTTTCTGATAGTGAGGCAGGGTTGCAGGAATCAGGAAGGAGTAACTGACACGGTACTGATCCTTGATGTTGTCGTGTCGCAGGGTCGCGGGTAGACCTCCGGGTACCATAACCTCACCCTTAAGTACCTTGTTTTCAAGGTTTCGGTTTTTGACCTCAGAAAACATCGGTACGACGTAGGATTCAATGTCGTCCAGCGATTCCGGACTGAGCACAACCAGTGACATCTGGTTCGCTGAATAATTGTTCTCAAAGAAGTCCATCAAGGCGCTGTATACATCGCCATCCAGCGTTTCCAGGGTACCAATATTAAAACGGGAAAACGGGTGCTCCGGATTTACCGCAACCTTCTGGACGGCAAAGCCACGCCATCCATCCTGTTTGATCTGGAGCTGGTATTCGGAGTGCACCGCATTCTTTTCCCGATCCACGTACTCTTTTGTGAACAGGGGTGCAATAAAGAACTGCGCAAAGCGATCCAGACCCTCACGAAAAGCACCCGGCTGAATATCAAAAAAGTAATTGGTGTGATCCGCTGCCGTGTAGGCATTGGAACTGCCGCCGTTAGACTGCACAAACTTGAAGTAGGCATCAGGTTCCGGGTATTTCTCGGTGCCGATAAAGAGCATGTGTTCAAGGAAGTGTGCGAGGCCTGGACGATCCTCCGGGTCGTCAAAGCTGCCCCGGTAAACTGACAGTGCAGCAGCGGACTTGTCAGCCTTGGCGTCAGATATCAACAAGGCTTTCAGACCGTTATCCAGTTCAAGATAACGATAGTCACGCTCATCGTTGGGGCTTTTGACAGGTTCGACCTCAACGGGGATTGTCAGATTGGCTGAACCGGGCTCTGTGGTGCTCGCACAACCCGCCAGCACAATCACCAACAGTAACGGAACAAACCTGTTTATCGAATACTTCATACTACTTCCAGACTAGGCATCTGACGTGATCCAGGTGATCGCGTCTTGTTCTTTGGTAAAAAGGCGGCTGGCATCCCGCCAGTCACCAAGTTGGATCAATTCCTTGACCATGAGTTCCATCAGGTGCGAATTCACCAGTATGGACGTTTTGCCCGAACGTTCAGCCCCCTTGCTGGCGCTGACTATGAACGGTACGCGTTCGCGCATTTCCGCAATGGAACTGCCGGCAGACGTGCTGCGCAGGTCCCACAACACGGGTTTGGCAGCATCGAAGTCTTCCTGCGAATACCACTCCCGCTGGGCGCGCAGAATATCATCCAGGGTGAGCGACCCCCGCAACACAATCAGCTTGTAACGATCATCTCCAGCCAGATCAGGCAACTCACCCTCATTCAACCATCGTGTTGCCTGCTGCATGGTGCGACAGGCGTACAAGGCCTGGTTGTTGAAGTGAGTGACAAACAGGTTGATGGTCGACATGTTCTGTGGGCTGCCGATCATGGCGACCCTGGTTTCGTCCGGGATCTGCCAGTTCCTGCAGATCTCGACCATCTGCACCAGTTGACTGGTGTTCAGATTCAGTTCAATGCCCGACAGGTCGTAGATCCTTCTCGTGGATTTCTCAATCCTGGCGTCTTCAAGCAACCTGTCTTCGCAGCCCCGCATCTCGTCGAGCACGAGATCCCCCGCAAACGAGACTGTCACGTAACCGAGCTCTTCATTGACTTCGTGTTCAATCACAAAAGAGTCTTTAAAACCGGGGACTTCAGAGGGCCGCCATTCCAACACAGGGTAGCCATATCGTCCAATGGAAATTCGGTGAACTCCTGCTTTTTGACGACAAAACTGCTAATTTCATCCAGGAAATCGCCCGAGACGTATAAATCGGGAAATCGCCAATACAGATTCAGGAGCACAACCTTGCCAAAGAAAGCAGAGTGGTACTATTTCCGCAAGGGATGAACGAGCTGCACCAAAGCATCCAAGTTTTTGGAAGCCAGTGACATAGCCATCGGGGAAACCGTAATGGCCAGCAAGAAGCTGCAGGCCAGTGACGCCCGGGACCTGCTCGAGGACGCGGGCAGGCTGATTGCCATGAAAGGCAAGAAGGTGGCCGAATTCGATGTTTCATCCAGTGTCAGCGATGATGCCGTCGAAGCCATGCTAGGACCCACAGGGAACATGCGCGCGCCGACCATCAAGGTGGGGGAGACCTACCTGGTGGGGTTCAATGAAGAGGTTTTCTCCGAAACCTTCAATTGATCGTCAGGCGTGGTATTCAAACCTGACCCCTGTAAAATCGCCACCATGCGACAACTTATTCTACTTCTGCTGGTGGCGGTCTTAAGTGCCTGCGGGGGTGGCGGCGGCGGTTCTTCCACGGCCACGCCAGAGCCTGCTCCCGAACCTACAGAACCCACCGGGCCGGAACCAACCAGCCTTGTGCTGGTTGATGCCGTTCCTGCGAGCAGCAGCAACACGGACCCGCAACTCCCAGACGTATCTTTCGCCCATCTCGGGCATTCAGACCTCGCGGTAACCCTGGATGGAGACTGCAACAATTTCAGCGGCATAACGCTTCGACGCCAGCTGTTCGACCTGTCAGAAGAAAACTTTGATGAGCTGCTGGATCACAGGGTCACGTGTAATCTTGAAGACAATGCGACTTACCAGTTGACCGCTGATGGCACGCGCAGCAACGATGCGGCGTTTCGTGCTGAACATACGGTCAACACAACGAGCGCCGTTGCCAGCAACCTGGTGGTGCAAAACACCTTGGACATGCCACGCAGCAATGTGGATGACCTGTTCTTTGGCTACATGATTGGCGCCCTGATTGACGAACTGGATCTGCCCGGAGCTGTCGAGTCATTAATCCTTGCCACCCTGTTTGAGATCGCCGGGGCCAACTGGGACAACCTGGTCGATCCGAACGCACTCTACGATGTGCGAAGCGAGCGGGTCAGCTACTTGTCTACCACCCCCGATGGCTCGCCATCATCAGCGCTGACCGGCCTCGTCACGTACCCCATCATCAATTCTTCTGCGTTCAGTGCAAGGGACAAGGTCATCGTGCTCATGCACGCCACCGGTTCAACACCCTCGGAGCAGGATCCGGCAGATGCCTGGTTTATTCTCGCCAACCAGTTTGCTTCCCGCGGGTATCTTGTCATCGCAGCAGATAACTTTGGTCGTGGCGGCACCGCCACAGAAGCGGAGACCTACCTACTTGCGAATCGTACAGCCAGGAATACCCATCACCTGGTCAGTGCTGTTCTGCAAGACAGTAACTATGACAACATCTACAACGGTAATGCCATCACAATAATCGGGTATTCACAGGGTGGGCATAGTGCCATGGCCTACTACCAGCATCTCGCGTCACACCAGCACAATCTGGAAGTCCGAGAAGTCTACGCGGGCGGTGCGCCGCATGACCTCTACCAGACATTCCGGGGTGTGCTTGAATTCCTGGATAGCAGCTGCAATGGCAACAACTACTGTCGCTACGTGGATGATGAAACCACAGTCCCGTTCGCTACAGACCGTATCCTGCCGGGTATCACGGCCTACACAGACAGCGGGTTCGAGCTTTCGGAACTGACTGATGGCGAAACACTCAATGCTGACCTTGTGACAGGCTTTCTTGCCAATGATCCAGCCTACGACGGCCTGAAGGTCATCCTGCAACTCAACAGTTTTACCAACCTGGTCTCGGTCTCTGGTTTCACAGGCACCAGTTCCCTGGTGCACCTCTATCATTCAGAGTACGACCGCCTGGTACCTCATGCCAACACGGCAGCGCTGGCGAATGCACTGCAGGATACCGTGAACCTGGATTTTCATGAGAATCGCTGCAATTCCAGCGGCTACGAGACGATATTCAACCTGACCGAAAAAGTTGGTGTGCTGCACACCCTGTGTGGCCTGTCCGTTCTGGATGATGCGATGGAAGACCTGAAATAACCTAGTGAATCTCTGACTGACCCCGCCAGGCTTCCCGAAGTTTCTCCATATTAAAGCCCGGCTTTTGTGATGCCTCGATCACTACCCGCTCTTTCTCCATGATGCGCGCAGCTTCCTCAACAACATTCGCTGCATCCTCGATCGGCACAACCACAGCGCCATGCATGTCTGCATGGACCAGGTCATTGTGGCTAACCTCCATACCCTGCACCGTCACCGGATTACCCCAATCCACCATATGCACCCAGGCGTGGGACGGGTTCACCATACCTGCCAACATCTGGAACTTCGGCTGGCTGTCGGGGATATCCCGCACGCTACCGTTTGTTATGACACCAAGGCTGCCCAGACCGAAGTGTATGTTCGTGTTCACCTCTCCCCAGAAAGCACCGTAGCCCGGTGTGTCATCCATATCCTCAACCACTGTGATACTCGGGGTCGGGCCACCCTCAGCGATGTAAGCGTAATAGTCATCCCGGTCCACAGAGACCCTGGGACGGTGCGCTGCCCTGATGCGAAGCGTGCGAGCGTAACCAAGCATGCTGCCCAGTTCGGGACGAACACATACAAATGGACGAACATTAAAACCCGACGCCCGCCGTTTAGGGTTCACTACCTCCAGCGCGTTACATACCGTGGGTGTATCCAGCGCAAGCAGGCCATCCCATACTTCTTTTGCGAGTTCAGTCATCTCATAGCTCCTGCGACTTCATATCACCTGAGCGTAGCATCCTGCAGCGGGACCAGTACAATCGCTTTCCTATGAATCTACCCCTGATCATCCAGCAGTTCCTGCGTTCAGAGCTGTTTCGCTACATAATTTCAGGCAGCATCGCGTTTGCCTGTGATTTCAGCGTGCTGGTCTTCACAACAGAAGTTCTGGGTGTGCACTACCTGATTTCCAACGTAGCAGGTTATGCGGTGGGCCTGATCGTTTCTTACCTGCTGAACATCAAGTTTGTATTCAACCACCGGCGCTTTGATCACAAGCAGGGGCATGAGTTTGCCTACTTCACGATCATTGTGTTCACAGGCCTTGCCATCAGTGAACTGGCGCTCTGGGCCGCAACCGAGTACGTTGACCTGCCTTACACCTGGTCCAAGGTGGTGTCGGCAGGCTTCGTGTTCGTCTTTAACTTCGTCGTCAAGAAGTGGCTTCTGTTTTCGCCAGCGAGGGATTAAGAATCTCATACAGGAGGTCATCACCACCCCAGGCTTCCCCAGACTGCATGCTGGTATCTGATTGCGTATCTTCCAGGCGAAACTGGCGAATCAGTTTGAACCCGGACTTTTCCGGGACCCGGCGTGAACCCATGTTCCGATTCAACGATCCAGAATCCATACATGCCGTCATCGCGTTCAAAGTAGACGGGGAAGAGTTCAGATTCGAAGTCTTCCAGCGATACCGACAAGCCACCATTAATCCAGCGCATGACCTCTGGGTCATTATCGAGACCATGAAGACGACCCATGTCTGAAGTATCCGGCCGGCGATAGGCTAACCTGGCCGACCGCATGGCATCAGGCGAGTTTGAAGGTATTGACGCCTTCAAACTGGGTGACAGATCCTTTTGCACCCACCATGTCTTCACGTGTCATGGCTTCCAACTCTGAAGGATTGGCAGAAACCACCGACAGGAAACGAGTGGCTTCGGGGTCATCCACATCACCCAATCGGCCGATCACAAAACCCTGGCCGGGCGCGTTGTCCCTGCCGTAAACCACAGTGTAAGTCTCGACAGAGGCATCACCTTCAGGCGTTTCGGTGAAAGGTGCATCCGGGACATCATCAATTTCGGACTGATATTCAGACGGGTGAGTTCTGCTCCATTCGCCCTCGACGGGGTTGGTGGAATAGATGCCCGCCGCATGTTTGCTGAAATATCCGCCGTTAGCGGTCACCAGGCCGTAGCTGCCGCGATCAGCACGAACCTTCTCGACCATGGCGGCGATAGAGTTCATCACATAGTTATTGCCGGCACCGCCGTGAAACGGCAGGCCACCCGTGACTGTCAATCCACGCGGATCATCCGTGTCGACCCCGAATGCCTGGCAGGCAAACTCAACCGCAACAGGGAAACAGGAATAAAAGTCGATGTAATTCATATCCTCCATGGCAAGCGGACCTTCAAAAACCCGCTCGGCCATTACGCGCATGGCATCGCTCTGGAAATAGCTTGGGCGCTCGGAAACAAACTTCTCTTTGGTGTCGGAGCATCCGTGCAGGTAGACAAACCTGTCCTCACTGATACCCAGCTTGCGCGCATAATCCACCGAAGTGAGCAGCAGGGCCGCACTCTGGTTGATCTGGTTCATGGCATTCATGTACTTGGTATATGGCCACGACACCATGCGATTGCTGTCAGAGGGATAGGCGATCTCTTCCGGTGATCGTGCAATTGGATACCACGCATGAGGACTTTGCGCTGCCACTTCCGTGAACGTTGAGAAGATTCGACCCAGTTCAATCTGGTGATCGTCTACAGACCGACCCAGGTGATGGCGCAGTGCATTTTCGTGCATCGCGTAGACCCAGGAAGGCGTGAGAATACCGTGCTGCTGTTCATGGTCCGTGGTCATGGAACTGTCAGGCACCAGGTATTCAGGATCTCCGGAAGCGGGTTCAGACCAGGGTGGTTGTTCACCGGTTTCTTTCACAATTTTGCGTGAAGTCGCCATGGCTTCGGCACCCGCGAAAAGCGCAAACTGGCATTCGCCGTTGGCAATCGCTTCCGAGAATCGGTTCACCAGGTACTGTGGCCCATTACCACCAGTAGGCATCAACCACTGCCTCGCGCGGGATGCGCCAATACGACCGGCAATGGACTCAGGCGTGTTGCGAGTAGACTCACGGAAGCTGCGCACTATCGCGAGCGTGTCGAGATCAGCCAGCTGTTTCCGGCTGATACCAGCATCATCGACAGCCTGGTATACCGCCTGTTCAATCAGGTCGAGTACTGAAGATCCTTCCAGACTGACTTCTTTTTCAGTGACCTGGCCGACACCCACCAGCACAGGCATAAACTTCTCGCTCATAACGGGTTCCAACAATTTTTAGCAGGCCTGCAGTATAATGGTATCCATGCGTCGATTCATGCTTACCCTCTGCCTGTTGTTGCTCACGTTCAACGCCACTGCCTCTGAAGATGAGGAGGAGCGCGCACGCAGCATCATCGATGAAATGGAACAGCTGTATCGTGGTGACTCGAGTGATGCCACGATCACCATGCAGGTCGAAACACCGCAATACCAGAGAACACTGAAAATGACGGGCCAGAGCATGGGCAAAGAACTGGCTTTCTTCCGTATTCTCTCGCCAAAGAAAGACCGGGGTGTCGCGACGCTGAAACGCGACCAGGAAATGTGGAACTACTTTCCCAAGATCAACAAGGTCATCAAGGTGCCCCCTTCCATGATGATGGGTTCCTGGATGGGCAGCGACTTCACCAACGATGACCTGGTGAAAGAAACCCAGTTGATTGACGTCTATCACCTTTCCATGACGGAGGACGACGTAAAGTACTACGTCACGCTGACACCAAAAGAGCAGACCGTGACTGTCTGGGGCAAGATTGACTATGTCATCTCAAAAGAACCACTGCTGCCAGTGTCGCAGGCGTTCTTCGATGAGGATGGGGAAAAGATTCGCGAACTGACGTTCATGGAACCGAAAGAATACGACGGCAAGCTTATGCCGTCGATACTGGAGATGACGCCACTCAACAAGGAAGGACACAAGACACGCATCGTCTACGACGCAATCACATTCAATGTTCCAGGTATCACTGAACAGACATTCTCCATGCGCAACCTGAAGTCCCGCTTTTGATGCTTACCCTGCGAATCGCCTTTCGGAACATCCTCCGGCAGAAAAGGCGCTCGCTCCTGACCGGTCTGTCGATGACCGGCGGTTACATGCTGTTTGTCTTCTCCTTCTCATTGCTTGAAGGCAGCTATGGCAACCTGATTGATATCTTCACGCTGGATAACACGGGACACGTACAGGTACACAAGGACGACTACCTGGATAAACCCAAGATCTATAAATCCATCCAGGACAGGCAACAGCTTGAAAAGGTCCTGGAAGGAAACCCCAGCGTCAAGAGCTACACCCCTCGCGTCTTTTCTCCCGCACTCGCCTATGGTGATGACAAGACATCCCCGGCAAGGGTCATAGGCATTGATCCAAAACGCGAACCCACGGTGTCCCGACTGGAAGAAAAGATATCATCCGGTCAGTACTTCGGCAGCAACCCTGATGCTGACGGATACTTTGAGGCGATGATCGGGCATGGCCTGGCGATTTCACTAAAAGTTGATGTTGGTGATGAACTGGTTCTGATTTCACAGGGTGCCGATGGCTCAATTGCCAACGACATCTACATTGTCTCTGCCATCATCGGTAACCGTACCTCGTTCGACCGGATGGCAGTATACCTGCCGTTGGGCGCAGCCCAGCTGTTTCTTTCCCTTGGTAATGACGTACACGAATACGCGATGCTGGTGGACAATAAACGCCGCAACCTTGAAATCGCCGCCGAACTCCAGGCAACGCTGCCAGAGCTGACGGTTTCGCCATGGCAGGAAGTGGAAGCCACTTTCTACCGCACCATGCAGTCAGACAAGCAGAGCAACCACTTCATGATGGGCCTGATCGTGTTTATTGTTTTTATAGGTGTATTAAACACAGTGCTGATGTCGGTGCTGGAACGGACACGGGAGTTCGGTGTTCTGCGTGCCATCGGCGCCAGGCCGGATTCACTGGTACGGCTGATTACCCTCGAAACCTCAATACTGGCGATGGCAAGTGTCCTTGTGGGTCTCGTCCTGATTTCACCCTACATCTACTGGGTCACTGAAGTAGGCTTCCTGATACCGGAACCCATTGATATGAGTGGCATTGAATTCCAGCATTTGAAAGGCGAGTTTTCCCTGCGCGTGTTCCTGCTGCCCATGGCGTTCATCCTCGCGACAGCGATCGTGATCAGCATACCGCCGGGGATACGTGCCGCACGAATCCTGCCGAAAGAAGCCCTGGGGTCTCACTGATGCTGAGCCTGAAACTCGCCTGGCGTAACCTGTTTCGCAATACGCGTCGAACCATACTGACATGCCTGCTGATAGGGTCATCGCTGGTTGTCCTGATCCTCGTTGATGGCCTCGTCCTGGGCATGATGGACGTCATGGTTGGCGGCATAACCAAGACGCTGGAAGGTGAAGCCCAGGTCAGCCACCATGAATTCAGGACCAACCTTGAGGTGGAATACGTTATCGAAAACCCGGAACCGCTGATCGCAAAGATCCAGCAGGACCCGAACGTCAGCGGCTTCGGACCGCGGGTCATTGTTGGCGGCATGATTGCTTCCAGTTACAACACCACCGGGGGGCTCATTTACGGCGTGGATGCCGACAAAGAACTCAGCGTCAGCCGGCTTGCTGATGCCATTGTCGAGGGAGAGTACCTGTCCGGCGCTGACCGCGAACTGCTGATGGGCCAACCCATGGTTGACCTTCTTGAGATTAAGCTGGGTGATCGGCTGGTGCTGACCGCGGCCGCTGTGGATAGCAATGAAATCACGCAGGAACTGTTCAGGCTCACCGGAGTGTTCGAGTTCGGACCGGAGGAAATGGACGAAAACCTGGTATTCATTAACCTCGAAAAAGCCCAGCCCCTGCTTGGCATGCAGGGCCACCTGCACCAGATAGCGCTGCAGTTTAACGACCCGGAACTGTCAAAAAACCCGAACCTGCCACTATTCAGGGAACTGACCCAGGGCGATATCGAAGCGCTGGGCTGGCTGGACCTGCAACCTTCCATCGGCGCCATGATTGAAATGTCCAACTACTCAACGCTGATCGTCGGTCTTGTACTGTTTCTTTTGACATCACTCGGCGTCATCAATTCCATGTTCATGTCCATTTACGAACGCATCTATGAATTCGGCGTGGCCAAAGCCATCGGCACCACCCCCTGGCAGATTATTCAACTGGTACTGTTCGAGGCATGGTTGCTTGCACTGCTGAGCTGTCTGTTCGGCCTGGTCTGCGCCTACTTTACCGGCGACTACTTTTCAGAGAACGGGATACCAATGGGCAAGATGGAAGTTTCCGGCATCGTCGTCGACGGCAATATGTACACGAGGCTCGCGCCTTACCAGTTCGTCAACTTCCCGGTGTACGTCACACTGCTCACACTGGCCGCAGCGCTCTACCCTGCTGTGTTCGCTTCTCGAATCGTGCCCACCCAGGCACTGCAGAAAGCGCTCTAGGACTGCTCATGACAAAAGTAATCGAAACCAGGGATCTCCTTAGAAAGTTCGGCAGCGAAGAGACCGAGGTCATCGCGCTGGATCATGTTTCCATTGATATCGAGGAAGGTGAGTTCACCGCGATCATCGGGCCATCCGGGTCAGGAAAAACCACGCTGCTGCATCTCATCGGCGGGCTGGACGAACCCGACAGCGGGGCTGTTTACCTGTCCGGTACCAACATCGCCCAGATGAGCGGCAACGAACTGTCTGATTTTCGCCGCGATCATATCGGGTTTATCTTCCAGGCCTATAACCTGATTCCCGTGTTGTCCGCAGAAGAGAACATCGAATACATCATGCTGCTCCAGGGCGTACCTGCCGCGAAGCGCAAAGCGCGGGTCCAGGAGATGCTGGCGATGGTGGGTCTCGAAGGCCTGGGTGACCGGCGCCCTGCTCACCTTTCCGGTGGCCAGCAACAACGCGTCGCCGTGGCGCGCGCCATGGCAAGCAACCCGGATATCATTCTTGCGGATGAACCCACCGCGAACCTGGATTCAAAAACCGGCATCAGCCTTTTGGATGTGATGCGGGAATTGAACGAGCAACAGAACATGACGTTCGTGTTTTCAACCCACGACCAGAAAATCATGGATCGGGCGACTCGCCTGATCCATCTGCGTGACGGCGCTGTTGAAAAGGATGAGCGCAAGTAAGTGCGCCTGGTTGCATTACTTCTGGCCCTGATTGCCTCTCTCCCTTTGCGGGCGGAAGTTAACCTCACTGGATACGCAAAATCTTTTGCCGTTGGCCAGGATGAACTCGACAACCCGGTCATCATGGCTGACGAGATCTACCAGTCACAAAACAGTCTGAGGTTGATGTGGGAAGGCTTCTCGGAACGGATCGTCTGGCAACTGCACTACGAGATGAGTCCTGTTTTTGTATCGGAAGAGCTCAACGCTTCTGTTCCAACATTCAACGTCGTTGAGGACAGCTACCGACTGACAGACATAGACCCGACCCTGCTGAGAGAAGATAACAAGAACCAGGTATACCAGAACCTCGATCGCCTTAATGTGCAGATACAGATGGACGCCGGAGACCTCACCATAGGCCGGCAGGCCATCTCATTCGGATCGGCGCGAATCATCAACCCCACGGACATTTTTCTGCCTTTTGATGTGCGCACATTTAACACCGAGTATAGAACCGGGGTTGATGCAGTGAGGTTCCAGCGACCCTGGGGCGAGCTGGGAGAAATTGATGTCGGGATTGTGCTGGGAGACGATGCAGACCCCGAGAACTCTGCCGCGTTCCTGCAGGTACGCACCAACGCAAACGGTGTCGACTACCACATGGCCGCCATTCGTTTTGCCGAACAGGATCTCCTGGGGTTTGGCGTACAGAGTGCCCTGGGTGATATGGGTTTCTGGTTTGAGGTTGCCAACGTCTGGGGTGATGAAGACTACCTGAGACTGTCTACCGGCCTGGATTATGCCTTCTCGGAAAACACGTTTGGCCAGGTGGAATATCACTACAACGGCGCCGGCAGCGATGAGCCTGAAGATTATCTCGCCAATTTGCAGACGTTGCCTTACCAGCGCGGCGGAGTATTCCTGTTAGGTGAACACTACCTGATACCAGGCTACACAGTGCAACTGTCGCCCTTGTGGTTCGTGGGATTGCAGGCGATCGTCAACCTGACTGACAGCTCGGCTTTCGCCTCGGTCAGCGCTGAATACAATGTCGCGGAAAATTTCTATATGGACTTCGGTTATTACCGCTTCGTCGGCGATGATCTTGAAGTGAGTAACAACGGGCTGCCGGAGTTCGGGTCAGAGTATGGCCCGAACCCCAACACGCTCTATATGAGTATTCGATACTACTTCTGAATCAGCCTGCAGGAACCCAGCCTGCGCACCAGCCCGGACCCGCGACCAGGCGGTTCTGGAAAAGTGTACAACCACCCCATCCCGCTTCCGCGGACTCTGTGTAGAAACGACAGTTGGAACACAACTGATCTGCGCCAGCAACGCCCATCTTGTCCATTCGGGTCGCCTGCGTGGCATCTTCCACGTACTTCAGAGCCACGGCGGCGGGGTCATCCAGGGGAACTTTATCTGCCGCCTGAACCTTCAGGTTCACGAGCGGAATCAGGGCAATGCCCCCGGCCATTCTCAAAACATCTCTTCTGCTGGGCATAACTTACTCCTCAATAGGTTTGCCGTTTTTCTAACGTGCCTATTCTACGCTTATCTGGCGTGGAGATTTCATGATCAGGATCACGGATTTTGCTAGTCTGACCGTCAAATATTCCCGGACAGTCGGAACAACTCAGTATGAGCAATTATGTAGAAGGAAAAACCATCATCGTCACCGGCGCCGCCGGTGGTTTCGGTCAACTGGTCTGTGAGAAGACCGCGGCGCTTGGCGCGAAGATCATCGCCGCAGACGTAAACGAGGAAGCTCTTGCAGCAGTGGTCTCGAGCATCCGGGAAACTGGCGGTGAAGCGACCGCGGTCAGGGCGGATGTCACGAGTCGCGATAACATGCACCAGCTCGCGGCAACCGCCGTCCAGACCTATGGGCAGATTGACGTCATGCTCAACAATGCCGGTGTCATGCCTCTTGCTTTCTATGCTGACCACGAGGCCGCCGCTGATGCCTGGGAACGATGTATTGATATCAACTTCAAGGGCGTGCTGAACGGAATTGCCGCGGTCCATGACCAGATGATCCGGCAGGGTCGCGGCCATGTTGTGAATATAGCTTCCATTTATGGCAACTACCCCACGGCCGGTGGTGGCGTTTACGGTGCTACCAAGGCGGCTGTGGTATTCCTGTCTGAATCCCTCCGCATGGAATCCCAGGGCAAGATCAAGGTAACAACCATCAGGCCCACGGGCGTTCCAGCAACCGGACTTTCCGGCGGCGTTATCAATCCGGAAGCGGTCAGCGGCCTGCTGGGCGTGAATATGGTTTCCTACATGTCGAAATTTGAGGCAGCGCAGGCCGGACAGCTACCCGCATCAAACCTGGACATCAATGACATCGAGTACTTCGCGCTGGATCCGTCATCACTGGCAGACCAGATCGTGTACGCAATCAATCAACCCTGGGGCGTTGCTATTACCGACATGACTGTTCGTGCTTCCGGAGATGAATACATCATTTAAAGTACCGTGCCGATTGCGCCGATCGCCATAATCGAGATCAGTACAAAAGTGCCCTGTGCACCAATCAACCTCGGATAGTTGGCGCCTTCATAGGTACCCAAACCGAACGCATGTAACAACCTCAGGACAAACAGGGACGCGCCAAACCCGTGAAGCAGGTTCGCCGGTACGCCCTGGATTTCCAGAACCATCAGGAGCAATAACGCAATCGGTACATTCTCAATAAAGTTGGCTTGAACCCGGAGCGCAGCATCCGGCTGCCAGGCGGGTACCTTGCTGCCACGCAAACGAACATACAGAACAAAATTGGCGAGGATCACAGCGAGCAGAGCGTGGAGCCCGACATAAAGTGCGGTGATGGAAATCATGACAGGTATTCTCCCGCAGCAAGTCCGCCGCCGACTATCGCCAGGATCAGACCGATATAGCTGTACTGATCCAGCCAGAACAACCCAAAGGCTTCCGGTGTCCCTGGTGGGGCCGTTGGTGACTCACCGGGCGTCAGTGCACGCGGCAAACCACCTACCCACAGGATCAGCAGGCCGTGAAACGCCATGCCCAGGCCTATCGCCATCATCCAGAATTCATTCATATCTCCCTCCTTCTTGGTATTGTTTTACTGTCAGGGTGCTATCACCGTTTCTTCTTCCGCCAGGTAGAGCGCTACGCTGCCATCAGCGACGAAGTTCGGGGCGTCACTCGCCTGGTCTTCGACCATCTGCCTTGACGTGATCCCGCGCATTGCCGCTTCTGCATCGCGCCAGGAAATTTCTGTAATGCCATCATACGCGGGTGGGGCGCTATCGTAAGATTCCAGCAGTGGGTGGATCTGTACATACGCCAACGCTTCTTCAGTAAGGGCTGCGATGGGTCCATGGTGATGCCACCAGTATGACTGGAAGGCATCCAGGGCCATGCCGCCTTTGCGGCAAAAAGGGTACACACCTTTCATCCGCGAACCAGAGCGGTAATCAGGTGTTCTCACCACCACACGCTCCATACCTGCCAGTGAAGATTGTACAGCCGCATGTTCGGCCAGCATGGGTGAAAAATCCTGCTGTGAAGCATCAAGGGCGGCTTCTGCACGATCGAACCAGAGCTCTGCTGTCCCGGAAAAAGAAGGCGCATCCTGCCCGGGCAATGCCCTCGACTGAACATAGCCAACAACCGCTGGAAACAGCTCTCTGATGGCCTCTGCCGCTTCTTCGCCACGATAGCGATACGGATCTTCACCGGGTGACATCAGGAAATAGGTTTTGAACATGGAACTCTCCTACGACATTCAGCACCAACATAAAACAAAAACACGGAGCTTTGCACCAGCGCTGATCACACATTGGCTCGAAAATACCCTGAAAGCCGCATTTTTTCGTTCAGCCAATATTGGCACCAAGGTTGCACTACTGGTGACAGGCACTACCCGACAAACCCGACTCAGGACACAAACGATGACAGAAGAACTTGGAAACCTTGATCTGGAAGATTTTTTGAAACCCGCCTGCTACTCATCCGGCTACATGGATGATTACTATGAAGCAGAAGACGTGGTGTCAGACGCAGACTACGAAAACCTTTACGCCCTGCCCTGTTGATCTAACCAAAACTTACCAAGTGCGCGCTCCTCCTGTATGATCCCCCGGTCATATCAGGGACGACGCCCACTTGAGATACCTACCGCTTCTTTTTCTCCTGGCTGTTGGTCAGACGTTCGCTGAACCCATTCACTCCGGACTGACAGACAGGTGGCATTTCGACTTTTCTGTCCTGACGCAGAAACCGGACGCAACCCTGCGCGCCACGAATTCCGGCGACCGCGAAACCGAAATTGACCTCAAGCGCCTTGGCGTTGACGACCGGGAAACCACCGGCCAGATCGGTGTGCGCTATCGCATCAACGACAAGTGACGCGCGATATTTGCGTACTCTCCACTGGATGTTTCAGGAACCAATGTCACCGATCGTTCCTTCAACTTCCGCGGCGAGGAATTTCCTTTGTCTACGTCTGTCTCTAGCGATCTGGAAATTACGACTTACATCTTCGCTGTCGACTACGCATTTCACACCTCTGACACCACTGAATGGGGCGTCGGCGCCGGTCTGCACGCCATCGATCTCGACATCAAGTTTGAAGGTACACTTAACGACCTGACGGTTGCCTCAAGTGAAGAAGATTTCCTGGCCCCGCTACCTAACCTGCGTCTGTACCTGAAACATGCCATCAATGAAAAGTGGATGGTAGGAGGCAGTCTTGGCTGGTTGGGCGCCAATATCGACGATTATGACGGCAACCTGGTCGTTGGCTCTGCGTTTGTGGATTACCGCATCAACGATAACTGGACCCTCGGTGCGGGCTACCAGGTGATCGATATTGATCTCAAGATTGATGATTCACCGGATGAACAGGAATACAATATCGAGCTCCCCGGTTTCAGCCTGAACCTGACCTACAGCATCCCGAAGTAAGGAACACTCACCAACCGATCAAACGGTGTAATCACCTGCACGACTTGCCCGGCGTTGTTCCCGCGCCTGGTTAACGGCCTGGAATATCAGCCCTGGCTGGATAGATCGCACTTCCGGCTCGATCGTATGGTTGATCATGGTCTGGTTGGTGTTGTAGCGGGTTCCAGGAGCGTCGCGCAGCAGCAGCCGAAAGTCCACGAGATAGCGACGCACAGTGACATGGTCAAAACTGCAGGGGTCCACAAAGTCTGCCATCCAGGTCTCCAGTTCATGATTCAGTTCCGGTTCGCTGCAGGACTTTCGGGGATCAAGCACGGATGCTGCCACAGCGAGGAAGAGCAAGGTGTCGGCTCTACCCTTCGGCATACGGCGCAATCGACCTGCGCTGAACATGCGTTCAAACCTGACTTCTGCATCCGCCAGGCAAACTTTTTCCGGTTCATTAACCACTGGATGAACCGGGAATCGTCCGAACTTCACGAATAGCAGCAGTGATCACACGAGCCGACGAACGCAGCAGCATGGCTACCAGAATTGAAGCCACCACAAGGTCGGGCCAGCCGGCATTAAAGAGCCACACCAGCCCGGCAGACAAAAACACCGAGATGTTTACGGCTATGTCATTGCGCGAACATTCCCAGACGGAATTCATGTTGAGGTCGTCGTTCCGGTGACGCCAGAGTAATCCCAGGCAAAGAGAGTTTGCCGCCAGGGCTATCAGGCTGAAGATTCCCATCAATTCAAAGATCGGCGTTTCAGGGGCAAGCAGTTTCTGCACAATCTGCGCACTCACCAGTAGCGCGGCGAGTAAGATAAGCACTCCCTTAAACAGGGCTACACGCGCTTTCGCCACTGCTGTGCCGCCCACCACAGCAAGGCTCAATCCGTAAGTGAGTGCATCTCCCAGGTTGTCGAGGCTGTCTGCAAAAAGCCCAGAAGATCCGGCGTACTGAGCTGCCATCACCATGACAACGAACATCACAGCATTAATCACAAGCACCGCCTGCAAGGTACCCTTGTGCTTGTCTCGCAGCGCGTCTGTAGCGCAATCGTTTTCACAACAACTCGACATAGTGAATAATATGTTACTTCTTTCCCATCTTTCCCACCACGCTCAACATGCACGACACCAGTAACGTTCGAATCTCGCGCTCACAACCCCTGATGACACCCAGGGAACTCGCCGGGGAGTATCCTTCCGACGAGACCATCACGAAATATGTCTGGCAGGCACGGCGGGACATAGAAAAAATACTTACAGGGCAGGACCCGCGCCTGCTTTGTATCGTTGGACCCTGCTCGGTGCATGACCCAAAAGCACTGCTCGATTTTGCCGGGAAGTTCAAAGACGCAACCGGGTCCATGACCGACGCGATTCTTCCTGTTCTGCGTGTGTACTTCGAAAAACCCAGGTCAGTCATCGGATGGAAGGGATTGATCAACGACCCCGACCTGGATGGCAGTTTCCAGATCAGCAAGGGTCTGGGACAGGCACGATCACTGCTGCTTGAAGTCGCACGAATGCAACTGCCTGCTGCAACAGAATTCCTGGACACCACCTTTGGCCAGTATTATGCGGACCTGATCAGTTTCGGCGCCATTGGTGCACGCACGGTGGAAAGCCAGGTGCATCGTGAGCTTGCCTCCGGTCTTTCCATGCCGGTGGGTTTCAAAAACGGCACCAGCGGCAAAATCAACGTAGCCGTGGATGCCATTCGCAGTGCGCAACATCCGCATTGGTTTCCTTCCTTAACACCCGAAGGGGAACCCGCAATTCTGGAATCCACAGGCAACCCACACGCCTATCTCATACTTCGCGGTGGCAGTGACACGGGACCCAACTACCTGCCATCCCATATTGAACAGGCGGTAACCGCCCTTACTGATTATGAGCTCACACCTTCCATCATCGTGGATTGCAGCCACGGCAACAGTGAGAAACAACATCAAAGACAAGTAGAGGTAGCCCAGAACCTTGCGCACCAGATAGCGCAGGGCCAGAGTGCGATTCGCGGCGTCATGCTGGAAAGCCACCTGGTTGCGGGGCAGCAGGACATCTCTGCATCACCGCTCACCTATGGCCAGAGCATTACTGATGCCTGCCTTGCACTGGATGAAACCATACCTGTGCTGAAGGAACTGGCAACTGCCAGCAGGGCCGCAAACTAACCAAACAGTTCAAGCTCCCTGGCACGATGATGAAACCAGGGGGTAAACCGATCAGGTTGGCGCGTCATCTCCACTTCCAGCGATTCAAGTTCAATCTTGCGAATTTCCAGTACTTCTTCGGGGTCCGCGTGAATCAAACCTTCATACATCGTTCGAAACGACTGCTGGAACTCGAAATCCCGAATACCCAATTCCGGCATATCCAGTCTTGATTTCGCAACCTCACCGTAAGGCTCGAGGGACACGCCAGAGATGCCAAGTTCTTCCTCGAGTCCACGCAGTGCGCCCTCCTCAAAGGTTTCACCCGGCTTCAGATGTTCAGCGGCGCTGACGTCCCAGGTACCCGGACAAATATCCTTGGACAACTGGCGCCTCTGGATAAGAAGCCTGCCATCCAGGAAAAAGACGAACACATTCGATGCGCGATGCCAAATACCCTCGCGATGCACGATAGAGCGATACTCGGTACCAAGTCTTTCACCTGTTTCACTGAAGGTATCAAACTGTTCCGACATCAGGAAAAGCGCTGGCAAAGGCGGCCAAGGATTTCGGCGTGATAGCAAACTGCCGTCAATTGCATATCAGGTGTCTCCCTTTAACAACTGCATGTTAGGTAGAGCCCCACTTATCGATTGCGTCTTGAATAGCTTTCTGAGCCGATGGCGTGAGTATATGCCTATTCTCCTGCCACCACTCTTTTCCTCCAGGAGTAGAACATGATGCAGCCACCGCTCTCGCAAAATACTCATAAGGTTCTTCATCGTAGTTACCAATCTTGTAGTCAGCGTTTATGAGCTCGAATTGTTGAATCCAAACCATCTGATAGAGGCTAGCTCTATGTTGCTCTACAGCGTTCAAGTTCTTATAACTCTCCTGGAATCGATTCAAGATCTCCGCAAGCTCTGCATCTTCAATAGCGGGACGAAAAGCATCGCCGAGCGCAGTAACTGCTTCCCTATTTGCAGCTCGTCTAAGCAACACGGAATTTTGGCGAATCTGAAATCCGACAAAAATGAGCGAGAGGATCACCCCTATGCCAGATAGGAGTTCGCCGATACTAGCTATCTCGTCGAGAGTCATGCTACCGAACGCCTGGTAGGTGCGTCCGAGCGGAGTGAGCGAAGCGAACGCAGCAACTTAAACGGCATGTTATGCGTCCGTCCGCGGATCTTCCGATTGTGAATGCAGGGTCCTACCTGGCGTCAAATAGAATTCCGTCGATGTTTCCTTGAGAAATTGACGATGCCAACATCCTTGTGGGACAACAAGATAGGAACCAGCTTTAACGGTCGCCAACACGCTTTCGCCACCATCTGCCGGAAGTACTTCAACTTCTATCTCACCTTCGGATACGTGCAGCAGTTCATCACAGTCAGGATGCATTTCCCACGGTGAGGGTCCACCTGCAGAGGACCAAAATACACCTCCACCACCTTCATTGAAGCTACATAGTTCTTTGAAGTCCATCTGGTTTGCCGCTCTTGCGGTTTCTTGTGGGCCGAGTAGCGCCAACGGTCTATGAACAGCGGTACTTTATGAAGAATGGGAGTGTCTAGGAAACCCAGGCCGTATCAAGGCTCTATAACTCCTCAAATAAGAGCCTTGTAGCATTCTAACAAATCACGCACATCGTTTTCAGCTAATACGCCTACCCGCTTTGTATCAACTGACTAGACTTTCATCGTTTTACAGAAGTCTACGCCATGAAACTCATAGCACAACTCCGTCGCGAAATGCGGCTACGTAACTATAGCCCAAGAACCGCCAAGGCATACGAACAATGGACGATCCGGCTGGTGAGATACCATGGAGGTCTGCATCCGAGAGAGATGCATGATCAGGAGGTCATCGCATTCCTCACCCACCTGGCGGTAAACAAACAAGTCGCAGCGGCGACCCAAAATCAGGCGCTAAATGCACTGGTGTTCTTCTTCAGGCACATTCTTAAGAATCCACTGGGGGACATCACCGCGGCAGCCAGGGCAAAGGCACCACGTCGACTCCCGGTAGTACTGTCGCGCGAAGAGATAAGTACTTTGCTGGCTAATTTGAACGGAACACATCGATTGATTGCTGCGCTGCTGTATGGGTCAGGTCTCAGAGTCCTTGAGGGGTTACAGCTCCGAACCAAGGATTTGGATTTTTCCTACAGTTGTATTCATGTGCACAACGGAAAGGGGAAAAAGGATCGGATCGTCGCTCTGCCAGAAGTGCTGCACTTGCCACTCCGTCAGCACCTACACAAGATCAAACTGCTACATCAGCAGGATCTGGATTCCGGTTTTGGGGAAGTGGATCTGCCGGTGAGTTTGAAGCGGAAATATCGATCCGCGGCCAAGAACTGGGCCTGGCAGTTCATCTTTCCAGCTAGCAGAAGATACAAAGACGCCAAAGAAGAAACCGAACGTCGATTTCATCTGCACCCAACAGCGGTTCAGAAAGCATTTCGAAAAGCGCTTCGTGATTCGCGCATGACAAAACCGGCTTCCCCACACACGCTGCGTCACTCCTTCGCTACGCACGCCCTTGAAAACGGGTTGGACATAAGAACCGTCCAGCAACAATTAGGGCATTCATCGCTCGAGACAACTGAGATCTACACCCACGTGCTAAAACGTGGAGGCCAGGCGGTACGCAATCCACTGGAAGATATTTTCCCAACTATGCAGGAACTGGGTCTGAATCAGCCAGCCGATCCTTCGCCTTGAGGTCCTCACGCAGCGTTCTCGATGCCAGGTAATAGTGCAGCGCTGACCAGGCGTTACCGAACACGGCAAGGAAAAGAAGTGAGTAACGAATCGACTCTTCACCGTATTCAGGCTTCAAAAGATCCGAGAGGTAACCTGCAAATACCGGTCCGAGACCGAGACCAATAAGGTTCAGGATGAACAGCAGGATGGCGGAAGCCAGGCTGCGCATCGCAGGAGGCACCAGCGTCTGCGTCATTGCAAAGGTAGGGCCGAGGTACATAGGGCCAAGAATGTATGCGGGTATCGCAAGAATCAGGGCAAGTATCGGGTCACTGGTTGTATAGAAGAGAAAGGCAAAGGGCACAGACACAAAAGTCGCAATGCCGGGTATTCCCATGTACCAGCGCTTGTCGTTTTTCCCATAGCGGTCACCCAGAAACCCGCCCAGGTAAGTGCCGATCATGCCGGTCAGGCCAATCAGGAAGAGATAGGTGGAAGTCTCTGCCAGGCCAAATCCATGTACACGAATAAAAAACGAAGGCAGGAACAGGCCAACGCCATAACCGACAAACGCGTGTAATGCCCCGGCAAATGACAGGTGCCTGAACGAACGAAGCCCCCACATGAACTTCATGGTGTCCATCAGTGGCACCGTCTCTTTGCTGACGGGGACACCTTCCGGTTCAGAAAAGCCGCGTGGTGGCTCCTTGATCGTGAAGTAGAAAACTGCCGCAACAATAATGCCCGGCAGGCCCACAACCAGGAAGGCGGTTCGCCAGCCAAAATATTCACCAATCCAGCCACCGGCGAGTGTGCCAATTGCGCCGCCAATGGGTATACCCAGCGCATAGGTCGAGAGGGCCGTCGCACGTTTTTCTTCCGGGTAGTAATCCGAGATGAGCGAATGAATGGGTGGCGAACATCCCGCTTCACCCACACCCACGCCAATTCTTGCAATTAGCAGCGAGCCAAAACTCTTGGCTGTGGAAGTGAACATCGTCATCACGCTCCAGATGACGATAGCCAGCGCAACGATATTCTTGCGGGTTCCCCTGTCGGCCCACCGCGCAATCGGGATACCGGCAAAGGTGTAAAAGATCGCAAACGCGATGCCACCAAGAAGGCCGAGCTGTGTGTCACTCAGGTGTATTTCTGCCCGAATCGGTTCGATCAGGATGGAAAAAATCTGGCGGTCAACGAAATTGATGATGTACACCAGCAGGAACATGCTGAGCGCATAGGTTCGATACCCTGGTGTTACAGAAAAGGGGGCTGATGTAAGTTCTTGTTCTTCTTTCAAGTTATACCCTGGTACTGCAAGCGCGCGACTCGCCACGCGCAAACAACACTAATATCATGAAGCACCGAACAAGACCAATCGGTTAGAGGATGAGCCAAATGAAAATCGCAGTGATTGGTGCCAGCGGCGTGGTTGGCCGGGCGTTAATGGAACGCTTCCTTGATCGCAAGGTTCCAGCAGTTGGCCTGTCACGCCGGCCGCCGGCAGACCTGCCTGGAGCTGAATTCCAGCCACTGGATCTTCTGGATACAGAGGCCTGCAAGGAGTGTGCTGAATCAGTATTTGGTGGCGTGACTCATATTGTCTACGCGGCGCTTTATGAGAAACCCGGGCTCATTGCCGGTTGGCAGGAGCTGGACCAGATGCAGACGAATCTGCAGATGCTGCAGAACATTCTCGGTCCATTGCGTGATTCGAAAACGCTCAGGCACGTCACGCTACTGCAGGGAACAAAAGCCTACGGGGCGCACGTGGCGCCCATGAAAATACCAGGCGTCGAATCAGAACCACGACACCCTCACGAGAACTTCTACTGGCTGCAGGAGGATCAACTCATCGATTACTGCAATGAGACCGGCTGGACGCGCACCATCTGGCGACCCCAGGTGATTTTTGGTCATGCGCTGCATGCGCCCATGAACATGCTGGCGGCGGTTGGCACCTACGCTGCCCTGCAGAAAGCTGCAGGTTTACCGTTTACTTACCCGGGCGGGCCTTCTGCTGTTTCTGAAGCCATCGACGCAGACCTGCTGGCTGCCGCCATTCACTTCAGTCTCGACAATGCGGCATTTGAAAACGAAACCTTCAACATTACTAATGGTGACGTGTTTCGCTGGCAGGACACCTGGCCTGCGCTTGCCGAAATATTCGGCATGGATATGGGCGAACCCGAAAGGCGGCTGCTGTCTGAATCATTTTACGACCGTGAATCTGACTGGCAGCAAATAGTTAAAACACATGAACTTCAGCCATACTCGCTGCGCCAGATTGTAGGCGACTCCTACTACTACGCTGACGCCATGTTTAATGCCTATGGCGACAGGGTGCCGCCGCCCGCACTCCTGAGCACCATCAAGTTACGCCAGGCTGGCTTCCAGGACTGCATTGATACAACCAAAATGTTTCGGAATTGGTTCACCCGGTTGGGTGAGCTACGCGTTCTGCCTAAGTTCAGTTAAGGCAGGCCGCAGGCGCGCCAGCAACCTGCGGCCCAGGGGATGAAGGCGCCAGGCCTTTATAGGGGACGCAGGGAAAGATACGCACCAATTGTTAACGCAGAAGAAACTTCCTGAAACCCATCGTTAAGTTCGTGTTAAACAAAGGCGGCTATTCGTAGATGCCTTCCTCACCATAACGGTCTGAAGGTCCCGGGCCACCCTCGCCCAGCCTGCCTTTATCTCCAAAGTGGCCTTTGCCGGGTACATAGTTAAACTCCACTCGAATGCCGTCCGGATCTTCAAACAGGATCGAATAGTAACCAGGCGCAAAGTGTGAGCCGTCCTCGGGCCCGTGAACAAACTTGATGTTTGGGAATTCGGTAACAATGAAGTTGTAAATGGCATCAATGTCTTCGTTGCTGCGTGCCCGAAAACAAAAGTGATGCAGTCCGCTGGTGTCCTGGTCAAACGTCACATGCTTTTTGTCGTCGGGTGCTTCGCGAATCAGGATCCCCGTCCGGCTGCCGATGCAGTAAAGGGTGGTTTCGTTTTTGACCAGCGTTTTCATCTCCAGGAAATGGCAGAGGCCTTCCCAGAAAGGCATACACTCCTCGATGTTGTTCACCGTCATCTGGATATGTGCAATTCCGTTAACTTCGACACTCATGACTCGCCTTCCCCCTTTGGCTTTCTCATCCAGCGACTCTGGCTGGCAAAGTCTTCAACGGCACCGCCCGATTTCGCCCAGCCGTTAAAACCCAGTTCCAGGTGTGCCACGTTGTTAAACCCCATGGCTTTGAGATCCCGCGCCGCAAAAGCTGAACGACCACCGCCGGCGCAAAACGCCACGATGCGCTTGTCCTCGGTGAAATAGTCGCGGTAGTACGGGCTGGTCGGACTTGCCCAGAATTCCATCATGCCGCGGGGTACATGGACGGCACCCGGGATGGTTCCAAGGTCAATAACCTCCTGGATTTCACGAATATCGATCAGCAGCATGTCTTTACCCTGATCCGCAGCATCACGCAGTTCATTTTTCAGGTCATCGACTGAAAGGTTCTCAAGATCAGCCTTGATCTTCTCAACCTCGGCAAAGATATCAACAATCGCCATAGTGTCTCCTCATTTTCGGGCTCCATGATGGCAGAAACATTTATCCGCTGTCATGCGTGCCTTAGAATGCGGAGATGTCGCGCTATCTCGACAGCTTGTCGATCATTCACTGGATTCTGTTAACTCTCGGGTTTCTATTCACTGGTTACGGATTGTATCTGTCACCCGTTTACTCACCTGAGCGTGCGCTACCAACCTCGCGGGCCATGGATTCCACCCTGAGAGACGAGCCTGAACCAGCGGCAACCAGCCAGACCATAGAACGTGACGGTCTTCGCTATGAAGGGATCTTCTCTGACGCGTTAACAGGCAAAGGGACCATAACCTGGCCAAACCAACAGGTTTACCGGGGGGATATTCTCACCAGTCGCCCTCATGGCAAGGGAAACATGTTGTTTGCAGATGGGCGAAGCTACACCGGCGAACTCGATATGGGCAGGCTGCACGGTCGCGGTGAACTGCACTGGCCAGACGGCAGCTTCTACCGGGGTGAATTCAACAATGACGTGGTTGAAGGGGAAGGTGACTACACCTCGACAACCGGTGATCGCTTTGAAGGTACATTCATCGCAGAGAAACCGCATGGCCGCGGCACACTCACGATGAGCAGTGGCGATATTTACATGGGCGAGGTCAACGCGGGTGTCATCGAAGGCGAAGGCACGCTCGCATTTACCGACGGCAGCGTCTACCAGGGAAGTTTTGTCGCCGGACGGATGCACGGCGAAGGTATGCGTACCTGGCCAAACGGCAATGACTACAGGGGCGGTTTCCAGAACGACAATTTTCATGGTTATGGAGTTGCAACCTTTGCAAACGGAGTCACTCACGAGGGTGAGTTCCTGGATGGCAAGCCTCACGGGAATGGCAACCGGAAATGGCCCAATGGGCGCGTCTACCGTGGTTACTGGTCGCTTGGTGTTCAGGATGGGACAGGTACCATGGCCTTCGCTAACGGCGACCGGTACGAGGGCGAGTTCAAGGCAGGGAAGATGCATGGTGTTGGTCGCTGCGTCACCAGCGGCTTTGAAGACGCCTGCACTTTCTTCGAAGGCGAACGCCTGGATTGATCTGTTATCCTCGATGGCAGATCAACGCAGGAGCAAACAATGAAGATCGGCACTTTTTCGACGTTCATGTCACCTATCTGCACACCGGAGATGATCAAGGACTTTGCGGTGCAGGCTGAAAACACCGGCCTTGATTCCCTCTGGCTCGGGGAACACGTCGTTCTGTTTGATGAGATGAAGAATCCGTACCCCGGTTCGAAGGACGGCAAGATTCCAGTGCCCGAGGGTGGCGGCATCATGGATACCGTATCCACCATCGGTTTCCTCGCAGCATGCACGAAGAACCTGCGTTTCGGCACTGGAATTACCCTGTTACCGCAACGTAACCCTGTGTACACCGCAAAAGAATTCGCAAACCTGGACTGGCTGAGTAACGGGCGCATTGATCTTGGCATCGGTATCGGCTGGTGTGAAGAAGAAGTGATCGCCTGCGGTTATGACTTCAATACCCGTGGCGCTCGCTGCGATGAAATCCTGGAGATGCTCAAGATCCTCTGGACGCAGGAAATTGCTGAGTACCATGGCAAATACCATGACCTCGCGCCCTGCCGCATGGACCCGAAACCCGTCCAGTCTCCGCATATCCCAATCATTGTCGGCGGTCACAGTCCTGCCGGGCTTCGCCGTGCCGCAAAATATGGCGATGGCTGGTACGGCTTCCAGATGGATCCGTTCCAGACAGCGGAGGTATTCGCCAATATCGACAAGGCACTTGCAGCTGAAGGCAGGAACCGCGATGGCTTTAAGCTGGTCATTACACCGCCCTACCAGATGACAACAGATATGGTTAAGCAATATGCCGACCTCGGTGTCGATACCCTGGTGGTTCACCTGGGCAGCCAGAAAGCAGAGCGTGTTTCCGCCCGTCTCAGGGAGATTGAGAGCCTGGTCGAGGCAGTTGCTTGAAGAACTACGACTATATTGTTGTTGGCGCAGGCACTGCAGGATGCGTACTGGCCAACCGTTTGACTGAGGGGGGGCGTTATTCTGTCCTGCTGCTTGAGGCTGGCAAGAAAGATAACTACTTCTGGATCGACATCCCTGTTGGCTACCTCTACACCATTAACAATCCACGCACTGACTGGTGCTACGAGATTGAACCAGACCCGGGACTTAACGGCCGCAGCATTGGATACGCCAGGGGAAAAGTCCTGGGCGGCTGCTCGTCCATCAACGCCATGATTTATATGCGCGGCCAGCGCAGCGACTACGACCATTGGGCACAGCTGGGTAACCGGGGGTGGGGCTGGGACGATGTTTTGCCATTGTTCAGGAAGTCCGAGGATTACCAGTACGGGTCCGATGAGTTTCATGGCGCTGGCGGTGAACTCCGGGTTGAAGAAAGGCGCGTCAACTGGGAAATCCTGGATGCCTGGCGCGATGCTGCCGAGGCCTGCGGGATTCCCAAGATCGATGAGTTCAACCGGGGGGATAACTTCGGTAATGCCTACTTCCAGATGAACCAGCGACGCGGCTCACGCTGGAGTGCAACAAAAGCTTTCCTTGATCCGGCAAAGTCCCGCAGCAACCTCAAGATCATTACCGAGGCACACGTGCGCAGGCTCCTCTTTGACCACAGTGGCGCGCGGCCAACCTGCAAAGGTGTGGAAATCACAACACCGGCAGGTCTGGAAACCTTCAATGCCGAACGTGAAGTGATTCTCGCCACAGGCTCGATTGGCTCGCCGCAGATCCTGCAACTGTCAGGTATCGGCAATGCTGAACTCCTGGGCGCCATGGATATTCCGGTGACCCATGCCCTGCCAGGCGTGGGCGAGAATCTTCAGGATCACCTGCAGATTCGCACAATCTATAAGGTGAGTAACACCGTGACCCTGAACCAGCGAGTGAATTCATTGTTTGGCCTGGCGTCGATGGGTCTTGAGTATTTCCTGTTCAAAACCGGTCCGCTGACCATGCCACCCTCGCAGCTTGGTGCATTCGCGCGCAGCGACGAAAACCAGCCCAGCGCCAATATGGAGTGGCACGTTCAGCCATTGTCGCTGGAAAGATTCGGGGAGCCGCTGCACAAGTACAATGCGATTACTCCGTCTGTCTGTAATCTCAGGCCAAGCAGTCGCGGGCACGTCCGCATTAAAAGCAGCAGACCTGAAGACTATCCGGCGATCACCCTGAACTACCTGTCTACGGAAGAAGATCTCGCGGTTGCCGTGGCAGGCCTGAAGTTCACACGCCGGATTATGTCTGCTGCTCCAATGGCACCGTTTGAGCCCGAGGAACTGAAACCCGGCGCTCACATCGAAAGTGAAGATGATCTTGCTCATGCTGCCGGTGACCTCGGCACGACCATCTTTCACCCGGTCGGCACCTGCAAAATGGGTAGCGATCACATGGCAGTAGTGGATGATGAACTCAGGGTACACGGCGTGGACCGGCTCCGGGTCATCGATGCTTCCATCATGCCGACTATCACCTCGGGTAACACCAATGCTCCGACGGTCATGATCGCCGAGAAAGGCGCGGAGTTTGTATTGTCCTCGTCTCGACCCTAGCGGAGAGACCTCGCCTTAAAGTCCTGTCAGTTCCGCCGACAGATCCCATAACTTTTTGCGCAGCGCCTCGTCGTCCGCCTGCGACGAGTACTCCGCCGGCTCACACTGGTCATAGTATTTACCGGTTACACCTTCGAGGCTCGGGTCACTGGCCAGCATGATATTGGTTTGCGCGCCTTTCTCCGGCGAGATAAAAATCAGGCCAATGATCTTGCGCAGCAACCAGGGCACATCGCGCACGATATCTGTCGCAACAGCTCCCGGGTGCAGTACGTTGGAGGTCACGCCTGTACCTTCCAGTTGTTTCGCCAGCTCCACGGCAAACAGCACATTGCAGAGTTTGGAGGAGTTGTAGGCTTCCTGGCTGTTGTATTTCTCGTACCCACGAATCGCATCAAAATCGATGTTGCCTTTTTTGTGCAGCATGGAAGAGACCGTAACAATCCTCGAAGGCGCGCTGGCCTTCAGGCAATCCAGCAGCAGGTTGGTCAACAGGAATGGCGCCAGGTGATTCACACCAAACTGCATTTCAAATCCGTCATCCGTCATGCGCTGTCTGGGCGGGAAGAGACCCGCATTGTTGATCAGCACATCCAGACGGTCATAGCGGTCCAGGAAGTTCGCCGCCAGGTCACGAATACTCTGGAGGTTCGCCAGTTCCACGGGCAGGTTGACCGCTGGTATGCCGGCCTCGGCATTGATGACTTTCAGAGCCTCCGCGGTTTTCTCGGAGTCACGGCAGGCCAGAACCACTTCTGCCCCCTGGCTCGCCAGTTCCCGCGCTGTGACAATGCCAATACCACTGTTGCCGCCAGTAATCAGTACTCGTTTGCCTTCCATTTTATTATTCCTTCTTGTTTATCCTTCTTTTTATTCTGCTTTCTGCAGGTCCTTTTCGAAATCTCGCCGGGAGCGTTCATCTATTGGCGCACAAAGGTATCGCCGCAGTGTATCTGCAGAAAGCTTTCGATGGGAATCTTCGAAAAATGTCGCAAGTGAAATGCGGTCCCCTTCATAGGGAGACCACGTGAACTCATCGCCCGCAGTCAGGGTTCCTTCTTTTAGTACCCGACAGTAGGCGCCTGAACGGTTTGCCTGAACAAACTTCCTGGCAAACTGCCGGTCCTCCATCCTTGCTGCCAGCGTATTGCAGGGAATCCGAGGGGCCGTCACCTGCAATGTGACGCACGGCGCAGTGAGAACATCGCCAACGCAGAGCTGTCGCAGGTCCGAACCCGTCACAGTGAGATTTTCACCGAAGGTACCGGGCGGCATTTCCCGCTTCAACTGCCGCTCCCAGAAGGCGTAATCCTCAAGGGCATAGAGATAGACCGCCTGGTCAGGCCCTCCGTGATGCTTCATATTGCAGATCGCATCGTCCGCCAGCCCAAGTTTTCCCACTGTTACTGCACCAGTACAGGCGGTTTTGACAATGCCCGTTTCAATCTCGCGGTTACCGACCACCATGGTAGTTCGCCGGCCTGTATTAATCTGTTCAATACGCATGGGACAAGTATGCAGGAATCTACAGAGAGCGCTAAACGGTGAAGCTGAAACATAAACCTTATACATGAATCAGCGGAATATAACAGTGTCCAATTATTCCTTTATTTGATCACTGATGCACTGGTACCCTGCGCGGTCTATTCGATTGCCACAGACTTATCAAAGCCAGGAGGAACACCATGGGCTACCAACAGGATATTGAGCGAATGGCGAAGCTGTGCGGCACGCACGGCGACGCATGGAACGGTATCAACCCGGAATACGCAGTACGCATGCGACTGCAGAACCGATTCAACTCCGGTCTGGATATCGCCCAGTACACCGCAGACATCATGCGCAAGGATATGGCGGACTATGATGCCGACACCTCCAAGTACACCCAGTCGCTGGGATGCTGGCATGGTTTCGTGGCGCAACAGAAAGCTATTGCCATCAAGCGCCACAACGGCACCCTGGATAAGAAATACATCTATCTTTCTGGCTGGATGGTCGCAGCATTGCGCAGCCAGTTCGGCCCCCTGCCTGATCAGTCCATGCACGAAAAGACCAGCGTTCCCTCCCTGATCCAGGAAATCTACACCTTCCTGAAGCAGGCAGATGCTGTAGAACTAGAACGTCTGTTTACGGCCCTCGATGCAGCGAACGAAGCTGGTAATGAGGTCGAAGCCAAGTCGCTGATCGAGCAGATCGACAACTTCGAAACTCACGTTGTACCTATTATTGCAGACATCGATGCCGGTTTCGGTAACGAAGAGGCGACTTACCTGCTGGCCAAGCAGATGATCGAAGCTGGCGCCTGCGCCATCCAGATCGAAAACCAGGTATCTGAGGTCAAGCAATGTGGTCACCAGGCCGGCAAGGTCACAGTTCCTCACGAAGTTTTCCTGGCCAAGATCAACGCGGTTCGTTACGCGTTCCTGGAGCTGGGCATTGAAAACGGCATCATCGTCGCACGTACTGACTCACTCGGCGCCGGTCTGACCCAGATGGTTCCTGTATCCAAGGAAGAAGGCGACCTGGCAAGCCAGTACAACAGTTTCCTCGAAGTCGAAGAAGTGCACAATGTGGATGAACTGAAAGAACATGACATCGTTTTCCACAAGAAGGACAAGCTGGTTAAGCCGGTTCGCCTGGATAATGGTCTCTACGCGTTCCGTGAAGGCACCGGAATTGATCGAGTGGTTCTCGACTGTATCACCAGCCTGCGTCACGGCGCTGACCTGCTCTGGATTGAAACCGAAAAGCCTAACGTCAAGCAGATCGCCGAGATGGTCGACAAGGTGAAGGAAGTGGTTCCCGATGCCAAGCTGGTTTACAACAACAGCCCGTCTTTCAACTGGACGCTGAAGTTCCGTGAGCAGGTCTACCAGGAGTACGTGGACGCCGGTAAAGATGTATCCGCTTACCCCAATCCTGCTGAAGACCCTCTTGGCCTGATGTCTGTTGAACTTGATGAGACTGAACTGGCCCAGCAGGCTGACCAGTACATCCAGTCTTTCCAGGCTGATGGTTCACGGGAAGCCGGTATCTTCCACCACCTGATCACACTGCCGACTTACCACGAAACCGCACTGGGTGTGGATACGCTGGCTGAAGGCTACTTCGGCGATGCAGCCATGCTGGCTTACGTGAAAGGCGTTCAGCGAACCGAGATTCGCCGCAACATGAACGTTGTGAAGCACCAGGAAATGGCCGGTACCACCATCGGCGATCACCACAAGGAATACTTTGCCGGTGAAAATGCACTGCTGGCAGGTGGTAAAGAAAATACTATGTCCCAGTTTGGATAATTCGCACAGCGAATTATCCAAATCTGGTCGCGGCAGCAGCATCGAAGAAACGTGGTAACCAACCACGTTTCTGATGCTGCGAAAGCAAATACCCGACAGTTGGATCGAAGTTTTGTGGTACCAAACCACAAAACTGATCCAGCGAAAGGGCATCTTCCAACCCCTCCTACTTATTTAGCTACCCTATCGCTACATCAGCTTCGTGTTCGAGTAACACGAAGACTTCGATGTAGCTGCCGGGTGCAGACTTTCGGCGCAAGCGCCTGCAAGCTGCGAGCCCCTTTTTTGCCAAAAATTTACCTGAAAGCCTTGATTCACTGGTTGAATACCCATATATTAGGTTTTACTAATATTATAAAGTACTGCAAGTGATGGAATCCTACCTTTACGGACTCGGCGGTGGCCTGATGATCGGCCTCGCTACGGTGGTGCTGATGATCAGCGTCGGCAGGATCGCCGGTATCAGTGGCATCCTGTTTTCCAGCATCAAAGCGCCCTCCGGCAACCTCTGGGCGATACTCTTTGTCCTTGGCCTGGTCCTGGGAGCGGCGCTGTTCCATGCAATATCTGGCGCCCCAACACCCGCTTTCAGTGCCCCGATTGACCTCATCATTGCAGCAGGCCTGTTGGTGGGGTTCGGCGTGAAATTTGGGAGTGGCTGCACCAGCGGGCATAGCATCTGCGGCATCGGGCGACTGTCGGTCAGGTCGATCATCGCCACTGCCACCTTCATGACTTTTGGGTTCATCACTGTCTTCCTGAGGTTACACCTGCTATGAATCTTCTCTTTGCATTATTGTGCGGCACACTGTTCGGTGTCGGGCTTGCCATGTCTGGCATGACTGACCCTGCAAAAGTGATTGGTTTCCTGGACCTGTTTGGCGATTGGGACCCGACCCTGGGATTTGTCATGGCCGGAGCACTGATGATCAGCCTGCCTTTCTTTCAGCTTGGACTGGGAAAGTTTAAAGCGCCGATGTTTGCCGATGTGTTTCGTATCCCTGATCGAACAGACATCGATCCGCAACTGGTGACCGGGGCAGCGCTCTTTGGCACAGGATGGGGCCTGGTGGGTCTTTGCCCGGGACCAGTCATTTCATCCCTTTCCTACCTGAATAAGGACGTGTTGTTTTTTGGCGTGGCCATGATTGCCGGCATGTTTATCGCCGACCTGGTCAGCCAGAAGCTGGCTAATAAAGGCGCTCTGTCTCCCCAGTCGTGAACCCTGGACTCTGCGCCGGGGCAGGTTCAGTAAACTCGTAATCTCCGGAGAAAACATCGCGGTCACCACCCGGCGCCCACCAGACCCAGATGGCACTGACAGGTTCACTACCCAGGTTCTCCATGCGATGTTCCGCACCAGGCCTGGTGTAGATCG
>JADHNI010000020.1 GCA_016779585.1 Pseudomonadales bacterium
TGGCTGATATGGCTCTTCGTGCTGATGACCTCGATGAGGCGGCGGCCGTTGAGGCGCAGAAGAAGGCGGAACAGGAACTGTCTGACCAGAAAGCCGATATCGACTTTGCTCGTGTTGCGGCAGACCTGCAGGAGCAGGCTGCGATGCTGCGTACGATCCAGAAGATTCGCGACAAGAAACACTAAAGCTCTGCTGTTTACAGAAAAGGCGCCAGTTGGCGCCTTTTTTGATCGAGCCACGTAAGTGTTCGCGGGCTGTAATTCTAAGATTCCCGCCATGCCAATGGGTTGCCCGCGCTTCGCCGCCGCTCCAATCCATACTGTGGAAGATCATTGAGCGAGTAGGCATACCTGCGGCCCCCTTACCGCACAGAATTTGTCAGTAATATCCTGACAAACAGCACCCTTGGCGAGTGCCTGATCGTGGCGTAAAAAGAACCTCTTTTCGGTTAGACTAATCCTTCATGACAAACTCCCTTGATGTTTGCATTCTCGCTGCCGGCGTTGGCAGCCGCATGCGCTCGAACCTGCCCAAGGTCCTGCAGACACTGGCGGGCAGGCCACTGCTCGCGCATCTGCTTGATACGGTCGGCGATCTGAATCCGGCTGCAATACACGTGGTCATTGGCCAGGGCGCTGAAGAGGTGAAGGCAGCATTTTCAGGACGCGCTGACGTGAACTGGGTGTTCCAGGCTGAGAGGCTGGGTACGGGACACGCAATGCAACAGGTAGCACCGCACCTTAGTGGTGACAGGACGCTGATTCTCCTGGGTGACGCCCCCCTTATCCGTGCTGAGACACTCCAGATGTTGAGTGAGGTCGATGCAGACCTTGGCGTGCTGACCGTGGATATGCCTGACCCTTTCAATTACGGACGTATTGTTCGCGAAGGAGAGCAGGTAGTTCGCATTGTTGAAGAAAAGGATGCGAATGAAAGCGAAAAACAGATCCTGGAAATTAACACGGGCGTTATGTCAGCAGGCACAAGGTGCCTGAAGAACTGGCTTGAGCGCCTGGATAACAACAACGCGCAGCAGGAGTATCTGCTGACCGATATTGTCGAGCATGGAAACACCGATAATGCCAAGGTGACGGCAGTTAAAGTCAGTGACCCCATAGAAGTCACTGGAATCAACACCTTTGGCCAACTGGCTGCGCTGGAACGAGCACTTCAAATGAACAAAGCAGAAGAATTAATGGCAAGTGGTGTGCAGGTCATGGACCCGGCACGCCTGGACATTCGAGGAACTGTAACCGCCGGCCAGGGTGTGAAGATTGATGTAAATGTTGTTTTTGAGGGTGACGTTACCCTCGCTGACAACGTAGTGATCGGACCCAATTGCGTGATCACTGATAGCACAATCGGTGACGGAACAGTGATCAAGGCTAACAGTATTCTGGAACAGGCGACCGTTGGCGACCACTGCAGCGTCGGACCTTTTGCCCGCCTGCGTCCTGGTGCCAACCTCGTATCAGAAGTTGCTGTGGGCAATTTTGTGGAAGTAAAAAAAACCACGATGGGGCGTGGCAGTAAAGCCAGTCACCTGACTTACCTTGGCGACAGCATCATCGGTGAAGAAGTTAATATCGGTGCCGGTACAATTACCTGTAACTACGATGGTGTAAACAAGTTCGAGACACACATTGGTGATCGGGCTTTTATTGGTTCCAATTCGTCACTCGTTGCGCCAGTAACCATTGGCGCGGGCTCCACTGTAGGCGCCGGATCTACCATCAGCAAGGACGTCGATACTGACGTTCTTGCAGTCGGGCGCGGCAAGCAGGTCTCCGTCAGGAACTGGCAGCGGCCAACAAAGAAAAAGGACTGATTATGTGCGGCATAGTGGGTGTCGTTGCCGAACGGGATGTCTGCAACATCCTGATCGAAGGACTGAGACGACTTGAGTACCGCGGTTATGATTCTGCCGGTGTTGCGTTGATTGATGCTGCAGGCTGTATCCGGCGAATTCGCAGGCTTGGGAAAGTATCTGAACTTGATCAGGCCTGTAAGAGCGATCAGCCTTTCGGGCATACAGGTATCGCCCATACCCGTTGGGCGACTCATGGTGAACCGAGCGAGGTGAATGCGCACCCTCATGTCTCCTATGGATTGGCTGTTGTGCACAACGGGATTATTGAAAACCATGAAGAACTGCATGAACAACTAAAGTCCAATGGTTACAACTTTGAATCGGCCACGGATACAGAGGTCCTAGCGCACCAGTTGCATTATGAGGTCTCACAATGTGGCGACCTGCGTGAGGGCATGAATCGACTGCTCGACACGATCAGGGGCGCTTACGCTATTGCGGTTATTGATGAAAACAATCCTGGCACCATCATGGCGGCCCGCTCTGGCAGTCCCCTGGTTGTGGGCCTCGGTATCGGTGAGAACTATGTGGCATCCGACCCACAGGCGCTTAGGCCGGTAACAGACCGCTTTATTTTCCTTGAAGAGGGTGAACTCGTCGAAGTTACCCGTGATGAAGTGTCAATCTTCGGCCATAACCAGGCTGCAATCGAAAGCCGCGCAATCAGGCTGGATGATCGACACGATGCGGCCGACAAAGGCAATCACAGGCATTACATGCTTAAGGAAATTTTTGAACAGCCGGATGCGCTGGCGCGCACAATATCAGGACGCGTGGGTGAGCTGGTGTTTCCCGAGGCGTTCGGCGCTGGCGCTTCCGGGATCTTTGAGCAGGTGAAAGCCATCCAGATTGTTGCCTGCGGCAGCAGTTATTATGCAGGTCTCGTTGCCAAGTACTGGTTTGAGCACTATGCCGGACTACCCTGCCAGGTCGAGATCGCGAGTGAGCTTCGATATCGCAGCACCGTGGTCCTTCCGGGTACCCTGATGGTGGCAATTTCCCAATCCGGGGAAACCGCAGACACGCTCGCAGCGCTGCGGTCAGCATCAGATGCCAACTACCTGGCGAAACTGTGTATCTGCAATGTTCCGAACAGCACTATAGTGAGGGAAACCGACCTTTCGCTCATGCTGGAGGCAGGTGCTGAGATCTGTGTTGCTTCGACCAAGGCCTTTACCAATCAGCTGGCTGACCTACTGATGCTGGTGGCGACAGTTGGCCGCTTTAATGCACTGGATGAGGCGATGCATCAGGAAATAGCCCGGGGTTTGCGTGAGCTTCCGCAAGTGGTGGAGCGCACCCTGGCCCTGGACGCAGAAATCCAGGAGATCGCCAGGAAGTTTGTCGAGAAACACCATGCGCTTTTCCTGGGACGGGGCAGTCACTATCCTATTGCGCTCGAGGGGGCACTCAAGCTTAAGGAGATCTCCTACATCCACGCAGAAGGATACCCCGCCGGGGAACTGAAACATGGTCCTTTAGCGCTTGTCGATGACGATATGCCGGTGGTCGCTGTGGCACCGGGAGATGACCTCATTGAGAAACTGAAATCGAATCTTGAGGAAGTTCGCGCACGTGGTGCCGAGCTGTTTATCTTCGCGGATGAGCACCTTTCGATGACGGAACAAAAGGACGTGACAGTGCTGAAAGTGCCGTCCTGTTCAGCTATGGTATCGCCTATCGTGTATACCATTCCCGTCCAGCTGCTCGCGTACCATGTCGCCGTGTTTAAAGGCACCGATGTTGACCAACCGAGGAACCTGGCGAAATCGGTGACGGTTGAATAAGTTCCCTGCGATTTGAGTCCCGATGGATGTCTCTCACCTTCTTGATCCTTTAAACGAAAGGCAGCGTGAAGCTGTTGCCGCACCTCGTGGCAGCGCGCTTGTGCTCGCCGGTGCGGGCAGCGGTAAAACCCGGGTGCTGACACATCGTATTGCATGGCTGATCCAGACTGAGGGCTTGTCACCCTTCAGTATCCTCGCCGTGACCTTCACCAACAAAGCCGCAGCTGAAATGCGTGGTCGTATCGAACAGTTGCTGGCACTACCGGTGCGTGGCATGTGGGTTGGTACCTTCCACGGAATTGCCCATCGCCTGCTGCGTGCCCATTACCAGGAAGCGAAACTGCCGCAGAATTTTCAAATACTGGATGCCGACGACCAGCTGCGGCTGGTTAAACGGGTCATGGCGAGTCTCGATATTGATGAGAAGAAGTGGCCGGCGAGACAGGCGGTCTGGTGGATTAACAGCCAGAAGGACGAGGGTCTCAGGCCATCCAGTATCGAAGACTATGGTGACCTGTACCTGAAGACACACCTCGCTATTTATCGTGCCTATGAAGAGGCCTGCCAGCGTGGAGGCATGGTCGACTTTGCCGAGTTGCTGCTTCGGGCACATGAGTTGTGGCTAAACAACCCGGAGATCCTGCATCACTACCAGCGAAGATTCTCCGCCCTGCTGGTTGATGAGTTCCAGGACACCAACACCATCCAGTATGCCTGGCTCCGGGTACTTGCGGGTGACCAGGATAACCTGATGGTGGTTGGGGATGATGACCAGTCCATTTACGGCTGGCGTGGCGCCAAAATTGAAAACATCCAGCAGTTCACCCAGGACTTTCCCAACGCCCAGACCATTCGACTGGAACAGAATTACCGGTCCACATCAAACATCCTGAAAGCGGCCAACGGCCTTATCGATCAAAATTTCGGCCGCCTAGGAAAAGAGTTGTGGACGGACCTTGGTGAGGGCGATCCAATCCAGCTTTATGCGGGTTACAACGAGATAGATGAGGCACGTTACATCGTGGAGCGCATAAGGAACTGGGTCGATAGCGGCAACCGGCATTCCGAATCAGCCATCCTTTATCGTTCAAACGCCCAGTCACGGGTCCTTGAAGAAGCACTGCTGCGAGCCCAGATGCCCTACCGGATTTACGGCGGCCAGCGATTCTTTGAGCGCGCGGAGATCAGGAACGTCCTCGCGTACATGCGACTGATCAGCCATCGTGATGCTGACGCCGCGTTTGAGCGGGTGGTCAATACCCCGACAAGAGGAATCGGTGACAAAAGTGTCTCGGAGATCCGTTTGCTGGCACGGGAGTCAGGCACGTCGCTCTGGCAGGCAGCCCAAAAAATTGTCGACAACAACCTGATGAGCGGCCGTGCGCGTAATGCCATTGCCGGTTTTCTTGAGCTGATTGAGCAGTTGGATGAAGAAACAGCAGACGCCGATCTGGGTACCCTGGTTGAAACCGTTGTTGCGACCACTGGTCTCAAGGACTATCACGCGAAAGAAGGCGGCGAGCGTGGCCAGGCCAGGATCGAGAATATGGCAGAACTGGTGACCGCGGCAAAAACCTACAACCCACAGGATGACTACCGTTTTGATCCTGATAATCCAGACGATGAGAATGCCCAGGAATCCGCGCCTGAGCTGACCTTGCTGGACCAGTTCCTCAGTCATGCGGCGCTGGAGGCCGGAGAAGGCCAGGGTGATCCGAGCGATGATTGTGTTCAGATGATGACGATGCATAGTGCAAAAGGTCTCGAATTTCCCCTGGTCTTTCTGGCTGGCATGGAGGATGGTCTTTTTCCGCACATGATGTCCATGGAAGAGCCGGGACGGCTCGAGGAAGAAAGACGGCTCTGTTACGTGGGTGTCACAAGAGCGATGAAACAGCTTTATCTTACCTATGCCGAGAGTCGTCGCATCAATGGCAGCGAAACCTTTAACCGCCCTTCCCGCTTTATCAGTGAGATGCCGGAAGACGTGATTGAGGAAGTCAGGTTACAGGGTTCAGTGGTCAGGTCGCCGCGAAGCAGTGGTTATGGTGCGAGTGTATCTCGAGTGACGACCGAGGTAGCGGGAACCGACCTGAAACTGGGTCAGCGTGTTTTCCACCAGAAATTCGGTGAAGGGGTAATCCTGAATTACGAGGGTGAAGGTTCAGGTGCCCGGGTGCAGGTGAACTTCGACGAAGGCAGCAAGTGGCTGGTCATGGCCTATGCTAATCTGCAGCCTGTTGGATAAGTATTAATGTTGGAAAGGAGTAAACCATTGCGAAACCTGGGATTGTTATTGATGACACTGGTACTCGTGTCCTGCGGTGGCGGTGAAGCTCCCGCAGTATCAGGCGAGACTGCAGCGCCGAAAAAGGTCTACAAGTGGCGCATGGTGACAACCTGGCCCAAGAACCTGCCGGGTCTGGGCACGGCGCCCGAACGCATGGCTGATGAAATTCGCAGGATGAGTGATGGTCGTCTCGATATCCGTGTGTATGGCGCAGGCGAAGTGGTACCTGCACTGGAAGTCTTTGAGGCAGTTTCCCAGGGTACAGTCCAGATGGGACATGGTGCAGCGTACTACTGGAAAGGCAAGGTGCCTGTCGCACAGTTTTTTACCGCTGTGCCTTTTGGTCTGACAGCCCAGGAAATGAACGGCTGGTTGCTGCATGGTGGTGGTCTGGAACTCTGGCGTGAACTCTACGATCGCTACAATCTTTACCCCATCCCGGGTGGCAATACCGGGGTGCAGATGGCGGGCTGGTTCAACAAGGAAATCAATTCGCTGGAAGATATGCAGGGTCTGAAAATGCGCATCCCAGGGCTCGGCGGTGAGGTCTTCGAGGCTATTGGCGGCACGGCCATTAACCTGCCTGGCGGTGAAATTTTTACCTCGATGCAGACAGGCGTCATTGATGCAACTGAATGGGTTGGCCCATACAACGACCTGGCTTTTGGCCTGCACCAGGTAGCGAAATATTACTACTATCCTGGCTGGCAGGAAGCAGGTCCAACCCTTGAAGTGATTATCAACAAGGACGCATGGGCCGAACTGCCTGAAGATCTTCAGGCAATTGTCGAATCCGCGTCACTGGCTGCCAACACGGATATGCTGGCAGAATATACGGCGCGTAATAACACGGCCCTGCGAGAACTGGTGGATAACCACGATGTAGAACTCAGGAAACTGCCAGATGATGTCCTTGAAGCCATCAAGGAAGTCGCCAAAGAGAAGACGGCAGAACTGGCAGCCGGCGATGACGAACTCGTCCAGCGTATCTTTGATTCGTACCAGCAATACCGCGAGGGTGTGATTGAGTACCATGAGATTTCAGAAAGGGCATATATAAACGCCCGTGGCTCTTAGCGCGAAGCGCGGAAAAAAACGCCCGTGGCTCTTAGCGCGAAGCGCGGAAAATAAATAGAAAGGGGAGAAGGTTAATGAATGTAGAGATTCCGAATTTTGGCGATCTGTTGCGCGAACATCTGAGCGCGGTTCCCATGGAAGCGTACGGCTACCTGCTGTCAGAGCTGGAACGTACAGCGGCTGACCGTTACCGTGGCTGGGCGGACGAAATACCGGAGCACCGGGAAGGCATACTGGCCTGTGCAGCTCGTGAAGATGAAATTGCGGATCGGGCAGCTGCGATGTTCCCGCCAACAGACGAACATCGCGCCCTGGTAGCCTCCATTATCCCGAAGGCCAAAGCGACTTACTATTCAGCCTTTGAGCCGTATACCCCGATTGAACAGATGTACATTCAATCAAAAGCGGAACGCCAGGGCGCCAATGCCTGGCAGAATCTCAAGGCAGCGTTTCCTGAGAAAAGTGATGAACTGGATCAGCTGTCAGCCATTGAACTTGGGAGCGCAGACTACCTGGACGAAGTGTTGCCCGGCCTGGCGGAAGCATCATGAGTGGCTCTGACGAAAGACCGGCCTGGTTGGCCCGCCGTGAAATTGCCCCGTTTAAGCTGGATGATGAGGCGGTCAACGCGCTGATCAACAAGGCGTCACATGCCTCGGTTTCCTGGGTCACCAAAAACCAGGAACCAGTGTCAGCCATCATGCTTTATGTGATGGTTGATGGCGTCATTACCGTGACTTCAACCACCAATCGGGCGAAGTATCACGCCTGGCGCCGCAACCCGGCAGCGTGTTTTAACATCTGGGATCCGCAGAATATCGGACACCAGGTCACCCTGCGAGGTCGTATCGAGATCATGCAGGATGCGGAACTGCTGCGTAAGTTCACGGACGGATTCCTCACAAGGGCGATGGGCCAGGCGCCGTTGGAAGAAAGGCTGCAGGCAGAAATTGCCAAGTTCGATGCACCGGATCGTCATATGATGCAGCTGCACATCGATAAAGTACTGAGCCACGATTTGAATAGCCTTCTTAAGGCGGAAGCCGAAGGCACTGACGTCTGGAGTTAGCCACCGTTTTCTGCAACTGCTTTGACCGCGGGTAAGTCGTGCATCCGGTTTCGGTGATCGATGACCCGCGGTAAAAGACTCGTATCTACTTCATCAAACTCCAGCCATCGTGACATGGTTACCAGATAGAAATCTGCGACTTAGAAGGTCTCACCCAGGACCCACGGTCCTTTCAACATCTCATTTTCAATCAGCTGGAAACATTCGGTCATGGTTCTCGGAACGTTTGCCTGCATGTCATCAAATGAAGCCTGTTCCTTTGCCCATCGATAACCGCGAAATTTGTGCGCGTGAGCGACATGCACTGTTGCACAAAGATAGGCGTTGAAGGACTGCATCTGCGCGAACTGCCAGGGGTCGTCCAGGGGTGCGAGCTTCGCTTCTGGAAACTGCTGCGCGATGAAGGCCATTATCGCTGGTGATTCAGTCAGGATACCTTTGCTGCTGACCAGCGCTGGAACGCGGCCCTTCGGGTTCACGGCAAGATATCCTTCTGATCGCTGTTCCTCGTTCTGAAAATCGACTGTCACTGCTTCATAGTCGGCACCGGCATGTTCCAGCGCGGCGTGGGAGGCAAACGAACAACTGCCGCTAACGACATACAACGTGAAATCAGCCATAGAGCATCTCCGGTAACCAGGTCGCGAGCTCCGGCAGGAACGCCAGGATCATGAGCATGGCCAGTTGAATCAGGATAAAGGGAACGACACCACGGTAAATATCCCGCGTTCCTACTTTCGGTGGTGCAACGCCTCGAAGGTAAAACAGCGCAAAGCCGAACGGTGGGGTCAGGAAGGAAGTTTGCAAATTGATGGCGATCATGATGCCCAGCCAGATCGGATCGACACCCATGGCCATCAATGCCGGCCCGACGATTGGCACGACCACAAAGGTAATTTCGATGAAGTCGAGAATGAAACCCAGCAGAAAGATAATCACCATGACGATGAAAGTGGCGCCGATCATGCCGCCGGGCAGCAGCTCGAACCATTCCGTGACCAGTTCATCGCCGCCATAACCCCTGAACACGAGGGCAAACAGCGAGGCGCCGATCAGGATAAAGAACACCATCGATGTGGTTTTGGTTGTGGATACCGCGATTTCGCGCAATTGCTGCATGCCCAGTTCACGCCGGAATCCTGCCAGCAAAAGGGCTCCCATCGCACCAACGCCGGCGGCCTCGGTTGGTGTGGCGATTCCACTCAGGATCGATCCCAGCACTGCAACAATCAGCATGAGTGGCGGGAATATGCTGGACAGAATCTCAGCTGTAGTGATTTTTTCTGCCTCGATCGGTGGTGCTTTTTCAGGATTCGTTATTGCGGTGATGACGATAAAGACGATGTAGAAAACGACCAGCATTAACCCGGGAATGATGGCACCCGCAAAGAGATCGCCTACCGATACCGTCTTGGGATTAAAAATGCCCATGGATAGTTGGGCCTGCTGGTAGGCGTTCGACAGCACATCACCCAGCAGTACCAGGGCGATGGATGGTGGGATGATCTGGCCGAGGGTTCCTGTCGCACAGATAGTGCCTGTGGCGAGAGGTACGTTGTAACGCGCTTTCAACATCGCGGGCAATGACATCAGACCCATTGTCACAACCGTAGCACCAACAATCCCGGTGCTTGCCGCCATCAGCATGCCCACTATGGTGACAGACAGGCCCAGCCCGCCTGGGAATCTGCCGAAAGCTCGACTCATGGCATCCAGCAGTTGCTCGGCGATCTTTGTTTTCTCAAGCGTTACACCCATCAACACAAAAAGTGGCACCGCGATGAGCGTCTGGTTCGAGACGATGCCGAACAGGCGGTTGGGCATGGCATGCAGGAATGCCAGATCGAAAGTACCGGTAAGAACCCCGATACCGGCAGCGATAAGCGCGGTGCCTGCAAGAGATAGCGCGACCGGATAACCCAGGATGAGAACCAGGAACACGGCCAGGAACAGAAACACTGGTGCCAGGGTCATGATGAGAACAACTTCTGGATGGACTTACAGGATTCAGAGATGCCCTGAAGGATCAAAAGCGCTGCCATGATGGGAATCAAGGTCTTCAGCAGGTAGACACCGGGTAGTCCTCCGGGTTGTGCTGAAGATTCTTTTACCGACCAGGAAAAGCTGACGTAGTCGAGACTGGCCCAGAAGATGTATCCGGCCACCGGTAAAAGGAAAAGCAGGTTACCCAGTATATCGATGATCGCCCGGGTCTTTTCGGAAAACTTTTCGTGCAGTACATCCACGCGAACGTGGCCCTGTTCTTTTAGAGTAAATGCAATACCGAGCAGGAAGACCATGCCGTGCATATACATTACGGTTTCCTGCAGTGCGATGGAGCCAAAGTTGAACACGTATCGCGCGATGACGACACCACAGGTGACGACGACCATGGCCAGCGTCAGCCAGGAAACGGCGCGCCCGGTAATGTCGTTCAGGCGATCGATATTTCGGATGATGAAGTTAATATTGCTCTCCCCCGGGCAAGCGAAAAGCTTAATGGAAAAGGGCATCCTTGCCGAGTTCGTCAGCGAAGTACGCGGCGATTTTTTTGAACACCGGGTCCGGGAGAATCTGCAGCTTTCTGCCTGCCACTTCGCTGACTGGTATCAGTTCAGCACCTGTACCGGTCAGGAAACACTCATCGGCGGTATACAGATCGTAGACAGTTAGTGAGTGCTCCTTAACTGGTATCGATAGTTTATCTGCTATGTCCAGCACGATACCCCTGGTGATGCCATCGAGTGCACCATCGGTCACGGGCGGTGTCATCAAACTCGCATCCTTTACAATAAAAATGTTGTCAGCGGTGCCCTCGGCCACAAAGCCCTGCTGGTTGAGCACAACGGCCTCGTCCGCTCCCGCCGTATTCGCTTCGATTCTTGCCATGATCTGGTTCAGGTAATTGAGGCTCTTGATGCGTGAATCAAGCTGGTCACCGGCAAGTCTTCGAGTGCTTGCGATGATCAGTTTGGCGCCCTGCTCCCTGACCCTGTCACTGACCATCGACAGCTGATCGCTGATAATGACGACGTTACCGGTTTTGCATTGGCGGGGATCAATCCCCAGCGGTCCCTCTCCTCTTGTCACGATGAGACGAATGTAACCATCCTCGTGAGGCGACGCTGTCACGACTTCTTTAAGTGCTGTCTGCATATCGTCAAGCGACATCGGCAACTCGATAGCGAGCGCAAGTGCCGAGTCAACAAGACGATCCAGGTGCGCACCGGGTTTCAGGATTCGCCTGTTATAAAACCGCAAACCTTCGAAGACGCCATCACCGTAGAGAAAGCCATGATCGGTCACCGGTATTCGGGCTTCTCCCTGTGAACATAGTTTTCCGTTGATTGAAACAATTTGCATGACTCCCCCCTTTCTTTGGAAAAGCTGACAACGCCTCACGCGTCAGCGTCGAACACATCTCTTAGCTTTCTGTAATCTTCGCCAAAACGCTCTACCACTTCCGGTCCGAGAAACCGGGTGACCTTGGTGATGTAGACATCGTGTTTGACATAATCTTCTGCGACCGTGACGAAGCTTTCGTTTCTTGACCAGGCTCCCTCAACGACACCGCCCATTTTGAAAGTAGCGATAACCACCTCACTGCCATCAACAACCAGCGTCAGGCCGCGCCCGCTTTTTTCTGCATACAGTGTTCGCTCCACCGGATGGTGGTAGGTTGCGCCGATCGTTGAACCCGGTTTGCCGAAATGCACCAGTGCAATACTGACGTCCCTGGCCTCTGCACCGCGTAGCGATTGTTCTGCCCAGGTGAGCTCCTCCGGCCAGAGCGAAATGAGAATTGAACGTTTGGCCTGGTGAATCAGCTCGATGGCGCGGCTCTGTACCTGTGTGGCATCCAGTAACGGCCAGATAAGGTTGCTTTGACTGCTGGCTGGAATTTTTTGCAGTTCCGGCAATAGCTGTTCAGTCTCCAAAATGGTTTTGCTGCGGATGGATTCCATCAGGTCGCGCGGATTCAAGGCGTAATAAAGCAGGTTACCGGAGTCATCTTCACTAGCCTGGAAGACGCCCCGGCTGGTAAGCCTGGCCGCGGTTTCATAGATTTTTGATGTCGGCAGCCCCGCCTGTTTCGCGATTTCGTAAGCACTGGCTGGTTCACAGCCAAGCAATGCCACGTAGGCTTTGGCTTCGTTGGTAGTGAAACCCAGGGACCTGAGCTGTTCTATGGTGTTCATTTCGCGTATTAACTACTTGAGTAGTTACTAGTGAGGGCGCCTACTTTAAGCCTGCGTAGCTTGTGATGCAAGACTTTCTAACTTATTGTTTTAGAGGGTTTTTATGCGAGTGAGAAGTGCAGCACGATGCCAATGAACAGAGATAACCCTACCCAGTGGTTATTCAGGAACGCCTCGAAGCAGCCATCACGGGACCGGTTCCTGATCAGGTAGTGTTGATAGATAAACAGGGCGGCGGCAAGGCAAAGTCCCAGGTAGTACCAGTAAGACATGTCAATCTGCCGCGGAATCAGCATGAGAGTGACCAAGGTTGAGACCTGCAGGATGGCGATCATTGGGCGGTCGAGGTCAGCAAACAGGATAGCTGTAGACTTGATACCCAGACGAACATCATCATCTCGATCTACCATTGCGTATTCAGTGTCATAAGCGACCACCCAGAGTAGGTTAGCGATCAGAAGGAGCCAGGCAACATTACTGATTTCGTTATTCACCGCCGTAAAGGCCATCGGGATACCCATCGAGAAAGCGATCCCCAGTACTGCCTGGGGTAAATAGGTGTAACGTTTCATCAGTGGATAGATAGTGGCGATAACCACGGCCAGGACTGACAGCATGACCGTGTACCAGTTGGTCGTCAGCACCAGCAGAAGGCAGATAAACAGAATTGTGCAGGCAAGTCCGACTGCTTCCATAGGATCCACCCGCCCGGTTACCAGTGGTCGATCCCTGGTGCGCTTTACCCGCCCGTCAAAACGAATATCGGCAAGGTCATTCACGATACATCCCGCGGAACGGGTTAGCAGGGTACCCAGGGTGAATACCATAAACAGATGCCAGCCCGGCCAGCCTTCGGCTGCAATCCATAGCGCGCAGAGCGTCGGCCACAGCAACAGGTAGGTGCCGATGGGACGGTCCAAACGCGTCAGTGCAACGAAGTGTTTAAGTCGCGGATAACGTCGATTGATGTCTTGCAGGTACTGTGTGAGGGCGTGGGTCACTTTGGTTCATTGGGGATGCCAATTCATGTAGTATACGTCGCTTGCTCAGATCGGAGAAACCGGACCAGATGAAACAGTGGCAGTGTATTGTGTGCGGCTTTATTTATGATGAAGCCGAAGGCCTGGAAGAAGAGGGGATTGCGCCCGGAACAGCCTGGGATGATATTCCTGATGACTGGGTCTGTCCGGAATGTGGCGTTGGCAAGGCTGACTTCGAAATGATGGAAGCCTGATCAATGATCGACCGCGCAGCACTGACCCGCAATATCCTTATAGGAATGCTTGCGGGCCTGCTGCTGGGTTCGGGTCTTCATGCGCTCTCGCTATCCGAATCCAACCCCATCCTGGCCTACGGGGTTAACGGTCTCTTTGATATTGGCGGTAAGGCATTTGTGGCCAGCCTCAAGTTACTGGTTGTGCCACTTGTTTTTGTGTCCCTTGCCTGCGGTGCCAGCAACCTGTCCGATGGATCCAGCCTGGGGCGCATTGGCTTGAAAACCATTGCGCTGTACCTGACGACAACCGCAATCGCAATTACGCTGGCTCTGACCATTGCCAACATTGTGAATCCCGGTCTGGGCATGGCGCTCACGACGGAAGCCAATTTTGTAGGCAAGGAAAGTCCGCCGCTCAAGGACGTCATTATCGGCATTGTGCCGACCAATCCGATTAAGGCCATGGCGGAAGGCAATATGCTGCAGGTCATCGTGTTTGCGATCCTCGTAGGTGTGGCCATCGCCAAAAGCGGTGAAGCAGGAGCCAGGGTTCGCTCAACGCTGGATGACTGGAATGAGGTCATCATGCGCCTCATCATGATGCTCATGGTAATCGCACCGGCCGGCGTCTTCTGCCTGATGGTCACGCTGTTTACGAACATGGGTTTTGCAGCTATTGCGGATCTGATCAAGTACTTCATGACAGTTGCCGGTGTACTGGTGCTGCACTTTTTGCTGACTTATTCCATGATGGTGCGCTTCGTTGCCGGCCTTAACCCCATAACGTTCTATCGAGATTTCTACCCGGTTATGGCCTATGCGTTCTCCACCAGCAGTTCCAATGCCACTCTGCCGATTACACTCGAAACCGTCGAACATCGCCTTGGCGTAAAGAATGAAGTTGCGGCGTTTACCGTGCCGCTGGGCGCGACCATCAATATGGATGGCACGGCCATCATGCAGGGTGTAGCGACGGTATTTATTGCCCAGGCGTACGGGATCGAAATCTCGTTTACCGGATACCTGATGGTGGTGCTTACCGCCACGCTGGCATCCATCGGTACGGCAGGCGTCCCGGGTGTAGGATTGATTACGCTGGCCCTGGTGTTACAGCAGGTTGGCCTGCCCGTCGAAGGTATTGCACTGATCATCGGTGTGGATCGCCTACTCGATATGATGCGAACCGCAGTGAATGTCTCCGGGGATGCCGCTATCGCAACCGTGGTTGCCAAAAGCGAAGGCAAGTTTGACCAGGCGGTGTTTGATGCGGACGAGGCGCATCCGCAGAAGCCTTAAGCCAGGAGCCAAAGAAAGCTCCTAGACCTGCCCGACCCGCTCCGGGTCCTTGATCCAGCGACGGACCAGCCGGTCTGCTTCATCCGGCGACTCCTCGAGTAATGCCTGTGCGGTTCGCCTGACATCCTGCAACATGGCCTGGTCCCGCATCAGGTCTGCGATGCGGAACTGCAAGGCACCTGACTGTCTTGCACCGAGTAACTCCCCGGGTCCGCGTATTTTCAGGTCGCGCTCCGCGATAAAAAATCCGTCATTGCTCTGGCGCATGACCTCAAGGCGTTCCCTGCTGATTTTGCCAAGCGGTTTCTTGTAAAGCAGCACGCAGTTGGACGCCGCGCTGCCGCGACCAATTCGGCCGCGCAGCTGGTGCAGTTGCGCGAGACCCAGACGTTCAGAGTTCTCGATGATCATCAGGCTGGCATTGGGTACATCGACGCCAACCTCGATCACTGTCGTTGCCACCAGCAGGTCCAGGTTGCCCGCCTTGAATTCGTTCATTACCGCGGTTTTGGCCTGTGAGGTCATTCTGCCGTGCACCAGGCCAATACGGACATCCGACAGAATTTTGTGCAGTTCTTCCGCTGTTGTTTCTGCTGCCTGGCATTGCAGGGCCTCGGATTCCTCAATCAAGGTACATACCCAATAGGCCTGTCGGCCCTCAGCGCAGGCATCAGCCACACGGGAGATCACACTGTCGCGTTTCTCGTCCGAGATCACGGTGGTGGTGATCGGGGTTCGACCCGGCGGCAACTCGTCAATAAGAGAAACATCCATATCGGCGTACATACTCATCGACAGGGTTCTTGGAATTGGTGTGGCGGTCATAACGAGCTGGTGGGGTGAGCTGTTTCCGTCTGTGCCTTTTTCACGGAGCGCGAGTCGTTGGTGCACACCGAACCGGTGTTGTTCGTCCACGATGACAAGACCCAGGGATTTGAAGTGAACATCTTTCTGGAAGAGTGCGTGTGTACCGATGACAACGCTGGCATCACCCATCGCAATTCGCGTTAGCTCTTCTTCCCTCTTCTTTCCGGTGACTCTTCCGGAGAGCCACGCTGTTTTGATGCCAAGGGGATTCAGCCAGCCGGAAACATTGATGAAGTGTTGCTCAGCCAATAACTCTGTGGGTGCCATCAATGCTGTCTGGAGATTATTTTCATGGGTATGCGTGGCGGCGAGAGCAGCAATGACGGTTTTGCCGGATCCCACGTCACCCTGCACCAACCTCAGAGATGGCCTGGGTTTCATCATGTCTTCCGCTACTTCCGCCGACACTCTTGCCTGGGCGTTCGTGAGCTTGAAACCAAAAGAGTTTCGGGCTTCCTCATATTTTTGTGCAGGCGCATTCAGCAGAGGGGCAGTCAGCTTCTGAATCTCCGCACGCACAATTCTCAGGCTGACCTGGTGGGCAGTGAGTTCTTCAAAGGCCAGCCTTGCTTGAGCGGGGTGGATGCCTTCAAGCATCTGGCTGGTGTCCGCGTCAGGTGGTGGATGATGAAGGTAACGGATCGCTTCATTCAGGGAGAGCGGCCAACTCCCCTCGACTATTTCTTCCAACGGGTGCGCTTCCAGCCTGGCCAGCACCTGCTCGGCCATAGATCGATACCTTGCCTGGCTGACGCCTTCTGTCGCAGGGTAAATGGGCGTGAGTGCTTCCTCCATGGGCTCGTTTGCACTCAACTTTGAATATTCCGGATGGTAGATTTCGGGTCCCGAGGCTCCGGACCGGACCTCTCCGAAACATCGAATCCTGCCTGCGGTTTTCAGATTGTGGTGCTGTGCCTTGGAAAAATGGTAGAAGCGAAGACCAATCTTTCCTGTTTCGTCCTGCAGGTAAGCGAGCAAGCTTCGACGCCTGCCGTACGCCACGTCGCAGGCAACGACATCACCTTCGAGCACATAAGCCTCGCCAGGCCTGACGGCACCGATAGGGGTAACGCGGGTTCGATCTTCATAGCGAAACGGTAAGTGAAACAGGACATCCTGCAAGGTCTCTATACCGAGTTTTGCCAGCTTTTTCCCGAGGGCAGGGCCTACGCCTTTCAGTGCACCGACATCGGTGTTAACGAGCGAGCCTTTTGCTGGCCTTAGTGATCGGGGCATGTCAGCCGACGGCAACGATGGCGTCGACCTCAACCTGTGCACCTTTTGGTAACTCACACACCTGCACCGCAGCTCGGGCGGGGTAAGGTTCAGACAACCTCCGCGACATGGCCTCGTTGACGAGTGGAAAATGTGCCAGGTCTGTCAGGTAAACGGTGAACTTGAGAGCATCATCAAGACTTGCGCCGGCAGCCCCGATAACGGCATCCAGGTTATCAAACACCTGGGTAATCTGTTCTTCTATATCATCACCGACCATTTCCATGGTTTCAGGTACCAGTGGGATCTGCCCGCTGACGTAAAGGACCCCGCCGTGGGTTACCGCCTGGCTGTAGGTTCCTATAGCGGCCGGTGCCTGTTCAGTGCTGATCACTTTTTTCATGGATTCAGTTTCTGGGACGATAGATTCGATTGATACCTTTGATGGTTCTAAGGCGCTTGATGACTTTAGCCAGGTGCACGCGGTCCTTCACGGTGATAACAAGATTCACTACACCGAGGTGCGCGTCTTTCTCCGTGAGGTTAATTCGCTCGATGTTAGCATTGGCGGCTGTCACGGTGGACGCTACAGTTGCGATGATGCCGCGGTCGTGTTCCAGCTCGATGCGCAGTTCTACCGCGAACTCACCATCAACACCGGCTTCCCAGCGAACGTCCATCAGTTCTTCCGGCTTTTCCCTCAGGTGTTCCATGTTCTTGCAGTTGTCCACATGGATCACAATGCCTTTACCCGCGGATACATGCCCAATGATTGGGTCACCCGGGATCGGCCTGCAACAGCGGCCATAGGTCACGACCATACCTTCGGTACCCTTGATCGCCAACGGACTGGTGCTGGGTGCCTCCTCGGAAACCTGTGTATCTCCGATCAGCCTTCGCACAATCACGCTCGCCATCTGGTTACCAAGACCAATCTCTGCCAGCAATTCATCAAGGCTTTCAATCTTCCGTTCTTCCAGGACGGTGGCGAGCGCACCGGGGTTGATGTCCTCCATGGTCAAGCTGTGGAGTTCCAGCGTTCGTTCCATCAGTCGTTTGCCGAGCGCTGTGGATTCGTTTGCCTGCTGTTGTTTCAGTGAATGACGGATACTGCTCCTGGCTTTGCCCGTAACAACGAAACTCAGCCAGGCTGGGTTGGGTTGGGCGCCCGGGGCACGAATAATTTCTACGGTCTGTCCTGATTGCAGGCTTGCGGAAAGCGGTGCCAGTTTGCGGTCAATTCGGCAGGCGACGCAGGAGTTGCCGATGTCGGTGTGGACGGCATAAGCGAAATCAATCGGTGTCGCGCGCTGCGGTAGGTCAAAGATTTCCCCGGTGGGTGAGAAGACGTAAACGTCGTCCGGGAACAGGTCGATCTTTACGTTTTCTATAAACTCCATGGAGTTGCCAGCGCTCTGCTGCAGTTCGAGCAGGCCACGCATCCACTCACGTGCACGTTCGTGGCCGGTGCTCGAATCGTCGTTGCTTTTGTACAGATAGTGCCCGGCAATACCATTGTTCGCCACGGTTTCCATATCGTGGGTGCGGATCTGGATTTCAATCGGTATGCCATGCATGCCGAACAGGGTGGTATGCAGGGACTGGTAGCCGTTGGCCTTGGGAATCGCGATGTAATCCTTGAACCTGCCCGCGACCGGTTTATAGAGATTGTGTACCGCACCCAGTGATCGGTAACAGTCATCAACCGAATCCACGAGTATCCGAAACGCATAGACGTCCATGATTTCGTTGAATGATTTGCGCTTGGTGCGCATCTTGTCGTAGATGCTGTAAAGGTGTTTTTCCCGGCCGAACACGGTGGCCGAAATTCCAACACGCTCCAGGCAGTTGCCGATGGATTCCTGGAAACTGGCAACGACCTCGCGACGATTACCTCGTGCCTTCTTGACCGCTTTTTCGATCATGCTTGAGCGGAGCGGGTACATGGCCCTGAAGCCCAGTTCCTCGAACTCGATACGGATATTGTTCATGCCCAGGCGGAGCGCGATCGGCGCATAGATCTCCAGGGTTTCTTTTGCAATCCGACGCCGTTTCTCAGGTTCCAGATGACCCAGGGTTCTCATGTTGTGAAGCCGGTCAGCCAGCTTGACCAGGATGACGCGAATGTCTTTTGCCATTGCAAGCGTCATTTTCTGGAAATTCTCTGCCTGGGCTTCAGCCCGTGACTGGAACACACTTTTCAGTTTACTGACGCCGTCTACCAGTTCTGCGACTTCGTCCGTGAATTCCTGGCCAAGGGTATGTTTGGGGATACTGGTGTCTTCGATGACATCGTGCAGAAGAGCTGCCATCAGGCACTGGTGATCCATATGCATGTCAGCCAGTATGTTGGCGACGGCCAGCGGGTGCGTGATGTATGGCTCACCGGACTTTCGCTTCTGGCCTTCGTGCGCCTCTTCGGCGAAATGGTAGGCCTTTACCACCTGGTCAATTTGCGAGCCGTCCAGGTATGAGGTGAGGTCTTTGGCGAAATTGTCGATGGTCAGCATGCGCGGCTGACCTGCAGGCTTGTAACGTGCGAGGATTGAATTTCAGTTACATAAGGAAGGGTTGTGTGAGTACGGGACCGGGATGCGAATGCTTCCCAGCCCGACAGAATCTGGCAGGAAACCTTAGAGGTTGTTGTTGAACTCTTGTTCGTGTTGTTCAAATCCGTCCTGTACTGCACTCAATGCCATTGCCTCAGTTTGTTCCTGGGTTGGCTCATCAAGGATCGATGCGTTAACCAGACCTTCAGCGATTTCGCGCAATGCCAGTACCGTTGGTTTGTCATTTTCCAGCGGGACCATCGGGTCTTTACCCCCGGTAGCAATTTGTCGAGCTCGCTTGCTGGAAACCATCACCAGTTCAAACCGGTTTGCGACATTTTCCAGGCAGTCTTCTACAGTCACGCGTGCCATGTGTTACTCCAATCTATTGATTACCCTACAAAAAACAGGGCTGGTGGGTCAAAGGACCGCGAATTGTAGCCACATTGACTCTATTAAACAATATTATTGATCTTCCCGGGGCAACAATTCTGAAATGAGCGGTTTCAGTTCAGCCTGTCTCTCTGATTTCAGCAGGTGGTTACCCTGCCCGTTCACCACCGAGGTAAGTTGTTTTAGTGCTTCATCAAAGTCGTCGTTAACGATCAGGTAATCGAATTCGCGCCAGTGCGAGAGTTCCTGAAAGGCGGAATCCATCCTCTTCTGAACGGTGTCCGCGTCGTCCTGACCCCGACCTTCAAGCCTTTGCCTGAGCGCGGCCAGTGATGGTGGAAAGATAAAGATGGACTGGGTGCCCATGAACTTCTGGCGCACCTGGGCCGCGCCCTGCCAATCGATCTCGAGAATCAGGTTCTTGCCTGCATCCAGAACCAGGTTTGCGGCGTCAATACTTGTGCCGTAGAGGTTTCCAAAAACATTGGCCCACTCGATGAAACCGCCCCGGTCGGCCAGCTGCTTGAAGGTATTGGTATCCACGAAGTGATAGTTCACCCCGTCCTGCTCTTCCGGACGCATGGTACGGGTTGTGTGGGACACGGCCACGCCCATGCTGGGTTCGGCTTCCAGCAATGCTCGGACAAGGCTGGTCTTTCCGGCACCGGAAGGTGCGGAAACGACGAACAGCGTCCCGCCGGAATCACTTGAAGACAACTCGTTCATTCGATGTTCTGGATCTGTTCCCGCATCTGCTCGATGACAACCTTAAGGTCCACGGCACGGCTCGTTGTGGACGCCGCAGAGGCCTTGGAAGATATGGTGTTGGCCTCACGGTTCAGTTCCTGCATCAGGAAATCCAGGCGGCGTCCCACCGGTTCGCTGGCGGACAGGTTGCGGCGCACCTCTGAAACATGGGTCATGAGTCGATCCAGCTCTTCTTCAACATCGAGCTTCTGCGCCAGGACCACCAGCTCCTGTTCCAGCCTGGAAGGATCAACTTCAACATCGATTTCATTAACACGTTTGCGCAGTTTTTCATGTTGTGCCTGGATGATTGCCGGAACTTCTTCTCGCAGGTAATGGACCGTGTTCTCTACCTCAATCAGCCTGGACTCGATCATTTTGGCCAGTTCCGCACCTTCGCGATCCCGCATTTCCACCAGCTGGCTGACAGCTTCGGTAAATGACTGCTCTACATCTTCAGCCAGTGTCTCGCTGCTGTCCGTTGCCTGCAGGACCTCGGGCCAGCGAAGCAGGCTCATGGCATCACCCCGTGCGTCATAACCGGTCAAGTCGCTGACGCGTTCAAGGGCGCTTTTTAACTCAGTCACAAGTTGTTCGTTGATGCTGAAGCTGGTGGACAGCTCTGCCGGGTTAATCTTGAGAGAACACTCGATTTTGCCGCGGTGGACCTTGTCCCTGAAGGCACCTTTCAAGTCGGTTTCCAGGTATCGCAGGTTCTCAGGCATGCGAAAACTGACATCCAGGTATCGGTGGTTTACCGATCTGAATTCCCAGACTGCCGCGCCAACTTCTGCCCTGGCGAACGCCGTCATACTTCTGGTCATCTGAATTCTCGTTCCGCACTGCGAAGGGCAAGTATAATGGAGTTTTAAATTGCTGTGGGTACACAGGACGGAGTAGTAATGAGCAGATTGGTAGCGCGTGAACCAGACCAGATGCGTGAGGTCACAATTGAAAGAAACTTTATCAAACACGCGGAGGGATCTGTCCTGATTGGATTTGGCGATACCCGGGTCATATGTACGGCGTCTGTGGAGCAGGGTGTTCCCCCGTTTCTCCGGGGTTCGGGAAAGGGCTGGATTACCAGCGAGTACGGCATGCTACCGCGCTCTACCGATACCCGCATGGGTCGTGAGGCTGCTCGCGGCAAGCAGGGTGGGCGTACCGTGGAAATCCAGCGCCTGATTGGTCGCTCCCTGCGGGCTGCAGTGGATATGGATAAACTGGGTGAGTTCACCATCAAAATTGACTGTGACGTGATCCAGGCGGACGGTGGCACGCGGACAGCATCGATTACCGGTGCCTGTGTTGCGTTGATGGATGCGATAAAAACGCTCGACACCACACCTAGTACTCAATTGATCTCAGCCGTGTCCGTTGGAATCGTCAATGGCGTCGCGGTGCTGGATCTTGAATATGTTGAGGACTCAAAGGCAGACACAGACATGAACGTGGTGGTTGCAGAGGATGGCCGGTTTATAGAAATCCAGGGAACGGCAGAAGATGAGCCTTTTGACCGCGAGGAGCTGAACCAGATGCTTATGCTGGCGGAGAAAGGTACGGCTGAACTGATGGCTCTGCAGCGAGCAGCGCTGGAGGGTGCCTAGCCATGCTGGCCGAATACAAGCGGGAGTTTATCGAGTTTGCCCTGGCCCAGGGAGTGCTGAAATTTGGCGAATTTGAACTGAAATCAGGTCGAATCAGTCCCTACTTTTTTAACTCTGGGGAATTCAAGACCGGCGAGGCGCTTTATCGGCTTGGCATTTATTATGCGGCGGCATTGGTGGAGAGCGGCCTTTCTGCGGATTGCCTGCTGGGACCCGCCTACAAAGGTATTCCACTGGTCGCAACTACCGCGATTGCAATGGCAGAGCAACATCAGAATGATTTACCTTATGTCTTCAATCGCAAGGAAGCGAAAGACCACGGGGAAGGCGGTGTCCTGGTAGGCGCTCCGCTTCTGGGTGACGTCGTCATCGTTGATGATGTTATTACCTCAGGCAAGGCGATTCGAGAGGTCATGAGCCTCTTTAGCTCTGATGAGGCACGGCCAGTAGGCGTGATAGTTTCCATTGACCGGCAGGAGCGTGGAATGGGTGAACTTTCAGCAATCCAGGAGGTGGAGCGGGATTACAAGCTCTCCGTGATCAGCGTGGTCAATTTGGACGATATAGTCCAGTATTTGCGGGATTCCGGTTCATATGAACAAGAACTTAACCAGATAGGTTCCTATCGCGAGCAGTATGGAATAGCATCATAGTATGGAGAATTGGCTTCGCTGCGTTATCACTCTGACGTTCCTGGGCACCATCGTTCAGTCGAACTCCGTGGCGGCCGAACTTTATCGATATAAAAACGAAGATGGCGTGACGGTACTGAACAGTCACATCCCCGCACGATATGTCAAAAACGGATACACAATTCTCAGCCTGGACGGCCGGGTCCTTGAGATTGTTCCCCGTGCACTCTCTGAGCAGGAAATCCGTGACCGAGATCGTCGCATTGCTGAAGAAGAACGGATCGCAAGATCGCAGATGAAAACCTCATGCGACTTTATGGTTCCGCCAGCGACGTTATCAGGGCGCGCGATGCCAAGATTGCAAGTATCGATAGCCTGATTCAGACACAGCAGGGAAACATACAGCGGCTTGAATCACAAAAGCGCCAGATAGAAGCCGCGCTGGCAGATATCGAACGATCCGGCGGTGTGGTCGGCAGGGACCGGCTTGCGAGGATTCGAGCGCTCGACAGTCGCATTGCCCAGATCGAAGATGAGATCAAAAAGAAAGATGAAGAGAAGTCGGCGCTGGAAGTCTCCTACGCCAACGACCTTAAGCGCGTTCGAGAGCTTTACGGCAACAAGCGCTAGCGCCCAAACAATCCCCGTTTGATCGTTTGCCACTGCTCTTCCCATTCAGTAGTAGGCTTCCTTGAAAAGTCCGAGCGAACATACTGGCTGATTCGACCCTCAACAAATGAGAGCATCAGGTTCGCGGCTAGCAGGGAATCTGCTTCAAGTTCCTGTTCACCGCGCATTGGCATCTCGCGAATGATTTGCCTGAGTTGCGCTTCGATCCGATCGAACAACTGCGTAACTCTTTGTCTGAGCCGCTCTGTTTCTCCTGATAGCGGATCACCGGTCAGGATTCTTGTGATACCAGGATTGCGTTCGCAGAAGGTTAGCATCAGGCCGACTATTTTCTGGCATCGTGCCTCGGCCTTTTCCTCGTCATTCATGATCTGCGAGATACGCGAGAAGATGGTGTTTTCGATAAACTCGATCAAGGCCTCAAACATTTTTGCCTTGCTTGGGAAGTGCCGATAGAGCGCAGCCTCGGAGACACCGACATGTCGTGCAAGACCGGCCGTGGTGATTCTGCCGCCAGGGCTCTGCTCGAGGATCGTTGCCAGCGACTGCAGAATCTGTTCCTTGCGGGACGGTTTACTGTTTTCCTGGCTGGTGTTGTCTTCCATGCTCATTGTTCAGAGTTCCCGGTTGGTTATCAGGGTACCGACGCCCTCGTCAGTCAGTACTTCAAGCAATACAGCATGTGCCACTCGTCCATCAATAATGTGGGAACTCGTGACCCCGTTCTTTACCGCAGAGAGTGCGCAATCAATTTTTGGCAGCATGCCTCCAGTTATGGTGCCATCAGCGATCAGGTTGTCCACCTGGCCGGAACTGAGACCGGTTAGCAGATTCCCTTGCTTGTCCTGCAGGCCTGCAATATTGGTTAGCAGAATCAGCTTTTCTGCATTGAGCTTCTCAGCCAGTTTGCCAGCAACGAGGTCTGCATTGATGTTATAAGTCTCGTTGTCTGCACCCACGCCGATGGGCGCAATGACCGGGATGATGTCGCTTCCGGTGAGAAGGTCGATCACACCTCGATTGATATCCTCAACTTCACCGACATGTCCAATATCTATAATCTCCGGTGCCTTCACCTCCGGGCCGCCCCGCTCAATAAGCATCTTTTTTGCCTTGATCAACGTCGCGTCTTTTCCTGTGAGACCAACGGCCTGCCCACCACTCTGGTTGATCAGGTTTACAATTTCCTGATTAACGGCACCACCCAGCACCATCTGTACGACATCCATGGTTTTGCTGTCAGTGACTCGCATGCCGTCGACAAAACTGGATTCGATGCCCAATTCGTCGAGCAGTGAACCAATTTGCGGGCCTCCTCCGTGAACAACCACGGGATTCATGCCAACAGTTTTCATGAGAACAACATCGCGAGCGAAGCTGACTTTCAGCTCATCCTCGATCATGGCATTGCCGCCGTACTTAATAACTATCGTCTTGCCTGTAAAACGCTGGATGTACGGCAGTGCCTCGGTCAGCACCTTGGCGATATTCATCGCCGAATCTTTTGTTAACGTCATAGTGTTACTCGAAGGTTCTCTTCCCTGAGCTCCTGGAGCAGTTCCCTGAACTCACCCTTGATCTCGTCCAGGGCCTGTTCGTTGTCAGCCTCAAACCTTAGGGTTAAAGCAGGCTCGGTATTGGAGGCGCGAACCAGGCCCCAGCCATCCGAGAAATCCACACGCAGGCCATCAACCGCAGTAATCGTTGCGTCTTCAAAATCCGCGGTAGCGATCAGCGCTTCGATCAGTGTGAACTTTTCTTCATCATCTATCGCAACATGAATTTCCGGTGTGCTGACGCTTTCGGGGAACTCAGCGAGCAAGTCACTCAACCCCGCCTCCTGGGGCCCGACAATTTCCAAAAGGCGCGCGGCGGAGTAGAGGCCGTCATCGAAACCGAACCATCGTTCTGAAAAGCATATGTGGCCGCTTAGCTCGCCGCCAAGCATCGCGCCTGTTTCCGCGATCTTCTGCTTGACGAATGAGTGGCCGCTGCGGCTGATAATGGGCCTGCCGCCAAAACCACTGATCACGCTGTTGAGATCCCTGGTGCATTTCACGTCGTAAACGACATCGGAACCGGGATTTCTTGAAACAACATCCTTGGCGAACAGCATCAGCATGCGGTCTGGCCAGACGATAGCTCCTTCTGCCGTGACTGCTACCAGCCTGTCGCCATCGCCGTCCAGACCGATCCCCAGGTCTGCGCCCTGTGACCGGACGGTACTGATCAGGTCTGCGAGATTCTCCGGCCTGGTTGGGTCGGGATGATGGTTTGGAAAAGAGCCGTCCACTTCACAGAAGAGAGGCACTGCCTCGCAACCCAGTGAGTCGAGTAATTCAGGAGCGATTGAACCGGCAATACCGTTACCGCAGTCGACCACGACCTTGAGCGGTTGCGCCACTACCACATCGTCAGCTATTGCCTCCATGTAATCAGGGACCATATCCATTTCGGAAATACTGCCGCTGCCGCTACTCAGGTTGCCTGACTTTATTCGCTCGTAGAGCGCCGTAATCTCGTGGTCGACCAGTGTTTTTCCGTCAAGTACCACCTTGAAGCCATTGTATTCGGGTGGATTGTGGCTGCCTGTCACCATGACGCCACTCTGGGTGGTGCTGTTGTGTGTGGCGTAGTACAGAACTGGTGTCGGTACTGCTCCGATGTTGATGACATCCCGGCCGCTTGCAGTGAGACCGTCAATCAATGCTTCCGCCAGGGCCGGGCTGTATTCCCTGCCGTCATAACCTACGATGACGGTCTGTTGTCCGCGTGCTTCCGCTTCTGAACCGATGGCCTGGCCGATCTGGCGAGAGATATCCTCACTAAGTGATTCGCCGACGATACCGCGAATGCCATAGGCACGGAAAATCCGTTCCAGGTCGCCTGGGTCGTTACTGCTGTCGGACTGATTTGCGGCAGCGACGGCTTCATCAAAGTCGTCTACCTCGAACTCTTCCACTTCTTCGAAATCAGCTTCATCGGTCATTTGAATCTCGACCATTTCGTCAAGCTGCTTCCTGGGTGGAGGTTCGACGCGCTTTGATTGGGGCTTTGCAACGGGTTTTGAGTCATCGGACTTGGTCGGGCTGAATTCCAGGAACTGTTTTAGTTTTGAGTCCTGGTCTGCAAAACCTGGAAGGGTGTACTGCACATCATTGTCGTATGAGCCTGTCGAAACCCTGGCGATCTGGCTGCCTAGCCTTGAGAGGTTTCGTTGTATCGCACTGCCTGTCTGTCCTGCTGAATAAAAGATGGTTCCGAGCGCGATAATAAGCATGGCTAGTGGAGGGGTGAGGTAGAACACAATATTGCCGGGTGCACTGGTGGCCGCAACGCCACTGGGTGAATACTGAATGGTCCACTTCGGATTATTCAGCTGGATTGTAAAGCTACTGGCGCTACCGCCATTCCCTGCACTGGCAATTGGCCTTGGTTCACTGCCGACCATCTGCATCACGGTCAACTGGCCTTTAGTGCCGTCGGTAACGTCCGAGGTCAGTGCGCTTGAGCTCAGGTACACGAACAGGGTTCCGCGCAGTGAACCGTCCCGGCTTTTTACCGGGGCCCCAAGGATGATCCACTTTTCGCCCTCGAGCCTGGGTTGTGAGCTTATAGCTTCCGGGGTAACCGCATCACCAGCCTCAATACTTTTCACCATATCGAGCGCGATAAAAGTGAAGGGTGGAAAGCCCTGGTCTGTCTTGGCCTCACCTCGAGGGATCAGCCTGACACGTTCGGCAAAGGGGATCATGGTAGCGATGGTGGCTTCTGCCTCAATTGCATCTGACGTGGAGCCGTTGATCGCATCCAGTGCCAGCGGGCTTGCGGCAATCTTCCCAACCTGGCTGATGAAATGCGCTTCCTTGATGTTGATCTGTTGTGCCAGTTCACTTGCCAGTAGTTGGCCAACTGTTTCCCGGTGATTGCTGTCAACGCTTCCACCAACAAGAAAAAGTGACAAGGCTGCGGCGATAACAAAGCTGACAACAGTGCCGGCCATTGACACCATGCCGAAACTTGAGAGATTGCTTGGACTTTTACTCACCTTAACTCCTTAACTCTCCTAACTCTGTTGGCGACAACCCTAGCTTCGACCGGAAGAGCCGAAACCACCGGTTCCGCGCTCCGTCGAAATAAATTCGTCAACGATTGTGAACTGGGTTTGCAAAACCGGTACGAGCATCAGCTGGGCGATCCTGTCACCCGGTTCAATGCTAAATGTGGTTTGACCGCGGTTCCAGGCAGAGATCATCAGCTCTCCCTGGTAGTCAGAATCAATCAGGCCAACAAGATTGCCAAGCACTATGCCGTGCTTGTGGCCCAGTCCTGATCGCGGCAGGATTAATGCAGCGTAACCCGGGTCTTCAATGTAGATCGCAATACCCGTCGGGATCAGGATAGTGTCACCCGGTGCAAGACTTAAGGGTGCTTCCAGACAGGCTCTCAGGTCCATACCCGCTGATCCCTCAGTTGAATAACAGGGTAGTGGAATTTCCTTGCCGATTTTATCGTTCAGTATCTTGACCTGGAGCTGGTTCATGCGACTTGCTCCGAGTCTGCAGCCAGCTTTTCAGCAATGGCGGCGATAATCTTTCTGGAAACAACTTCCTTGGAGCTTTTCGGCAGCGGAGACTGCCCCGTCCTTGTAATAACAATCGTTTCGTTATCGTCGCTATTAAAGCCGATTGAACTGTCTGCCACGTTATTGGCAATGATCATGTCGAGATTCTTGGCTTCGAGTTTCCGACTTGCGTAGTCCACCAGGTTTTCGGTTTCTGCCGCAAAGCCAACACTGAAGGGGCGCCCTTCCCTTAGCTCTGCAACCGATTTCAGTATGTCTGGATTCTGCACGAGTTTAATCGTCATGCCCTCTGCTGACTGTTTCTTGATTTTCTGCTCTGCTGTGGTTTCCGGACGATAGTCGGCAACTGCAGCAACACCGATAAAGATGTCTGCACCTGGAGCACTTTGCATCACAGCTTCCAGCATTTGCCGGGCTGACTCTACCGTTACCAGTGTTACGCGATCTGGTGCTGTGAGGTTTGTCGGGCCGCTGACCAGTGTTACCCTCGCGCCTGCTTCAAGCGCGGCCTGTGCCAGGGCATACCCTTGTTTGCCGGAACTGTGGTTGCTGATGTACCGGACGGGATCAATAGCCTCTCGAGTCGGGCCGGCGGTAATCACCACATGTTTGCCAGCCAGCAGGCCCAGCTCGAAGAGGTTCGCAACCCTGGTGACGATATCAGGTACATCCATCAATCTGCCCGCACCGGTTTCGCCACAGGCCTGCAGTCCCTCGTGAGGGTCGAGAATGTTCACACCCATCTTGCGCAGCAGGTCCACATTGGTTTGTGTGCTCTCCTTGGCCCACATTGCCTGGTTCATCGCGGGCGCGACAACCATTGTGCACTCGGCGGCCAGACAAACTGCCGCCAGCAGGTCATCTCCATGTCCTGACGCATATCTGGCTATGAAGTCTGCAGTTGCAGGAGCTATCAAAATGACATCAGCCCATCGAGCCAGTTCAATGTGTCCCATGACAGATTCAGTTTCAGTATCGAGAAGGTCCAGGTGCACCGGGTGACCAGACAGTGCCTGCATGGTCAGGGGCGTAATAAATTCCCGGGCGGAGTGTGTCATGACCACCCTGACCTCCGCGCCTTCATCCTGCAATCGTCGGGTCAGGTCGGCACTTTTATAGGCTGCTATACCACCGGTAACGCCGAGCAGGATTCGTTTATTGGTAAGGCGATTCACGGCAATTGTTCTACTCTTGTAGCTGGCATTCGCAAGCGTCGATGTCGGCGGTAGATTCCGGTTTTATCCGGGGTTTTTCTGCGAAAGCAAAGGTTAGTATAGCTCAACTTCGAAGTGGTTACTCACTATTACTTATGTCGACGCAGCCAAAACTGATGCCCAGGGAGAAGATGCTCGAGTACGGTATCGAGAGTTTGAATGACGTCGAATTGCTGGCTATTTTGCTTCGCACAGGGACCAATGGGACAACAGTACTGGAACTCGCGCGCAGGTTGCTCACGCGATATTCTGGACTCTGGTGGATGCCGGTGAACGGGTTCTTATTGGTGAGCACGGTATTGGGCCGGTAAAGGCAACCCAGCTGGCAGCAGTCATGGAGCTGACCCGGAGGTGCCTGATGACCAGGTTGCAACGTGGGGAGACGATGTCGGACCCGCAGGTTACTAGGCGCTTCCTTTTGACGCAGATGCGTCATTACGAGCGCGAGGTATTTGCCTGCCTTCTTCTGGATAACCAGCACCGCTTAATCGCCTTTGAGGAGCTTTTTCTCGGCACGATCGATGGGGCCAGCGTCTATCCAAGGGAGGTTGTTAAGTGCGCCCTCTCGGCCAATGCCGCTGCAGTGATCTTTGCACATAACCATCCTTCAGGCGTGGCTGAGCCTTCCCAGGCAGATCGCCGAATCACAGATCGCCTTGTAAGAGCCCTTTCTATTGTGGATATATGGGTTCTGGACCATTTTGTCGTGGGAGATACTGAGGTGGTGTCTTTTGCCGAGCGCGGGCTGCTACCCTAAAAAAATTGAAGAACCGGCAGCCTTCTGGTATAAAGCACGGCTCCTGCGCTGATGGCTCCCCGTGTATTTCGTGGAATTTCAGCAACCAATTGAATTATAAGGTATTTTGACATGTCCAGAGAATGTCAGGTCACCGGCAAACGTCCGGTGAGCGGGAACAACGTTTCCCACGCAAACAACAAGACTCGACGTCGTTTCATGCCAAACATCCATGACCACCGGTTCTGGCTTGAAAGCGAGAACCGATTTATCAAGCTGCGGGTATCTGCCAAGGGCATGCGCATTATTGATAAGAAAGGTATCGAACAGGTGGTCAGCGACATTCGTTCACGCGGCGTAAAGGTATAAATCCATGAGAGAGAAAATCAAACTGGTATCTTCTGCTGGAACAGGTCATTACTACACGACCAGCAAGAATAAGCGCAACATGCCGGACAAAATGGAGATCAAGAAGTTTGATCCGGTTGTTCGAAAGCATGTGATCTACAAGGAAGCCAAGATCAAGTAATGGGTTGTCATGCGCCCTGCTCTGCAGGCGCACCAGATTCTTCCCGTTCAAGTCTTGCCTGAGCTCCCAGAAGTCGAAACGACGCGTCGCGGTATCGAACCGCACGTGCTTGGCAAACCCGTAAAAAATGTTCTTGTCCGCCAGCCGTCGCTTCGCTGGCCGGTATCACCCGAACTTGGCCAGGTACTGACCGGCCAGTCGTTCTCAGCCATTGATCGCAGGGCAAAGTATCTGCTGTTCTCGACATCTGTCGGTCGCATGATGGTTCACCTTGGCATGTCTGGCAGCCTTCGCATCACCTCAATGGACCAGGCTATTCGGAAACACGATCACATTGATGTGGTCTTCGAAGATGACACCATCCTCAGGTATCACGACCCACGCCGATTCGGCTCGGTTTTCTGGTTGCCGGACCAGTCCAGCCACGAGCTGATAGATGATCTTGGTCCTGAACCGTTATCGGGTGATTTCAGCGCAGAGTATCTCTACGAGCTTTCCCGAAAGCGCAAGGTAGCAGTCAAGCTGTTTATCATGAACAGCAAAATTGTTGTCGGTGTTGGGAATATTTATGCCAATGAAGCGCTTTATTCAGCCGGGATCAGACCCGACAGGCTGGCGTCCCGTATCAGTCTTGCACGATATGAAAAGCTTGTTCATGAGATCAAGGCGGTACTTGAGCGATCCATACGGAGCGGAGGTACAACGCTGCGCGATTTTGTCCGTGAAGACGGTTCGCCAGGGTATTTCAAGCAGAAGCTCAACGTGTATGGTCGGCGTGATGAACCTTGTCGCCAGTGCGCGAAACCTCTAAGGGAAATTCGGCAGGGAAACCGTTCGACGGTGTTCTGCCCGGTTTGCCAGAAATAGGCACTGGACAATGTACAAAAAATTAGCTGATTTTTTTGCTTTTCAAAGCTTCCGCCACGGCGGGATGAACAAAGTTGTCGATTTTACCGCCGTATCCTGCGATCTGCCTGATCAGGCTTGAAGAGATATAGGAGTTCTCTTCGGAAGGTGCCAGGAATACTGTCTCAATATCCGGATCCAGTGCACGATTCATGTTCAGCATCTGGAACTCGTAGTCAAAGTCAGTCACGGTTCTTATGCCCTTCAGAATTACTGTCGCACCAACTTCCCGTGCGAAATCCACGGTCAGGGTGTTAAAGCCCACGACCTCCACAGCATCAATGTGCGCCAGCGCTTCTTTTGCAAGATCCACACGCAGCTGTAGTTCGCTTGGTGATTTATGCGGGCTGGTTGCGATCCCGAGTACCACCGAATCGAACAGGCTGGCTGCGCGTTCTACCAGGTCAGTATGGCCATTGTGAATTGGATTGAACGTGCCGGGATAAAGAACTTTTTTCATCTGTTGAAGCTTTGTCTTGGGCAAAAGCGGCAATCATACAGAGGCGATTACCGCGATTTCAACTGCGATGTCATTCAGGGTTGACGCTGCAAAGCGCATAGTGCACCGCTGCAGCGCGTTTTTGCCTGTCGATTCTCCAGCCTGCGGGAAGTTTATCTGGTGTTAGCTCAACACCTGTTTCGATATAGAGGTAGTGTCGTGCGATGTGGTTTTCATCAATATCGTTGAGAAGTGTCGGCAGGCTGTCGTCATCGAACGGTGGATCCAGGAAGATAATATCGAATGGCTGTTGCTGCGTCTTTATCCACTGGTAAGCGTCTCTGGTCTCCACGTCCCAGCTACCGTCAGCTGCACCGAGTTTTTCCAGATTGGCTTCAATGCTTTTCGCAACGAGTCTGTTCTGTTCGACAAGAACTACGGATTCTGCGCCCCTGGAAAGCGCTTCGATACCCAGGGCACCACTGCCCGCAAAGAGGTCAAGACACCGGGCGCCGTGAATGTCATGCATCAGCCAATTGAACAGGGTTTCGCGCACGCGATCGCCCGTTGGTCGAACAGCGTCTTTTTGGGGAAAGGTAATTTTGCGACCGCGCCAGTTTCCGCCGATAATCCTCAGGGTACGATCATGATGTTGCATGTATCTTTAACTCCCCACGAATAAAAAGGACTAGTCAGCAAGCAGATGCCAGCTAATGTTGCAGAAGGATCCAGTGAAGACAAGCCGGGATTGTTTGCCCGCCTTAAATCCGGACTTGGAAGGACCCGATCAAAATTGTCGGAAGGTATCCAGAGCGTCTTCCTGGGTGCAAAGGAGCTCGATGATGAACTGCTCGAGGAGCTGGAGACAATTCTCCTCACATCCGATGTCGGCGTTTCTGCTACTCAGGATATCCTCAGTGAGCTGACAGGTCTTATCAGCCGCAAGGAACTGGGCGACGTGCAGGCAGTCAACAAACACCTGCGTGAATCCCTGGCAGGTATCCTGAAGCCGGTTGAAATACCGCTCGATACTGAAACTCATTCACCCTTTGTCATCCTTATGGTTGGCGTTAATGGTGTTGGCAAGACCACGACCATTGGCAAGCTGGCCAAGAAGCTTCAGGGTGAAGGTAAATCTGTGATGCTCGCTGCCGGTGATACGTTTCGGGCAGCTGCGGTCGAACAGCTTAAGGTCTGGGGAGAGCGAAATGATGTACCAGTTGTCGCGCAGGATACCGGCGCCGACAGCGCATCTGTGATTTACGATGCACTGGCCGCAGCGCGGGCGCGCGATGTGGATGTGCTCATTGCAGATACAGCAGGACGGCTGCAGAACAAGAAGAACCTGATGGATGAACTGCAAAAGATTACCCGGGTACTCGGCAAGCTCGATGATTCAGCTCCTCATGAGGTGATGCTCGTGCTGGATGCCGGTACGGGCCAGAACGCATTGTCCCAGGCATCAGAGTTCCAGAGAGCAGTGTCTGTCAGTGGTCTGGCGTTGACCAAACTGGACGGAACAGCGAAAGGCGGTGTGATATTCGCCCTGGCGAGACAGCTTGGAATTCCTATTCGATTTGTCGGCGTTGGTGAACAGATTGATGATCTGCGCCCCTTCTCGGTTGAAGAATTCGTTGAGGCTTTGTTTGACGATACATGATCAGATTTGACGAGGTCAGCAAGCGCTACGAGGGCGGCTCTGAAGCACTCTCCAGGGTCAGCTTTGAACTGGCTGATGGAGAAATGGCATTCCTGACCGGGCATTCCGGTGCGGGTAAAAGCACCCTCATGAAACTTATTATCCTGATGGAGCGGGCGAGTCAGGGCCAGGTCTTTGTTGGCGGCACAAACCTGAATCGTGTATCCAGCCGACAGATTCCCCACGTCAGGAGAAACATAGGTGTGGTCTTCCAGAACCACCAGTTGCTGTTTGATCGGAGCGTATACGACAACGTTGCCCTGCCGCTGACAATTGCCGGTTACTCTCCCAGGGAAGTTGGCAGGAGAGTACGTGCAGCGCTTTCGAAGGTTGGCCTGTCAGATAAAGAAAAGAAATTTCCCCAGTCCTTATCCGGGGGTGAACAACAGCGCGTGGGTATAGCCCGGGCCGTGGTCAACAAACCCCCACTCTTGCTGGCTGATGAACCCACCGGAAACCTGGATCCTGAGCTTTCCCAGGAAATCATGAACCTGTTCAGTCAGTTCAACCAGGTCGGTGTCAGTCTGCTCATAGCCACTCACGACCTCGATCTGGTTAAAAGGATGGAAAAACGGGAACTGATTTTGCGCCAGGGAAGACTCGCGAGTCTGGAGACTTCCTGATGTCAGGCACAAGAAGCCATTCAGTAAGAAACCAGTCAGTAAAAAGCCAGTCAGTAAAAAACCAGGGGGCAACCACATCCATTACGCGTCGATCAGATAAGCTTAGTGCCTGGGCGGCGCATCACAGGCGGGTTGCCCTGGAAACCCTGCACCAACTTCTGGCAAACCCCTTCTCCAGTACCATGACCTGGCTTGTTATTGGTGTTGCACTGGGCCTGCCGGCGATTCTCTTTGTGGTGCTCCAGAATGTGGCGGAAATCAGTGGCGACTGGGGTGGAAAACCCCGGATGAGTCTCTACCTGAAGAGTGAGGTGACGTTAGATCTTGGTCGTAGTTTTTCCGCGGAGATTGAAAGACGAGTAGACATTGACAGAGCGGTGTTTATCTCATCAGACGATGCGCTACGCGAGTTCCAGAACCGATCCGGTTTTGGAGAAGTACTGAGCACCCTGGAACGAAATCCCCTGCCCCATGTGATTGAAGTGATTCCCCTTTCACCGGACCCGTTGGATCTATCATCGCTGGTGTCGGTCTGGGAAGAGCATGAACTGGTCGAGCGCGTCTCAGTCGACCTGAAGTGGCTTGAGCGCCTTTTTGCCCTGCTGGTCTTTGCTGAGCGCCTGGTCACTGCCCTTGCATCGGTGCTGGCGCTCGGTGTCATGCTGGTTATGGGTAATACCATTCGCCTCGCCATTGAAAACAGGCGCCAGGAGATCGAGGTCGTGAAGCTCGTAGGTGGTACAGATGCCTTTGTGCGCCGGCCTTTCCTCTACCTGGGTTTCTGGTATGGGCTGGGTGGTGCCATTGTGGCGCTGTTGCTGCTGTGGTTAAGCCTGTTTTTGCTGTCTTCACCGGTTGAACAGCTGGCTCAGAGTTACCGCAATGATTTCGCCCTTCATGGACCCGGTTTCCTGGGCGCACTCCTGTTGCTTGTGACCGGGGCTCTTCTTGGAACGCTTGGTGCAATTCTCGCTGTATCCCGCCATCTGGCGGATATCGAGCCTCAATAAAATTAGCAGCCCTTTCCCCGGAGTGCTAAACTTCGCCGCCCAAAATCTCGTATAACATGTTGAGATGACTGACAAACTGGTACCAATGCCTGTACTGAATCCCGGAGCTCCGGGTGCCAACCTGGATGCCTACATCAAGGTGGTCAGCACGATAGCCGTGCTTTCCCCGGAAGAGGAAAAGGCACTGGCTGATCGCCTTTACCACGATGGTGATCTCGACGCTGCCAGGCAGTTAGTAATGGCTCACTTACGCTTTGTGGTATATGTAGCAAAGGCCTACTCTGGTTACGGTTTGTCAGAAGCTGACCTGATCCAGGAAGGCAACGTCGGTCTGATGAAGGCTGTTAAGCGCTTCAACCCGGAGTTCGGCGTTCGTCTGGTGTCATTTGCCGTGCACTGGATCAAGGCTGAAATTCACGAGTTTATCCTGAAGAACTGGCGCATTGTGAAGGTGGCGACCACCAAGCCACAGCGAAAACTTTTTTTTAACCTGCGCAGCGCGAAAAAACGCCTCGGCTGGATGAATGACCAGGAAGTTCGGGACGTGGCTCGGGACCTCGGTGTCGACCCTGAGGATGTTCGGCAAATGGAAAACCGCCTGGCCGTCTCTGATGAAGCATTTGAAGTGGATGGCGATGATGATGATACGTTTGCTCCAGCGCAGTACCTCACAGATGCGACTGGAGACCCTGCCCGAATTGCCGAGGCAGATAATCAGTTCCAGGCGGAACGCGACAAACTTAACCATGCCTTCTCAACGCTGGACGAACGGTCCAGGGAAATCATGCGACAGCGCTGGCTGGTGGAAAAAAAGGCTACCCTGCATGAGCTGGCGGACCAGTTTGGCGTGTCTGCTGAACGCATCCGGCAGCTTGAAGCCAATGCCCTTAAAAAGCTAAAGAGCTGTTTCAGTTAGAGAACATGATTCTCAAGATTGCCGTTGCCTATGCCGCCCTTTCCGGAGCCCTGGGGGTGATCCTCGGTGCGTTTGGTGCGCATGGCCTGCGAGACTCCCTGGAACCGAGGCTGATGCAAACTTTTGAAACGGCCGTCCAGTACCAACTGATACATGCCCTCGCTCTCCTGCTGGTTGCCATTCTTTATGGACAGGTTGGTCGCTCTCTCGCCTTTGAAATCAGTCTTTACGCCTTTATGGCAGGAATCCTCATGTTCTCCGGCTCACTCTATGGTCTTGTACTGACGGAAATGCGCTGGCTCGGTCCGGTTACCCCCTTGGGTGGCCTGTGTTTTATTGCTGGCTGGATAGCACTCCTCGTCGGTGGTTTGCAGAAAGTCGGCTGAGCTGCCGATGATGGAACGTCGCATCAGATCTTTTGTCCTGAGGCAGGGTCGGCTGACACCGGGCCAGGAGAAAGCCCTTGAAGAAACCTGGCCGACCTTCGGTTGCGAACTGAAGGACGGTGCGCTGGTTTTCGCGGATTTGTTCGGTAACAGAAATCCGGTACACCTTGAAATCGGATTTGGCCTGGGTGAATCCCTCGCGACCCAGGCTTTGGAAAACCCTGACATCAACTACATTGGCGTGGAGGTACATCGCCCCGGTGTGGGTCACCTGCTGATGCTGCTGCGCGACCAGGGGCTGGGAAACGTACGAGTGTTTGCCGAGGACAGTATAGAGGTACTGAACCAGTGCATTGCTGATGGCTCGCTGGAACGGGTGCAGATATTCTTTCCGGACCCATGGCCAAAAAAGCGCCATCACAAGCGTCGTATCATGCAGCCTGCCTTCGTTGGGCTCCTGGAGCGCAAGTTGACCCACGGTGGAATGATTCACTTCGCTACCGACTGGGAACCCTATGCAGAGGACGTTGAAACGCTGCTTGAGGCTTATCCCGATTTCCAGCGAGTTGACGCGCCCGCACGCCCGGAAACAAAATTTGAACGAAGAGGGTTACGCCTCGGCCACAAGATTAACGATCTTGCGTGGTTGTCCAAAGTTGTGAAATAACCTCAGTCAGCGAGTAGCAGAAGCTCATTAAGGAACATACGGCCCCGTTCCGTTGGAACGATGGAGTCTGCCGTCAACTCGATCAGGCTCCTGCTGAGAGCTTTTTCCTGGAAGCTTTCCAGTGATTGCCTGGCGAGACCGGTTCTTCTTTCGAAGAGTGCAAAATCAAATCCATCTGTCAGGCGCAGCGCATCCATCAGGAATTCCAGTGCCAGCTCTTCCTGCGCCACAACACTTTCGTTAGCGGTGGGCTCCCGCAGGTAGTCCGCTGGTATGCGTGTTTTCGATGACCTGATGATGTTCCTGCCCCTGGTAACCTTGCCGTGTGCCCCGGCTCCGATGCCGAGGTAGTCACCGAACTGCCAGTAGTTCAGATTGTGCAGCGCCTGCTCGCCGCTCCTGCAATAGGCTGACGTTTCGTACTGCGTGAATCCACCCGCTTCGAGCTGTCGCTGACCTGCAGTGGTAATTTCGGCGAGTATATCTTCCACTGGCAATTCCGGGGGGCGCTTGTAGAACACCGTATTTGGTTCGATGGTCAGCTGATACCAGGAGACGTGCTCTGGTCCAAGCCTGATCGCACGATCCAGATCCTGCATTGCTTCCTCAAGGTTCTGCCCGGGCAGGCCGTGCATGAGATCGAGATTGATCCGTTCGAAACCCGCGGCTCTCGCGCCCTCAAAAGCACGTTCAGTCTCTTCTGGTGCATGTATCCGGCCAAGCTTATCCAGCGCGGCAGGGGAAAAGCTCTGGGCACCGATACTGATCCTGTTTACACCCGCCTGCCGATAACCATCGAAGTGTGATTGATCAAAGGTACCCGGATTGGCCTCCAGCGTAATCTCGGATTCTGAGATATCGATACGATCGCTGATTAATCTCAGCAGACGGTTGATTTCAGCGTCGGGAAACAGGCTTGGTGTGCCGCCTCCCATGAATATGGAAACGAGCCCACCCCTTCGTTCAGTTGACAGTTCTTTATCAAGATCCCTGATCAGGGTGTCTATATATTCAGCAAATGGAATATCACCTTTTGACTCATGGGAGTTGAAATCGCAGTAAGGACATTTCCTGATACACCAGGGAAAGTGAATGTACAGGCTGAGCGGGATGTCAGGGGTTGTATCGTTCACGCAGGCTCTGCGCCAGCAGTTTCAGTGCCTGGCCCCGGTGACTGATGTCGTTTTTTTCGGCAGGTTCGAGTTCTGCTGCAGTTCGATCCAGCCCATCGGGCAGGAAAACAGGATCGTAGCCAAAGCCTCCTTTGCCACTCGATGCCATCGTGATGGTTCCCGGCCACCTTGCTTCTGCGATGAGCGGTGTTGGGTCTGCAGCATGGTCAAGGCAGACCAGAACGCAGTAGAAAAAAGCAGAACGCTCTTCAATACCATTCATGGCCGAAAGCAGTTTTTCGATGTTTTCTCCGTCAGTGGCATGGATCCCTGCATAACGCGCGGAGTAAATGCCTGGCGCGCCGTTTAATGCAGCAACACAGATGCCCGAGTCATCGGCGATGGCCGGCAGGGCTGTCAGCGAAGCGGCGTGTTTCGCCTTAATCAGGGCATTTTCGATGAAAGTACTGCCTGTTTCTTCTGCTGAATCTACCCCCAGATCTGACTGGCGCACCAGCTCAAACTCCCCCGGTAAAGTTGCGCAGATCTCCTCTGCCTTGTGTTGGTTCCCGCTAGCCAGTACGAACTTCATCAGTCATACCGCCTCAGAAAGCTGATGGGCACGGTGTCTCCATCCTCGAGTCTGACAGTAAGGCTAAATCGCAGGATGTCCTGTTCCAGGGCGAGATGATTCGCCAGGTAATAGATGGCTTCACTCTCGTTTACTTCCTCGAACTCAAGGTCGTACTGCTGGTTCAGCAGGTTGGTCACAAGTCCGTTTACTTCAAGGCTGACGGGTTCGTTATTCCGGATGCCTGACACGTTCAGGACGATCCGGTTTTCCGCCCGTACGATGTCATGCAATGCCGCCACATCCGCAGGGATGATCATGCTGGAGAAGGTGGTGTAGTGAATTCGGTAGCCGTTGTGGTCGACGTATTGCGCGGTTAAACCCGGCGTTGGCGCCAGAACCAATATGGAAAGCAGGAAAAGGCTGGTGAGGGTGCGCATGCTACAGGCCGAGAATCAGGCCCTGTGGAATACCCAGCATGATCGCGAGCGGACGAATCACCAGGTAGGTATCGATTAACGTGATAGCCACGAATACCAGGATGATTGAAAAGTCGAGCCCGCCCATCGGCGGCAGGAGCTTTCTTGCTGGCGTACAAATCGGATCGGTGAGCTGGTGCACCAGCGCCAGTGCCGGATGGTTCGAGTAGGGTGCGATCCAGCTGGTGATGACCATCACGATCAGTGCGAAGAAATAGATATCAAAGATGGTAGAAACGACACCCACCATGGACCAGGCAACATACGCTGGGTGAAAGAAGTATCCACCGCTGATCGTCATGACCAGGCAGACAGCCAGCAACTGCACCACCAGCGCAACGACAAGCGTGGCGAAATCAACTCCGCGGACAGCAGGCAGTAGTTTCTTCAGTGGCTTGACCGGAGGATCGGTGAGTTTCACAATGGCCTGGCAGATCGGGTTGTAATAGTCCACGCGTGAGGCTTGCATCAGAACTCGCAGTAGTATGACGATGAGATACAGACTGCTGAATGTCTGTATAAGGAAAATACCTGCGCCGACAAAATTCTGTGTCATGGGTCCGTCCTGGATAATTGCAACTGGGTCTGGTTTTCCAAGTGGGTTACCAAACAGGTTACCAACTTAAGGTTACTACGATTGGGAGAGTTCCTCAGATCGAATCCGGGCAGCATTCACGGCTTTCCTCACTGTATCCGGCAGTCCCAGTGCTTCAAAGGTTTCCAGCGCTGCCTGGGTGGTTCCACCTGGTGAGGTTACGTTGATTCGTAGTTGTGCCGGTGATTCGTCACTCGCATGCGCCATGGTTGAGGCGCCAAGCGCCGTCTGCAGAACCAGCTGTCTTGCTGTTTCGGCGTCCAGTCCTTCTGCTTCCGCAGCCGCAATCATGGCTTCCATCATCATAAAGAAATAGGCGGGACCTGAACCTGAAACTGCCGTCACGGCGTCCAGGGCGCTTTCGTCCCGGACCCAGAGCGTCTCGCCAACCGCGGATAGAATACCCTGCGCCAGTTGTTTTTGTGCATCACTGACACCCGATGTGGCGAAGAGCGCGGTCATGCCGGTTTTTACCAGCGCGGGTGTGTTGGGCATACAGCGAACCACGGCAGCATCAGGACCAAGTTGCCCCAGTATCGTTTCGGTTGTGATGCCTGCGGCAACGCTGATGGTCAGCTTGTCTTTCAGGGAAGCGGCCTCTGCTTCAACCAGTGCAGGAACCACGCTCGGTTTCACACACAGCATGACAACCTCCGCCTGTTCAATGGCTTCCCGGTTGCTGCCGGAAATTGTGGCGCCGATATCTGAAGCGGCTTCGCGGCAGGCATCAACCGGATCGAAAGCAAATAGTTTGTGGCCCTCATTGCCAGAAAGGCCACCGCTGCCAAGCAAGCCGCCCATGATGGCCTGCGCTATATTACCGGCGCCGAGAAATGCGATAGAGGACATGAAGCGTTCCTTGTGAATGTGCTCTTATGAGCGTGATCCGAATATTGCCGTGCCAATTCTAATCCAAGTTGCGCCCTCAGTGATGGCCACTTCGAAGTCCCCGGTCATACCCATGGAAAGATGCTGGAAACCTTCGATGCCTGTTGTGTCCCGGATGTGGTCACGGGTCTCTCGTAACACTCTAAATGGTTGGCGTTGTAGCTCTGCGTCAGCCGACGCGGCGGGAATGGTCATAAGTCCTGCTGGTTCCAGGTTTTGCTGCTCGGCGACAAAACGGGCAATTGAGAGGGCTTTATCCGGGTTAACACCGCTTTTCTGGTGTTCCTGTGACGTATTCACCTGGATCAGTACCTTGAGTGGGCCGAGTTCCGGGGCTCGTTGTTCTGAAAGCCGCCTTGCGATCTTTTCAGATGAGACGCTGTGAACCCAGTCAAAATGATTGGCAATCTCGCGCGTCTTGTTGCTCTGGATCGCACCAATAAAGTGCCAGGTGGCCGATGCCAGCCCCTGGGTTTTTGGTAACGCATCCTGGAGGTAATTCTCACCAAAATCCTGCTGACCCGCCCTGTGAGCTTCTTCAACCAGGGAAATTGGCTTGGTTTTGCTTACAGCAAGCAGGTGCACCTCGGCCGGGTCGCGGGCGCAATGCTGGCAGGTGGTTTCGATGCGTTTGCGGATGTCAGCGAGACGGCTTGATATATCAGACATGTCTTTATTATAGCTGGCTGCAGACTGGGAATACGGGGGTTATACTGCTCTACAGTTTATGGCCCCAGGACAGTGTTATGGACATTACAGAATTATTGGCATTCAGTGAAAAGCAGGGCGCTTCTGATTTGCATCTTTCAGCGGGTTTGCCTCCGATGATTCGGGTAGACGGTGACATTCGGCGAATCAACCTGCCCGCCCTCGACCACAAAGAGGTGCACTCGCTGATCTACGAGATCATGAACGACAAGCAGCGCAAGGACTATGAAGAGTTCTTCGAGTGCGATTTCTCGTTTGAGGTGCCGGGTGTTGCGCGCTTCCGAGTGAACGCGTTTAACCATAATCGCGGTGCGGGCGGTGTCTTCAGAACCATTCCTTCCAAGGTGCTATCCATGGAAGAACTGGGTATGGGGGAGATTTTTCGAAAAATCAGTGAAACGCCGCGAGGTATGGTGACGGTAACTGGCCCGACTGGTTCCGGCAAAAGTACAACGCTCGCAGCTATGCTCGATTACATCAACAACGCCAGGTACCAGCACATTCTGACCGTGGAAGACCCAATTGAATTCGTGCACGAAAGTAAAAAGTGCCTTGTCAACCAAAGGGAAGTACACAGGGATACCCTGGGTTTTAACGAAGCACTGCGTTCCGCTCTTCGTGAAGACCCGGACATTATCCTGGTAGGTGAGATGCGTGACCTTGAAACTATTCGGCTCGCCCTTGAAGCAGCTGAAACGGGTCACATGGTATTTGGTACGCTGCACACGTCTTCTGCCGCAAAAACCATTGACCGAATTATTGACGTATTCCCGGCTGCGGAAAAATCCATGGTGAGATCCATGTTGTCAGAGTCACTGGCAGCTGTGATTTCACAGACGCTGCTGAAGAAAGTTGGTGGTGGTCGAGTGGCGGCACACGAGATCATGATGTGTACACCTGCAATTCGGAACCTGATTCGTGAAGACAAGGTGGCACAGATGTATTCCGCAATCCAGACTGGTGCTCAGCTGGGTATGCAGACCCTGGACCAGTGCCTGAAGACACTGCTCGAGAAAAATGTCATCACGAAAGAAGCGGCAAAGGAAAAAGCCAAGATGCCGGATGATTTCAAGTAACCGACGAGCTGACTGAAGCTCAAGCCAAGAGATTTACAGGATAGAAGACCATGATTGATTTTGACAAACTCCTGAAAGTTGTAGTGGAGCAGGGTGCGTCTGACCTCTTTATTACGGCAGGTCTGCCACCGTCAATCAAAGTCAGCGGCAAAATGGTTCCTATGTCGAAAACCGCTCTCACGCCGGAACAGGCAAGGGAGATGGTGCACGCGACGATGAATGAAGCGCAGATCCAGGAGTTTGAAGCAGAACGGGAATGTAATTTCGCGATTCACTCACCTACTGCTGGGCGTTTCAGGGTCAGCGCTTTTTATCAGCGCAACTTTGCGGGCATGGTACTTCGAAGAATTGAAACCGAAATCCCCAGCGTCGATGAGCTTCAGCTTCCTGAAGTCATCAAGAAACTGGCGATGACAAAACGTGGTCTGATTATTTTTGTGGGCGCAACCGGTACCGGAAAGTCCACATCGCTTGCTTCGATGATCGGCTATCGAAATGCTAATTCCAAGGGACACATCATCACCATCGAGGACCCTATCGAATTTGTTCATGAGCACAAGGGATGCATGGTGACGCAGCGCGAAGTTGGTGTTGATACCCCAAGCTTTGAAATCGCGCTGAAGAACACGCTTCGTCAGGCACCGGATGTGATCATGATTGGTGAGATCAGAACCGCTGAAACCATGGATTACGCGGTTGCCTTTGCCGAAACCGGCCACCTTTGCCTGGCGACACTTCACGCGAATAACGCAAACCAGGCGCTGGACAGGATTATCAACTTCTTTCCGGCTGATCGGCAGCACCAGGTCTGGATGGATCTTTCCCTTAACCTTCGAGGCATGGTGGCCCAGCAGCTGGTGCCAACTATCGATGGCAAGGGGCGGCGCGCGGCGATTGAAGTCCTGATTAATACACCACTCGTCTCAGACCTGATCAAGAAAGGTGACGTCCACGCGCTGAAAGAAATCATGACCAAGTCCACGGAACAGGGCATGCAGACTTTCGACCAGGCGCTGTACCAGCTTTACCGAGATGGCCAGATATCCTACGAATCCGCGCTGGCGTCAGCGGACTCCGCGAACGACCTGCGTCTGCTGATCAAGCTCTCCGGGGGCTCGGACCAGCCGAACTTTGTACCGGCCCAGGGGCTGTCGCTCGAGGACTCTGGGGAATAAGCCAACAATAGTTTCGCGAACATCTCACCAGGCTCACTGCCACGGCTAGTGGGTCGCGCCACCGCTCGAGTACATCCATGTAACGCTGACTTTCGGGCTATCCATGCCCTCCAGTCTGTCGCGACCCTCTACCCGGGCGCGCTCGCTTAACGAAGCTCGCGAGAAACTGAATCAGTTCGCCAGCCAGCTTTCTAGAATGAGCTTCGCAGCAATCGCGTCTAACTGGTCCGGATCATCAAACGATTTCGCTTCAAACGTACTGAGCCGCTCGTCCATCAGGTGCGCGGTTTTTTGGTAACGGCCGTTCAGTCTTCGGGAAAACTTCTGCGCAGCCAGTGACATATCACTCTCGGTGCCGTCCATGTTGATAGGCAATCCAACCACGAACACCTCCGGCTGCCACTCTTTCATCAGCTTGTCCAGTATCGACCAGTCCGGGATGCCATCCTTTGCTGGAACAATCGCGATCGGGGTCGCAGTGCCGGTAATTTTTTGGCCAATGGCGACGCCGATCTTCGTCGTACCGAAATCGAAACCCATGATGAAAGACGCCATCAACCGTGTCCGGGATTTGGTGATATCAGGTTAAGATCAATGCCAATTGCCCTTGCAGCAAATTCGGGCCTTTCCTCAAAAGGAACGTCAAAAATGATGTCGTTGAGGTAGGGCACGACCAGCCAGACATCTGCGCGTATCTCCTCTTCCAGCTGGCCACCGGACCAGCCTGCGTAGCCAAGACCTGCCAGCAGGTGAGCCGGTAGAGTCTCGCCCCGTGCGTCGAATACGTCCATGGAAGTAGTCAGGCTGACGTGATCATTAATCGGGTGAGAATTCTCAAAAACCTGGTCACTGGTATGCAGGAAGAACAGTCGATGCTGCTCCACAGGGCCAGACTCCAGAACCCTTATGCCCTCCGGGCACTGCAGTTCACTGTCGACCAGCAGATCTGAAAGTTCTGAATCCAGGGGCTTGTTAATGACCAGCCCGAAAGCGCCGTCTTCATTGTGCTCGATCAAAAGCGTCACTGTGTGCGAAAAATAATCGCCCTGCATACTGGGTAGCGAGACAAGCAGCTGACCAGCCAGAGAAGAAAAGTCAGACATCAGTAGCTCCGCAGGGACGAGTCTTTGCGGAACTGCCAGGTCCTGATAATTTCCAGCACGTCCGTTGTCTCCCTGAGTTCATCCGGGAAAGGTGCATAAGGCGCTGCGAGGCGAACAATGCGAATAGCGGCGTCATCCAGTACCTGGTGACCTGATGACTCCAGTAACTCAACTTCCTTCAACGTTCCGTCGGGAAGAATGGCAACCATCAACCTGAGTGAGCCATAAAGTTTGTTGCGCCTGGCTTCTTCAGGATAGTTCAGGTTGCCGATGCTTTCGATCTTGCGTCGCCAGGAATTCAGGTAAAAGGCATCTGCACTGGACGCCGTGGAGAGGCTGGTAAGTCTCTTGATGCGTGGACGCTTGGCATAGACCTGGCGCTGCCGGTCCAGGCGGGCTTCTAGGCTCGCGATTTCCAGTGCTCGCGTGCGCAGGGTTTTGTCACTTTCAAATTCTGTCTCGAGTGGTTGCGCGTCGGTGAGTTCGCTGTCCAGTGCAACCTTGCGATCTGTATTTGCGGTAGTGGTGACAACCGTCTGTTTGTGCTCGATCGTTTTCCTGGCTTGTTCCTGCGGCATCTCCTGGCTGGTTTCGCGGATTTCCGTATCCTGGAATCTCGCTTCTGTAGGTGATGTCATCAGGGCCTTTTCATCCAGTGTGCCACTACCGGTCTGGTTAAACTGCGCCAGGAAATCAGCTTTATCCGGTCGGTTTTTGGATCGCTGTTGGGCCAGTGTCACTTCCATCGTGTGAGTCGACGGTTTGCTGGTCACGTAGGTAAAGGTGACGCCATGTATCAGTGCCGCGTGAATGGCAACGGCAAGGAACAGGGTGAAACTTAGACGGTCACCGGGGCTGACTTCCGGAGGCAGGTTGGCTGGAGTAACGGCTGCCATTAGTTGTGTTTCAGGATCTCGCTTTCAATGAACCGCATGTAGTCTCCAGCTATGTCGAGGTCAAAGGCGGCGTCCAGTTCCCTGATGCAGGTGGGGCATGTGACGTTGATCTCTGTCAGATAATCCCCTATGACGTCAATCCCGACAAAGTATAGGCCCTTTTCCTTCAAAACCGGCCCTACTTCTTTACAGATGAAGTGATCACGTTCGGTAAGTTCGCGTCCAACCGCGGAGCCGCCCGCGGCAAGATTGCCACGAGTCTCTCCCTGCAGCGGCACCCGTGCCAGCCCGTAGGGGACAGCTTCGCCGTTGATCATCAGGATACGAGTGTCCCCATCAACGATCTCGGGAATGTATTTCTGCACCATGGTCTGCACCTGGCCGTACCGGGTCAGGGTTTCAATGATGACTGACAGGTTGTGTTCGTCTTCTTTAGCCCGAAAGATGGAGGTACCTCCCATGCCATCGAGCGGCTTGTAGATTACATCCTGGTGTTTCGTATGGAATGCCCTGAGTAAATCCGGGTCCCTGCTGACCATATGCGGAGGACAGCATTGCGGAAAACGCAATGCGAAAAGCTTTTCATTGCAGTCGCGGATACTGCCGGGCCGGTTCAAGACAGGAGTGCCAGAATCTTCAACAATTTCAAGAAGATATGTCGCATATATGTACTCCATATCAAACGGCGGGTCTTTCCTCATCAAGATGGCATCGAAATCCGATGCGGGACCTGACGCTGTTTTGACGTCTCGAAACCAGGTGTTCAGATCCTCGAAGAGCTCGACTTCCCGTCGCTTGATCACGATAGTGCCATCCTCGATCGCAAGATCAGCCTGGGTGAATACCGAGACTGTCCAGCCCATCTTCTGGGCGGCGAGCATCATCGCTAAAGTACTGTCTTTCTTAGGGTTTATAGATTCTATAGGGTCCATCAGGACCCCGATCGAATAGTTCAACTCGACTATCCTCTTGGCGCGGCGTGACATTTGTGTGAGCATCAGTGCCCACGGAAAAAATCCGGAAAACAGCCGTGCTCTTGGCACTTCCCGAACGTGCATTATTGTAAACCAACTTGCGCAATAGTGTGAGAAAATTCCCTTAAGTGTCGGGTACTTATGGATTGAGCTTAACAACTGTATTACAAAATGCGTTACAACTTACCGGAAGCAATGCGTTTTTCGCACATTTGACGTTGGCAAATTCTACGACCGGCGATGACCTTCTCTTGGGGTGAAAGAGTTACAGGGTAGGAACTATGGACGACAATTTTGATGGTGTGAAAGTCATGGTCATTGATGACTCAAAGACCATTCGCCGAACCGCAGAGACTTTATTATCGAAAGCTGGCTGTGAAGTAATCACCGCGACCGACGGTTTCGACGCTCTTGCCAAGATTGCAGATTCTCAACCCGCCATTATCTTTGTCGATATCATGATGCCGCGGCTGGACGGTTACCAGACGTGTGCGCTCATCAAGAACAACGCAGACTTCCAAAGCACCCCGGTGATCATGCTTTCCAGTAAAGACGGATTGTTTGATCGGGCGAAGGGCCGGATTGTCGGGTCCGATCAGTATCTCACCAAGCCGTTCAGCAAGGACGAACTGCTTAGTGCGATTCGGGACCACGTGAAATAGGTAGTCGACGGCACGGAGCGCGAAGATGTCCAAGATACTAGTTGTCGACGATTCACCGACTGAAATTTTCCAGTTCAAAGAGATGCTGGAGAAAATGGGTCACGAGGTCATCACGGCTGACAATGGCAGGGAAGGGGTCGAGATGGCTGTGAAGGAACAGCCGGATATCGTCCTGATGGATATTGTCATGCCTGACATGAATGGTTTCCAGGCCACCCGACAGATTGCCAGAGGGGAGAGCGCCAAACATATCTTCGTGATCATCGTCAGCAGCAAGAATCAGGAAACAGACAAGGTTTGGGGGCAACGGCAGGGTGCAAAGGGATACATCACCAAGCCTGTCGATACCCAGGAACTGGTGTCCATAATGCAGGCGTGCATGTGATGAGTGAATTAAGCGCCTTTTCAACGCTGGCTGATATGGCTGCCAAATCCAGGGCAACCGCGATTGCCCTGCCCGAGATTCAATCTGCACAAACGCACTCAACCGGGCTTGGCTTTAACCTTTTGGGTCAGCGCTTTGTCAGCAGCATGGAAGATGTCAGCGAACTAATGCGGGTCCCCCAGGTGACTCGCATTCCCGGTGTGAAGAATTTTGTAGTTGGTGTGAGTAACGTACGCGGCCGGCTGATGACCGTGATTGATCTGGCGCTTTTTTTTGGCCAGGCATCAACCTTGCCGAGGGCTCAACGACGGGTACTCGCAATTGAAGACGAAGAAAACCTGCTGGGTTTTATGATTGACGATTCATTCGGTATGCAGCATTTCCCCAGTGATGCGTACTCTGCAGTAGCAGAGGACGTGCCGGAAATGTTCGCCAGCTTCGTGCAGGGCTCATATCAGATAGCCGGTGTTGTATGGCCAGTTTTGAGTCTTGCATCGCTGTCCGGTGACCCTCGCCTCGAAAAACTGGCGATGGCCACCCAATAAACTGTAGTAGGAAGATGGCTGAAGGAAAATCCAAGAACGCGCTGAGCAGTCCTGTAATGCTGGGCATGGTTGGCCTTCTGGTGGTGTTGGTCCTGGCATTCTTTGCCAACCTCTACCTGTTGAGCAGCGCCACGGGTGGCAATCCACACCTGCAACCAGCATCCCAGCTTAAGGGTCTTGCCCTGGGAGTGGTAAAAAATGGTGCACTCGCGATTGCCGGTAACCCGAATGCGATCAATGCGCTTTCAGCGGACAAAAACTCGTTTGATCAACAGCTGGGTGCACTTGGAAATGCACCTGACTCAATTCAGGGTTCAGTGTCACAGGTGTCAAATCTCTGGGGTAATGTGACGCCCAGGATTGATGCGATCATCCAGAAACGTGACTCCCTGAATGGCCTCAAGGAAAGCAGCGCAGACATTAACATCAACCTGCAACTGATCCAGCAGGAAAGCAACAAGATGGTTCGAGCTATGGCTCGAGCTAACGTAGCTCCTAACGAGATCGTTACGGCGCAGCGTCAGGCGCTGCTGATTGAGCGAATTGGCCACACCATCGATAAGCTGGTCGACCGTGGCCATGATCAGTCGTTGGAAGATCAGTTCACCAGGGACAGCCAAACGTTCCGCGCCGTTCTTCGAGGTTTCAGGAATGGCGACGATAACCTGGTGTTGACCGCGGTCACAGACCCCGAGGTGCTGGGTAACCTGAGTCGTATGGAAGAACTGTTTCGATCTGTCACAGCAAGCACAACAACCCTGCTCACTCAGGCCAAGGACTTGACTGAACTGCGTACCATGGTCGCCGCCCTGGATGCGGGCGTGGCTGAGCTTTCACCCTCGATAGATGGTCTTGTTCGTTCAGTGACAGAACTTGAGGGTGGTCATGCGTTTGCGTCTATTGAAATCGCCTATGCACTTGCTGCCGGCATGCTCATTGTTTTCTTCGTCATAACCTTCGTCGTTTATCGCGCATCCAATACGAGTGTCAGTGAGACCACGATGCAGAATGAAGAGAACCAGTCAGCTATTCTGCAACTGCTTGATGAACTTGCTGACCTGGCTGACGGTGACCTGCGTGTTCAGGCAACAGTGACAGAGAGTTTCACTGGTGCAATTGCTGATTCCATTAACTTCTCCATTGACCAGATGCGTGGACTGGTTTCCAAGATCAACGAAACTTCAGGTGAAGTATCCACCGCTGCTGACCAGACACGGCGATCTGTCAGTGCGCTTTCTGAAGCATCGCAGCGGCAGGCGGATGAAATCGCCCAGGTGTCGGAAGCTGTGAACGAGATGGCTGTTTCTATTGATATGGTGTCCTACAACGCGGCGGAGTCATCTTCGGTAGCGGAGCGCTCAGTGGATATCGCAAGCAAAGGTGCGGTTGTGGTGCAGAACACCATCGATGGCATGGACAATATTCGTGGCCAGATCCAGGAAACGGCAAAACGAATCAAGCGACTGGGTGAAAGCTCCCAGGAAATTGGTGACATTGTTGCCCTTATTAATGACATCGCAGACCAGACAAACATCCTGTCATTGAATGCGGCTATCCAGGCGTCGATGGCAGGTGATGCTGGTAAAGGTTTTGCGGTGGTTGCAGATGAGGTACAGCGACTGGCGGAACGTTCCGGTGCTGCTGCGAAACAGATTTCTGCCCTTGTAAAAACCATCCAGAGTGACACCAACGAGGCGGTGAGCTCCATGGAGCAGACAACAGCAGAGGTTGTGCAGGGTACCCGCCTGGCACAGGACGCGGGTGTAGCCCTCGGTGAAATTGAAGGTGTGTCGAAATCGCTCGCCGAGATTATTGAAAACATCTCCGATGCTGCGCGTCAGCAGGCGGCCTCGGCAGGCAAGATCTCCAATACGATGAAAAGTATTCAGGAGATTACGACAGCAACCACGGATGGTACCCAGGAAACAGCAACGGCGGTTGGTAACCTGGCAAAAATGACGAACGAACTCCGATCTTCGGTTAGTGGCTTTAAACTGCCGGAATAGTGTAAGAGCTGACGACTTAGGTAAGTGGCATGAGCGCAACACAGGATTACGTAGCACTCGAGTGGATTCAGGGAGAACTCTCGAACACACTCCAGAATGCCCAGGTAGCACTGGAAGCAGTTGCTGAGTCACCAGATGATGCAGCAAGCATGCGTTCCTGCCTGACTGCCATCCACCAGGTTCATGGCACCTTGAAGATGGTTCAACTTGAAGGACCTACCCAGGTGGCTGCTGAGATGGAGCAGGTCGCACAGTCCCTAATGAACAATTCTGTGCCGGAATTGAGGGCTGCACAGGAAACCCTTATGCAGGCGATCCTGCAGTTACCAGCCTACCTTGACCGGCTCCACAGGGACCAGAAGGATTCCGAAGGCAACTACCTGCCCATGGTTAATAACCTTCGAGTAGCCCGGGGTGAAGAACGAATCCCGGGATCGGAACCTGCCGAAGGAGGCAGCGAAGGCGCGGGACCTGACCTGAGTCCGCTGACGACTGCTCCGGGTCATGATGTTATCAATACATTTTTCCAGGCTGATGGTGAAGGTAACCTGCCGAAGATTCGTGCCAAGTACCAGCAATCCCTTGGTGCCATCCTCAAGAAGAACAACTTTCGGGAAAATCTGACAACAATCGGCAAACTTTTCACTATGCTGATTCGCCTCTGCGGTAAGTCTCCTACGGGTAATCTCTCTGAACTCGGCCTTGCAGCTATTGAGGGTATCGCCAATGGCGGTATCAAATTGGATAACAATTCGGCGACGCTTCTGAAAAAGATCGATGATCATCTGAAGGCGCTTGCACAGAAAGGGCAGGATGGCCTGAACGACCCGGTTGGTGAAGATCTGGCCATTGGCATGATTACCCTGATCCAGGGTGCGCAGAAAGAGACCAAGCGCATTTCGGCATTAAAAGAACTCTATGCCAGTGAAGCACCTGAACCGGAAGAGGTAGCTATCGGGCCCGATGACGAGACCATGTCGGCGGTTGCGACGATTCTGATTGAAGAACTGAATGGGGTGACTGACAAGCTCGACCTCTACGTGCGTGCCCAGAACCGTAATGCAGATGACCTGGTTTCCCTGCTGCCGAATCTCGAGCAGATTTCCAGCACCATGGTTGTGCTTGGCAATACTGAACAACAGGTCGCGATTTCCAGACAGGTTGAAGTCATCCGTCAGATCGAGCAGAACGGTGAACCGGACGAGGATGTGCTTCTCTCAATGGCCCAGGTGTTGCTTGAAATCGGTGCATCGCTCGGCTCCCTGGTTATGGCTGCTGATGACACGGGTGACGGGGATTCTTTTGCCAGTCTGGATGAAGCCCAGGCAGCAGTTGTCAGGGAAACAAGAATCGGCTTGTCAGCGGCGAAAGATGCCGTCATTGATTTCATTTCTTCAGACTTCGACCACAGCAAGTTGGCAGATTTGCCTGACAACCTGCGAGCGTTGCGCGGCGGTCTGATGATTGTTAACCAGAGTCGTGCTGGTGACGTGCTTGAATCGGCGGCGAACTATGTCTCGATGTCATTGTTGGCGACCAACGCGACCCCGCCATTGGAGCAGATGGATGACCTTGCTGACGCGGTAACATCCGTAGACTACTTCCTGGAGCGCCTCCTGGAGAATGCGGGAGACCCGTATCTGCAGATGCTTGAGGTTGCGGAGGCTGCAGTTGAAAAGCTGGGTTATCCCTCCGGACAGGCACCTGTTGCACCAGAACCCTCAGCGGAATTGGAAGAGCCCTCAGCGGAAGTTGTGGAAGAGCCTTCAGCGGAATTGGAAGAGCCCTCAGCGGAAGTTGTGGAAGAGCCCTCAGCTGAGGTTGTAGAAGAGCCCTCAGCGGAGGTAGAAGATCAGCCCGCTACCCCGGCGCCGGCAGCAGCGGCGGTTACCGAATTGCCGGAAGATGCTATAGA